>NZ_JBHJUV010000091.1:0-25488 GCF_042268025.1 Streptomyces sp. NPDC056161
GCCGCCGCCCGCCCCTCCCCGCCTCGTCAGGGGTACGACACCACCGTGGACGGCGTCGTCGAGGTGCCCGACGTCGGCGACCCGGTGTCGTTGATCACGCGCTCGTACTGGCCGTTGCCGCCCAGCGAGACGACGAGCAGGTTGTGGAACTTCACACCCGAGGTGTTCGGGGCGGCGAAGCCGTGGTGTTGCAGTATCGTCGGATCGACGTTGTAGTAGCAGTAACTGCCCAGGCCCCAGCCCTCGTGTGCGGTGACGTTGTCGCCCACCCGGTAGGCGGCGAACCCCTTCACCGAGCCGTTCTGGACCGCCGCCTGGTTCGGGGCGTCGTACGCCTTCTCGTTCTGGAAGAAGATCGTGCGGCCCCGCTGTCCGAACCACTGCACGTCGTACTTGTTGAAGTGCTCCACGAACAGACCGGTGGCCAGCACGTCGTCGCCGTTGACGACGACGCCGTAGTCGGCCCGGTTGGTGTCCCAGCCGACACCGGTGCCGTGGTCGGCGCGCCACACCCAGGTGTGGTCGACGATGGTGTGCCGGCTGTTGATCACCATGCTGGTGGTGGCCTTGCCCGCGCCGGCGCCGCCGATGCGGACGAACACGTCCTGCACGGTGATCGGGTTGGCCGAGTGGTCCCGGGACGCGCCGGTCGGTCCGACCTCCAGCAGCGTGGGGGAGTTGACCGGACCCGCGTCGATCAGGAAGCCGGCGAGGCGCACCCCGTCCACGTCCGCGACCCGCAGCGCGGTGACCCCGTTGTCGGGCACGATCGTGGCGTAACCCAGGCCCAGGACGACGGTGTTGGCGTTGTCGACCTGAAGGGTCTGGTTCACATGGTAGATGCCCGGCGTGAGCAGCAGGTGCAGGCCCTGCGCCAGGGCCTGGTTGAGGGTGGCCGCGCTGTCTGCGGGCTTGGCGACGTAGAACTGGGACAGCGCCAGGGACGTGCCCCGCGGGGTGCCGTTGCCCCAGGTGACCCCGCGGGCGTCGGTCCGCTTCTCCGGCAGGAAGACCCGGTACTCGCTGCCGCTCACATACAGGAAGGGTTTCTCTCGCGAGACGGGTGTGGTGTTCAACGTGGTGTACGGCGGATTGGGGAAGGTCTGCGCCGGGGCGCCCTCCACACCTGAGAACACCATGTTCCACACGCCGTTGAGCCAGCTGCCGATCGCGCTGTCACGGGTGTACCACTGCTGCTGCGAGTACGGCCCGACCTGGCCGTCGATCCGGCTGTCCGCGATGTAGCCGCCGCTCGCCCAGCCGTAGCCGTTGGGCGCCAGGTTGAGACCGCCGCGCACATGCATGCGGCGGAACGGCGCGGCCTGTGCCACGGCCCAGCGGTTGGTGCCGCTGACCGGCACCAGGGCCAGGTTCTCCGCCGAACGCCAGAAGTTCTGCGTGGCGTTGCCGTTGAACCAGCCCGCGTCGACCGTGACGTCGCCGTTGATGGTCGTGTCGTCGGGGGACAGGCCGAGGCCCGCGACGGAGGTGTAGAAGCCGATCTGCGCGTTGAGGCCGTTGTAGGTGCCCGGCTTGAACAGCAGGGCGTAGCGGCCGGTGCCGAACTGCGCCGACTCCTGCTGTCGGAACACCTCGTCCAGCCGGGCCTGGATGCCCGGCGTGGACGGGTCGAACACGATGACGTTGGGGCCCAGGTCACCGCCGCCCGGCAGATCGAGCGGACGCCCGCGGGACGGTGCGGCGGACGTCGGTGCCGAGGCCGCCGACGCGGTGGCCGGCAGGCCCGCGACGGTGGTGGCGACAGCTGCTGCGGCGCCGAGTACGGCTCTGCGGCCCATGGAGGGGGAAGTAGGGGGCATGCGCGGCTCTCCTGGTTCAGGAAGTGAACGAAGTGGGGGTCGGGGAGCGCTCTCTCGCGGTTGGATGCTTCATTGGTGTGAACGATGCGTCAAGGGTCGTGACGAGATTCCGACCGATTTTGCTGATCGCTCGTCAATTCTCTTTCCCTGCTTTCGAGAAGTGAGCGCGGAGCATCCCTGATCCTTGCGCCGGATCCCTTGACACCCTCGGGCCACCGCCTCAACACTCCAGCCGTGGGAGAGCGCTCTCCCCCAGCGTTTCCACGCTCTCTCCGTATACCCCCACAGACCCCCACCTCCCGTACAGGAGCCTTCCATGGCACGGAGACCCAAGACTGTTTCCGGTGCGCTGATCGCCGGTGCCTTACTGCTGACCTCGCTCGGCCTCAGCGGTATCGCGCGGTCGGCCACGGACACCCCAGGCGGCGGGCCGGAGCACCTCGCGCACGCGGCACAGGCGGCCGCACACGCGATGGCCCCCTCGACCGCGTACTCACCCGAAGACCCCGACGGCGACGGCTACATCCCGGCGAATCCGCCGGTCACCGGCGTCACCCCGTCCGCCGACAACCCGCCGCACCGGTACTTCCACGAGTTCCAGGCCAACTGCTCGGTCAGCCACACCAAGCCGGACGACCCCATCGTCTATCCGCAGCAGCCCGGCAAGTCCCACGACCACACGTTCATGGGCAACACGACGACGAACGCGAACAGCACGACGGCCTCGCTCGACGCGGGCACCACCACCTGCAAGGCGCCCGGCGACCGCTCCGGCTACTGGATGCCCACCCTGTACAAGGGCGACCAGCCGGTGCTGCCGGTCGGCCCGCAGGTCATCTACTACAAGGCCGGCGTCACCGACTACACCAGTGTCCGCCCCTTCCCGAAGGGCCTGCGGTTCGTCGTGGGCAGCCCGATGCAGACCGCCGACGAGTTCCGGTCCCACCGCGGCTTCGTCGAGGGCTGGGAGTGCGGCGACAGCTACTTCAACACCGACTTCCCCGCGAACTGCCCCACCGGCGCCGACGTCCAGCTCAACATCCGCTTCCAGGCGCCCAGTTGCTGGGACGGACAGTACCTGGACACCCCCGACCACAAGAGCCACATGGCCTATCCGGTGGTCAAGCCGGGCACCAACGACAACGTGTGCCCCGCCGACCACCCGGTCGCCCTGCCGATGATCGAGTTCAAGATGGCGTTCCCGGTCAACGGGGACCTCTCCCAGGTGAGGCTGTCCAGCGGGCGCGGCTACTCGTTCCACTACGACTTCTTCAACGCCTGGGACGACGCCACCCTCAAGGCGCTCGTCGACCACTGCGTCGTCGGCGGACTCCAGTGCGACGCGCGGGGCTACGACCAGACGCACCCGGAGGCGGGCGCGGCGCTCGACGAGAACTACGAGCTTCCCTGAGCCCTCGCGGCACCCACTCGACACGCCACCCGCAGCGTTCCCCGTACACCGGAGCGACCACATGACCCCGTTACCCCGAACCCGCGCGCGCCGGCTGGCGGCGCCCCTCACCGCCGGAATAGTGACCGTCGGCGCCCTCACCGCCCTGCCCGCGGCCCA
Organism: Streptomyces sp. NPDC056161; assembly: GCF_042268025.1. Taxonomy (NCBI): domain Bacteria; kingdom Bacillati; phylum Actinomycetota; class Actinomycetes; order Kitasatosporales; family Streptomycetaceae; genus Streptomyces; species Streptomyces sp. NPDC056161. Next base: position 3,391 of record NZ_JBHJUV010000091.1, read on the forward strand.
GGCGCACGCCGCCGGAAGCGTCGTCCGCGTCACCGGCGGCCAGGGCGCCTGGCAGCTGACCGTCGACGGGCAGCCGTACCGGATCAAGGGCCTCACCTGGGGCCCGGCCACCGCCGACGCCGAGCGCTACCTGCCGGACCTCAGCTCCATGGGCGTCAACACCGTCCGCACCTGGGGCACCGACGCCACCAGCAAACCACTGCTCGACTCCGCCGCCGCCCACGGCATCAAGGTCATCGCGGGCTTCTGGCTCCAGCCCGGCGGCGGCCCCGGCAGCGGCGGCTGCGTCAACTACGTCACCGACACCGCCTACAAGAACCAGATGCTCGACGAGTTCCCCAAGTGGGTCCAGACCTACAAGGACCACCCCGGCGTCCTCATGTGGAACGTCGGCAACGAGTCGGTGCTGGGCCTCCAGAACTGCTACAGCGGCGACGAACTGGAACGCCAGCGCGACGCGTACACGACCTTCGTCAACGACGTCGCGAAGAAGATCCACGGCATCGACCCGAACCACCCGGTCACCTCCACCGACGCGTGGACCGGCGCCTGGCCCTACTACAAGAGGAACGCCCCCGACCTCGACCTGTACGCCGTCAACGCCTACAACGCGGTCTGCGACATCAGGTCCGCCTGGGAGCAAGGGGGGTACACCAAGCCGTACATCGTCACCGAGACCGGTCCCGCGGGCGAGTGGGAGGTGCCGGACGACGCCAACGGCGTACCCCAGGAGCCCACCGACCAGGCCAAGGCGGACGGGTACACCCGCGCCTGGAACTGCGTCACCGGGCACCAGGGCGTCGCCCTCGGCGCCACCATGTTCCACTACGGCACCGAGTACGACTTCGGCGGCATCTGGTTCAACCTGCTGCCCGCGGGCCAGAAACGGCTGTCGTACTACGCCGTGAAGCGGGCCTACGGCGGTGACACCACGCACGACAACACCCCACCGGTCGTCTCGGACCTGACCGTGGAGGGCGACGCGGGCGCGGTGCCCGCGGGCCGTGACCTGACCCTCGCGGTCCGGGCCGCCGACCCGGACGGCGACCCGGTCTCCTACGAGGTCCTCGACAACAGCAACTACATCGACCAGAGCAAGAACCTCGCCACGCTGCCCTTCACCGACCTCGGCGGCGGCCGGCTGCGGACCACCGCGCCCGACCGGCCCGGCGTCTGGAAGATCTACGTGAAGGCGACGGACGGCCACGGCAACGTCGGCGTCGAGACCCGCTCGATCAGGGTCGTGCCGCCCCCGGTGGACGGCACGAACGTCGCCCTGCGCAAACCCGCCACCGCCTCCTCGTACCAGGGGAGTTACGGCGACTGCCCGTGCCCGCCCACGAGCGCCGTGGACGGCGATCCGGCGACCCGCTGGGCCAGCGACTGGAGCGACCCCCAGTGGATCCAGGTCGACCTCGGCAGCCGCACCTCGTTCCGGCACGTCCAACTGGTCTGGGAGACCTCCTACGCGAAGGCGTACGCCGTCCAGACCTCCGACGACGGACAGAACTGGCAGACCGTGCGCACGGTGACCGACGGCAACGGCGGCGTCGACGACCTCGACGTCACCGGCGCCGGCCGCTACGTCCGGATCAACGGCACGGCGCGCGGCACCGGCTACGGCTACTCGCTGTACGAGTTCGGCGTCTACAACTGACCGCGCACCGAGACCGGGGGTGAGGATGACCGACGAGGAGGAACTCGACCGGCTGACCGGCAAGCTGGCGCTGCCGGCCAAGGTCCGGCTGCTGACCGGTGCCACCACCTGGCGCACGGCCGCCGAACCCGCCGTCGGGCTGCGCGAACTGGTGCTGTCCGACGGACCGGCGGGGGTGCGCGGCCAGACCTGGGACGAGCGGCACACGGCCGTGCTGCTGCCCTCGGCCACCGCGCTCGCCGCCACCTGGGACGAACGGCTGGTCGCGGAAGTCGGCGGCCTCCTCGCCTCCGAGGCACGGCGCAAAGCCGTGGACGTGGTCCTCGCCCCCAACCTCAACCTGCACCGCAGCCCGCTCGCGGGCCGCCACTTCGAGTGCTTCTCCGAGGACCCGGAGCTGACCGGCCGCATCGGCGCGGCCCTGGTCCGGGGCATCCAGGCACACGGAGTGGCGGCCACCGCCAAGCACTACGTGGCCAACGACTCGGAGACCGACCGGCTGTCCGTCGACGTACGCGTCGACGAGCGGACCCTGCGGGAGGTCTACCTCGCGCCCTTCGAGGCCGCGGTGGCGGCCGGGGTACGGCTGGTCATGGCCGGATACAACCGGCTCGACGGCACCACCATGACCGCGCACCCGCTGCTGGCCGACCCCCTGAAGACCGAGTGGGGCTTCGACGGCGTCGTCGTCTCCGACTGGGGAGCGGCCCGCGGCACACGGGACACCGCGCGCTCGGGGCTCGACCTGGTCATGCCCGGCCCCGAGGGACCGTGGGGGCGGGCGCTGGTGCGGGCGGTGGAGGAGGGGCGGGTCCCCGCCTCCGCCGTCGACGACAAGGTACGCCGGCTGCTGCGGCTGGCCGACCGGTGCGGCGCCCTCGGCGAGCGCCGCCCGGCCCGGCCACCGCTGCGCTCGCCCCGGACCCGGGCGCTGGCGCGGCGCGCCGTCGCCGCCGGTGCCGTGCTGCTGACCAACCGGGACGTGCTGCCGCTCGACCCGGGGCGGCTCGCGACACTGGCCGTCATCGGCGAACACGCCGCACGCACCCGGGTCCAGGGCGGCGGCAGCGCGGGTGTCTTCCCGCAGGACGAGGTCTCGGTCCTCGACGGGATCAGGGCCGGACTGCGCGGCCGCGGCCGGGTCGTGCACGTCCCCGGGCCCGCGCCCGGGGGGCCGCCCGCCCCGCTGGACATGACCCTGTGCACCGATCCGCGCTCCGGTGTCCCCGGCGTGCTGCTGCGCGTACTCGACCCGGACGGGCGCGAGCTGTACGCCGAACACCGGGGCAACGGACGGCAGTTGGAGCCGCCGCTGGTTCCCGGTGGGCACACCGTGGAGATCAGCGCGCGGCTGCATCCGCGGGTGTCCGGGCGCTGGACGCTCGGGATCGCCGGCTTCGGCCGGCTCTGCCTCAGCCTCGACGGCCGCACCCTGCTGGACGAGACCGTCGTCAAGGACACCGACGACCCCGCGCTCGTCCATGTCCGCCCGCCGGCCCGGCCGGTCACCGCGGAGCTGGCCGCGGGCAGCGCACCGCACCTGGTGGCGCGCAGGGAACTCGCCCCCGGCACCGGCCGGGCCATGGTCGTCGGCGCCGCGCCGCCCGCCCCCGACCCCGCGGCGGCGCTCGCCGACGCGGCCCGCGCGGCGCGCGCCGCCGACGCGGCCGTGGTGGTCGTCGGCACCACCGAGCACGGCGAGTACGAGGGGCACGACCGGACCTCGCTCGCCCTGCCCCCGGGCCAGGACGCCCTCGTGAGCGCCGTCGCCCGAGCCAACCCGCGGACGGTGGTCGTCGTCAACAGCGGCGGTCCCGTCGAACTGCCCTGGCGGGACGAGGCCGGCGCGCTGCTGCTGGCCTGGTTCCCCGGGCAGGAGGCGGGCGGTGGACTGGCCGACGTACTGCTGGGCCGCGTCGAGCCCGGCGGACGGCTCCCCACCACCTGGCCGGCCGCGCTCGCCGACGCCCCCGTCACCCGGACCCGACCCCTCGACGGCCGCCTCGACTACGCCGAGGGCCTGCACGTCGGATACCGCGGCTGGCTGCGCCGGCACCGCACCCCGGCCTACTGGTTCGGGCACGGACTGGGATACACCAACTGGTCGTACGAGGAGGTCACCGGGCCCGCCGAGGTCCGCGCGGGCGACGCGTTCACCGTGCGGGTCCGAGTGCGCAACACCGGGCCGCGAGCGGGCCGCGAGGTCGTCCAGGTGTATCTCGCCCGGCCCGGGGCGGCCGTGGAGTACCCCGAGCGGTGGCTCGCCGGGTACGCGGCGGTGCGGGCCCGGCCCGGCGAGACCGTGACCGCCGTGGTGCGGATCGCCGCGCGCGGGCTGCGGCACTGGTCGGTCGAGGCGGGCGGGTGGCGGACCGAGCCGGGCCCGTGCCGGGTGCTGGCCGGCCGCTCCGCGGGCGACCTGCCCCTGGCCCTTGAGGTGGTGGTACGGGACCGGGAGTGAGGGCGGCCGGGGCCGGGAGAGCGCTCTATGCCCTGGTGGCGCGGGGCCGTTAGGGTGCGGGCATGAACAGTAGGGCCCCGACGCTGGAGGACGTGGCCCGGGAGGCCGGCGTCTCCCGGGCGACCGTGTCCCGCGTCGTCAACGGTGTGCGCAACGTGGATCCCGCGATCCAGGAGGTGGTCCGCCGGGCCATCGAGCGGACCGGGTACGCGCCCAACCGGGCCGCCCGCTCGCTGGTGACCCGGCGCGCCGAGACCGTGGCACTGGTGGTGTCCGGCGCCGGGGACGCCTCGGACGCCACCCAGAACGCGTTCGCCGCCCGGGTGTTCGCCGACCCCTTCTTCGGGCGGGTGGTCGGCGGGGTCGTGGGTTTCCTGCGTCCGCGCTCCATGCACCCGGTGCTGATGTTCGCGGAGTCGGCCGAGGCCCGGCAGGAGGTGCTGACGTATCTGCGGCAGGGGCGGGCCGACGGGGCGCTCGTGGTGTCCACCCATGCCGACGATCCGCTGCCCGCGCTGCTCGCCGGGGCCGGGCTGCCGGCCGTGCTGTTCGCCCGGCCCTCGCGGCCGGTGCCGCTCAGCCATGTGGACCTCGCCCACCGGGACGGCGGGCGCCTGGCCGCCGAGCATCTGCTCGCCCGCGGCTGCCGCCGACTCGCCACGATCTCCGGCCCGTTGGCGGTGGCCGCGAGCCAGGAGCGGCTGGCCGGCTTCCGGGACGCACTGGCCCGGCACGGCCATCCGCGCGTGCCGGTCGCCGAGGGCGGTTTCACCCTGGACAGCGGAGTGGCGGCGATGTCCGGCCTGCTGGCCGAACACCCCGGTCTCGACGGGGTGTTCGCCGCCAACGACCTCATGGCGCAGGGCGCCTGCCAGGTGCTGCGCGAGCGCGGGCGCCGGATCCCCGAGGACGTGGCGGTGGTCGGCTTCGACGACTCCAGCGTCGCCGTCACCTGCCGGCCCCGGCTGACCACCGTCCGCCAGCCCGTCGAGGAGATGGCCGCGGCGATGGCCCGGCTGCTCGACGAACACGTCCGCGGCGCCCGCACCGACGTGACGTCGGTCGTGTTCGAACCCGAACTGGTGGTACGGCAGTCGGCGTGAGACCGGCCGCACCCGCACCGGCACGATGGTGCGGGTGTGGGTGCGGGTGCGGGCGGGTCCGCTCCGAGCCGGGGCAGGCGCGGCGGTGTCCGGGCAGGTGCGTCCGAGCCGACGAGGTCCCGCCGTTCAGGCCAGCCGTCCGTCCAGGGCGGTGCGCCAGGCCGGTGACGGCGGCCGGGGCGGGGTGGCGGGGAGGCGACGGCCGCCGCGGGTGAGGAAGGCCGCGAGCGGAAGCGTGGCCGCGCCGACCGTCACCGCGTCCGGGCCGAGTCTGCCCAGTTCGACGCGGACGCGTCCGGCGGGATGGGCCAGCGCCGTGGCGAGGGCGTGCCCGCGCACCCGGTCGAGGAAGTCCGGGCCGAGCTGGAGCCCGGCCCACCCGCCGACCAGCACCCGTTCCGGCTGGAACAGGTTGATGAGGTCGGACAGGCCCGCGCCGAGGAACTCCGCGGTCTCCGCGAGCACCCCCGCCGCGACGGGGTCGGGCTCCCGGCCGTCCCCGGGGCGGGCCGCGGCCAGCAACTCCGTCAGCGCCGTCTCCTCGTCCGCCCCGGCACTCGGCCGCCCGCCCGCCTCCCGCCAGCGGGCCAGCAGCGCCTCGGCGCCCGCGTACGCCTCCAGGCAGCCGCGCGCACCGCACCGGCAGCGGCGCCCCCGGACCCGTACCGTCAGATGCCCCCACTCCACCGCCCGGCCGTGCTCCACCTCCGCCGTGACCACGCAGGCGCCCACCCCGGAGCCGAACAGCACGACCACGGCGCTGCGGGCCCCACGCCCGCCCCCGAACCACATCTCCGCCTGCCCGAGCGTCTTCGCGCCGTTGTCGATGAAGTACGGCACCTGCTCGGGGAGCTGCCCGGTGGCGCGCAGCAGCCGCTCCAGCGGCACCCCGTCCCAGCCGACCGTCTGCCCGTGCACCACCGCACCCGGCCCGCCAGGACCGCCGGTGTGCTCGACGATGCCGGGCACGCCGACGCCGACGCCGAGCAGGTCGCCGGGGGCTGTCCGGGCGGTCCGCAGCACCTCGGCGACACCGTCGCGCACCTGCTCGACGACCAGGTCGACGTCGTACCCGTCCGTCGTCAACGGCCGTTCGGCGCGGGCCAGTTCGACGAGGGTCAGGTCGAACAGCTCGACCCGCACCCGGGTCTCCCCGACATCGACCCCGATGAGCTGCCCGCTGCCGGGCACGACGCGCAGCAGGGTGCGCGGCCGGCCGCCGTCGGAGCCCACGCTGCCCGCCTCCTCCAGCAGCCCGTCGGCGATCAGTTCGGCCACCACGGTGCTGATGGAGCCCGAACTCAGCCCGGTCGCGGGACCGAGCGCCTGCCGGCTCGTGGGGCCGTCGAAATACAACCGTTGCAGAACGGCCGCCCGGCTCTCCCGCCGCAGGTCACGCACCGTACGGCCGCCCCGCACCGCCACCTCGTCTCCTCGCTGTGTGGTCCGTCCGGTCAGATACCTGTGCCGGGTCTCTTGACGACCGTTTCTCTTGAGGTTTAACTCACGTCCTAAATTAAGCCATGAGGGGCTTCGGGAGTCGAACGGGGTGTCGCCTTCCCGCGGGCCGTCCTCAGGTTCTCGACTCCCGGAAAGGGACACCAGGAGCCATGCGCAGCATCCGAGCCGCGGCCGTAGGCGCCGTCACCATGTCACTCGCCCTGGCCGCCTCGGCTTGCGGAGGCGGTTCGTCCAGCGGCGGGTCCGACGACTCACCGAAGACGCTCACCTACTGGGCCTCCAACCAGGGCGCCAGCGTCGCGATCGACAAGCAGGTCCTCCAGCCCGAACTCGACAAGTTCGAGAAGCAGTCCGGGATCAAGGTGAAGCTGGAGGTCGTGCCCTGGTCGGACCTGCTCAACCGGATCCTCACCGCGACCACCTCGGGCCAGGGCCCGGACGTCCTCAACATCGGCAACACCTGGAGCGCCTCGCTCCAGGCCACCGGCGCGCTGCTGCCCTGGGACACGAAGAACTTCGACAAGATCGGCGGCAAGGACCGCTTCGTCGACTCGGCGCTCGGCTCCACCGGCGTGGACGGCAAGGACCCGGCCGCGGTGCCGCTGTACTCGATGGCGTACGCGCTCTACTACAACAAGGACATCTTCGCCGAGGCCGGCATCGACAAGCCGCCGGCCACCTGGGACGAGCTGATCGCCGACGGCAAGAAGATCCAGGCGAAGGGCAAGTCGGTCCTCGGCGCCGAGGGCGCGAACGTCTCCGAGAACATCCACCACGTCTTCGTCTTCGCCAAGCAGCACGGCGCCGACTTCTTCACCGCCGACGGCAAGCCCGACTTCACCAACGACAAGATCGTCGCCGCGGTGCAGCAGTACATCGACCTGATGGCCAAGGACAAGGTCATCCCGGCCGGCGACGCCGAGTACGCGCAGAACCAGTCCGTGAGCGACTTCGCCAAGGGCAAGCAGGCGATGCTGCTGTGGCAGTCGGCCGCCGCCAACCTCAAGTCCCAGGGCATGAGCGAGGAGAAGTACGGCATAGCCCCCGTGCCCGTGCAGTCCGGCGCTCCCGGCACCGGTACCCAGATCAACTCGATGGTCGCCGGCATCAACATCGCCGTCTTCAACAACAGCCACAACATCGACGGCGCGACCGACTTCGTGAAGTTCATGACCAGCGACGAGGAACAGAAGATCCTCAACAAGGCGTACTCCTCCGTCCCGCCGGTCAAGAACGCGCAGAGCGACCCCGCCTTCAACACCCCGTCGAACTCCGTGCTGAAGGACACCCTCGCCAAGAGCGCCGCCGCGCTGCCGCAGGTCGCGTCCGAGTCGCAGTTCGAGACGGCGGTCGGCACGGCCGTCAAGGACCTGTTCGCGGACGCCGCGGGCGGCCGCGCGGTCACCGCCGAGTCGGTGAAGGCCGCACTCGAAAAGGCCCAGCAGCAGATGCCGGCGGCCTGAGCGCGATGACCGCCGCCACCGTCCCGACGGAGACAGACGGGCGGACCGTGCGCAAGGATCCACCCGGTGCGGCGCGCCGCCCGCGCCGCCCCGGGCGGATCCGCCGCATCGGACTGCCGTACCTGCTGCTCCTGCCCGCCCTGCTGCTCGAACTCCTGGTCCACCTGGTGCCGATGGTCATCGGCATCGTGATGAGCTTCAAGGAACTGACCCAGTTCTACATCCGGGACTGGAGCACCGCCCCCTGGTCCGGCCTCGGCAACTACCGGATGTCGGTGGACTTCGACGCCCCCGTCGGCAAGGCGCTGCTGCACTCCTTCTTCGTCACCGTCGCCTTCACCCTGCTCTCGGTCGCGCTGTGCTGGCTGATCGGCACCGCCGCCGCGGTCTACATGCAGGACGCCTTCCGCGGCCGGGGGGTGCTGCGGGCGCTGTTCCTGGTGCCGTACGCGCTGCCCGTGTACGCCGCCGTCATCACCTGGGTGTTCATGTTCCAGCACGACAACGGGCTGGTGAACCACGTCCTGCACGACCAGTTGCACCTGACCGACAAGCCGTCCTTCTGGCTCATCGGCGACAACAGCTTCTACGCCCTGCTGACCGTCTCGGTGTGGAAGGGCTGGCCGTTCGCCTTCCTCATCGTCATGGCCGGACTGCAGAACATCCCCAAGGAGCTGTACGAGGCCGCCGCGCTGGACGGCGCCGGGATGTGGCAGCAGATCCGCCGCATCACCCTGCCGTCGCTGCGCCCGGTCAACCAGGTGCTGGTCCTGGTGCTGTTCCTGTGGACGTTCAACGACTTCAACACGCCGTACGTGCTGTTCGGCAAGGCGGCGCCGCAGGCCGCGGACCTCATCTCGGTCCACATCTACCAGGCGTCGTTCGTCACCTGGAACTTCGGCACCGGCTCCGCGATGTCCGTCCTGCTGCTGCTGTTCCTGCTTGTCGTGACGGGCGTGTACCTCCTGCTCACCTCGCGCGGACGGAGGGCCGCCGATGTCTAGTCCCAGCTCGCCGATGGCCCCGCCGCGGTCCTTCCTGTGGTCCCGGCGGATCTTCCTCACCCTGCTCACCGGCTTCGTCCTGGTGCCGGTGTACGTCATGGTCTCCAGCTCGCTGAAGCCGCTCGCCGACGTCACCGGCAAGTTCCGCTGGCTGCCCAGCGGCCTGACGATCCGCCCGTACATCGACATCTGGTCGACGGTGCCGCTCGCGAAGTACTTCATGAACTCGCTGATCGTGGCGGGCTCGGCCACCGTCTGCTCGGTGGTGATCGCGGTGTTCGCCGCGTACGCCGTCAGCCGCTACACCTTCCGCGGCAAGCGGGTGTTCACGGTGACCGTGCTGTCGACCCAGATGTTCCCGGGCATCCTCTTCCTGCTGCCGCTGTTCCTCATCTACGTCAACATCGGCAACGCCACCGGCATCGCCCTGTTCGGCTCGCGCGGCGGGCTGATCCTGACCTACCTCACCTTCTCGCTGCCGTTCTCCATCTGGATGCTCATCGGGTACTTCGACTCGGTGCCGCGCGACCTCGACGAGGCCGCGCTGGTGGACGGCTGCGGACCGCTCGGCGCGCTGCTGCGGGTCGTCGTGCCGGCCGCGATCCCCGGCATCGTCGCGGTCGCCGTGTACGCCTTCATGACGGCCTGGGGCGAAGTGCTGTTCGCCTCGGTGATGACCAACGAGGCCACCCGCACCCTCGCCGTCGGACTCCAGGGCTACTCCACGCTCAACGACGTGTACTGGAACCAGATCATGGCGGCCTCGCTCGTCGTCAGCGTGCCCGTGGTGGCCGGCTTCCTGCTGCTGCAGCGCTACCTCGTCGCCGGGCTCACGGCGGGAGCCGTCAAGTGACACACCCCTCGCCCGGCAACTCCGCCCCTGCTGAAAGGTCTTCCGTGTCCGACCGTATCGACCTCGCCGCGCTTCCGCACGACTTCCTGTGGGGCACGGCCACCGCGGCCTACCAGATCGAGGGAGCGGTGGCCGAGGACGGCCGCTCCCCATCGATCTGGGACACCTTCTCGCACACCCCCGGCAAGATCGACAACGGCGACACCGGCGACGTCGCCTGCGACCACTACCACCGCTGGCGCGAGGACATCGAGCTGATGCGCCGGCTCGGCACCAACGCCTACCGGCTGTCGGTCGCCTGGCCGCGCGTGGTGCCGGGCGGTGACGGACCGGTCAACCCCAAGGGCCTCGCCTTCTACGACGAGCTGATCGACGCCCTGCTGGCGGCGGACATCACCCCGTCCGTCACCCTCTACCACTGGGACCTTCCGCAGGTCCTCCAGGACCGCGGCGGCTGGGCCGAGCGGGAGACCGCCGAGCACTTCGCGGCGTACGCCTCGGCGGTGGCCGGCCGGCTCGGCGACCGCGTGCGCCTGTGGACCACCCTCAACGAGCCCTCCTGCTCCGCCTGGATCGGCCACCTGGAGGGCAAGATGGCCCCCGGCCTGACCGACCTGACCGCCGCGGTCCGCGCCTCCTACCACCTGCTCCTCGGCCACGGCCTGGCCGCGCGGGCCATCCGCGCCGCCGCGCCGGACGCCGAGGTCGGCATCGTCAACAACCTCTCCACCGTGCACCCCGCCACCGAACGCCCCGAGGACGAGGCGGCCGCCCGCCGCCAGGACGGGCACGTCAACCGCTGGTGGCTGGACCCGATCCACGGCCGCGGCTTCCCGGCCGACATGCGCGAGGTGTACGGCGTCGACCTCCCCGAGCGCCCCGGCGACCTGGAGACGATCGCGGCACCGCTGGACTGGCTGGGCCTCAACTACTACTTCCCTGCGTACGTCGCCGACGACCCGGCCGGTCCCGCGCCCCGCGCCCGTTCCGTGCGCCGTCTGGGCGTCCCCCGCACCGGCATGGACTGGGAGATCGACGCGAGCGGCATCGAGACGCTGCTGCTGCGCCTCACCCACGAGTACGGGGCCCGCCGGATCTACGTCACCGAGAACGGCAGCGCCTACCCGGACGTGGTCCGCCCGGACGGCACCGTCGACGACCCCGAGCGCCAGGAGTACCTGGTCGAGCACCTCGCGGCCTGCGCCGCCGCGGCCCGCAAGGGCGCCCCGCTGGCCGGCTACTTCGCCTGGTCGCTGCTCGACAACTTCGAGTGGGCGTACGGCTACGACAAGCGCTTCGGCCTGGTCCACGTGGACTACCGCACCCAGGTGCGCACCATGAAGGGCACCGGGGACCGGTACGCGGACATCGTCCGCCGGCACCGCAGCCGGGCACGCCGGGCCGCCTGAGCCCGGTCCGGACGGTGGGCGCGGGCGCGGGAGCCCGTGCCCACCGCCGGCGGCCGCAGACCAGTTGCACCCCGGTATGTCCGTGCCATGAACCTCCTGCATGTCATGAACGCACCAATACGCAACTGATCCCCCTCTTCGAAGGAGAGCCGCATGCCATCCCGGATCCCGCGCACCCTCCTGACCGTCCTCGCCGCCGGAGTGCTGGCGGCCACCGGCCCGGCGCTCGCCGCACCCGCCTCCGCCGCCATCTCCGCGGTGGCCTGGGACACCGACCGCGCGGCCACCGCCTACGCCGCGAACCCGGCCGCGGTCACCGCCTCCGGCAGCGAGAACGCCGGCACCGCCCCCGGCCTCGCCCTCGACGGCGACGGCACGACCCGCTGGTCGAGCAACTTCGCCGACGACGCCTGGATCAGGGTCGACCTCGGCACGACGATCCGCGTCGACCGGGTGGTCCTGGACTGGGAGGCCGCCTACGGCAGGAGATACGTCCTGGAGGCGTCCCGCAACGGCACCGACTGGACCCCCTTCTACACCGAGACCGCCGGCACCGGAGGATCGGTCACCGCGCACACCTACCCGCAGGAGGTGACCGGCCGCTACGTCCGCATGCGCGGCCTCGAACGCGCCATGCCCTACGGCTACTCGCTCTACTCCCTCAAGGTCTACGGCGGCGAACCGGCCCCCGCGTCGACGACCCGCACCAACCTCGCCCTGAACCACCCCGCGTACTCGAACTACTACCAGCACGCGGGCAACTCACCCGCGTTCGTCACGGACGGCGGCTGGCCCGCCGGCCTGAAGGGCGACACCAGCCGCTGGGCCAGCGACTGGAACGCCGACCGCTGGGTGTCCGTGGACCTCGGCGCCCCCGCGACCGTCTCCTCCGTGGACCTCTACTGGGAGGCGGCCTACGCCGTCGACTACCGGCTCCAGGTCTCCGACGACAACCGCACCTGGCGCACCGTGTACCAGCCGTCGGCGGCCGACGTCGCCGCTCGCCGCGCCGACGTCAAGGCTCCCGGCGACGCGGCCGGCCGGCAGGACACCGTGACGCTGTCCGCCCCGGTGACCGCCCGCTACGTCCGCGTGCTCGGCACGGAACGCCGCTCGTTCTACAACCCCGCCCCCTACACCGCCCAGTTCGGCTACTCCCTCTACGAATTCCAGGTCTGGGGCACCGGCGGCAGCGCGACGGCGGCCTACCCCGCCCTGCCCGCCGACCCGCCGGGCACCTACCAGACCACGTTCTTCGACGACTTCACCGGCACGGCACTGGACCGCTCCAAGTGGCGCGTGGTGCGCACCGGCACCGAGATGGGACCGGTCAACGGCGAGTCACAGGCGTACGTCGACTCGCCCGACACCCTCCGCACGGAGAACGGCGAGCTGATCCTGCGGGCGAAGTACTGCAAGGGCTGCACCCGGGCGGGCGGCGGCACCTACGACTTCACCTCGGGCCGCATCGACACCAACACCAGGTTCGACTTCACCTACGGCCGGGTCAGCGCCCGTATGAAACTCCCCGTGGGCGACGGCTTCTGGCCCGCGTTCTGGCTGCTCGGCAGCAACGTCGACGACCCGTCCGTCTCCTGGCCCGCCTCCGGCGAGACGGACATCATGGAGAACATCGGCTACCCGGACTGGACGAGCACCGCCCTGCACGGCCCCGGCTACTCCGCCGACGGCAACATCGGCGCCCGCCAGACGTACCCGGCCGGCGGCACGGCCGACCAGTGGCACACCTACGCGGTGGAGTGGACACCGACGGCCATGCGCTTCTTCGTGGACGACCGCCTGGTCCAGGAGACGACGCGCAACGTCCTGGAGTCCACCCGGGGCCAGTGGGTGTACGACCACAACCAGTACGTGATCCTCAACCTCGCCCTGGGCGGGGCGTATCCGGCGGGCTGGAACAAGGTGACGACTCCCTACTGGGGGCTGCCGCAGTCGAGCGTCGACCGGATCGCCGCCGGGGGAGTCCAGGCGGAGGTGGACTGGGTGCGGGTGGAACAGAAGCGCTGAGCCCGGGGGAGGGCCCGGATCGGCGGACGGCCGGGCCCTCCCTGGCGTGCCCGCACGGACCACCGCCTGCCTCTTCTGGACGCGGTGGCGCACTGGTCCTGACACCCGGCCCGATCCTGGTCCTGACACCCGTCCCGATCCGGCCGGAGCGGGTCAGCCCACGACCGCCTCGTGCACCAGCCGCTTCACCTCGGGGATCACCTTCAGCGCCCGCGGTCGCACCTGGGTCAGGAACTGCACGGTGAGGTCACGGCCGGGGTCGACCCAGAAGGTCGTGGTCGCCGCCCCGCTCCAGCCGTAGGTCCCGAGTCCGGCCGGGACACAGGTGCGGTCCGGGTCGACCACCACCGAGACGCCCAGGCCGAAACCGATCCCGTCGTTGCCGGGCTCCTGGTGGGCGGGGGTGCCGAAGGCACGCAGGTCGGCGGCGCCGGGGAGGTGGTTGCGCGTCATCAGTGCCACCGTCTGCCGCCGCAGCAGCCGGACGCCGTCCAACTCGCCGCCCCGACGCAGCATCTCGGTGAAGCGGTGGTAGTCGTACGCCGTGGCCACCATGCCCCCGCTGCCGGACAGGAAACGGGGACGGCCGTGCAGCGGCAGTCCGGGGACCGGCGCGATGCCGCCGTCCTCGGTCTCCGCGTACAACTCGGAGAGCCGTTTTGCCTGTTCGGGCACGACGTGGAACCCGGCGTCCGGCATGCCGAGCGGACGGAAGATCCGCTCGGCGAAGAACGCGTCGAGCGGCTGCCCGGAGGCCACCTCGACGACCCGGCCCAACACGTTGGAGGCCACAGAGTAGTTCCACCGGGTGCCCGGTTCGAACTGGAGCGGCAGTCCGGCGTACACGTCCATCGTCTCGGCGAGATCCGCGCCGGGCGGCACGGACGACTCAAGACCGGCGGCGCGGTAGAGGGCGTCGACGGGGTGGGAGTGGTAGAACGCGAAGGTCAGGCCCGCCGTGTGGGTCAGCAGGTGCCGGATCAGGACGGGGCCGTCCGCCGGGCGGGTGGTGACCTCGCTGCCGGAGCCGCCCACGTACACCCGCGGGTTCGCGAAGACCGGCAGATGGCGGTCGAGCGGGTCGTCCAGGGACAGCCGGCCCTCCTCCACCAGAAGCAGCACGGCGAGCGCGGTGACCGGCTTGGTCATCGAGTAGAACCGCCACAGGGTGTCCGCCTCGACCGGCAGCCCGGCGGCCCGGTCGCGATGGCCGTGCGCCGTGAGATGGGCGATGCGCCCGCCGCGGGCCACGGCCACCAGGTAGCCGGGCAGCCGGCCCTCGTCGACGTGGTGCGCGAGGTACCGGTCGAGGCGGTCCAGTGCCTTCGGGTCGAGACCCGCCTCGTCCGGGTCGGCTTCCTGTCGCAGCTGTGGCATCGCTCTCCTCCGGTCGGGCGGTACGCGGTGCGGTCCGGCGGACCCCGCCCGGCCGGCCGCGGACCCCGCTGGACCACATCGAGGCGCGGGGAACGGCGGCGGGCGGACCCGTCCGCGCGCGTGATCGACGCGACGCGCCGGCACGGGGAATGCCCGGCCACGGCCGCCCGGTTGATCCTTGCATGACTGAGGACGCGACACAGGACGCACTGCTGGAACTGCTCTCCGACGGCCACGGCGGGGTGCTGGTCACGCTCAAGCACGACGGCCGCCCCCAGCTGTCGAACGTGAGCCACGCCTACGACCCGAAGGAGCGCGTCATCCGGGTGTCGATCACGGACGACCGCGCCAAGACCCGCAATCTGCGCCGCGACCCGCGGGCCTCGTACCACGTCACCAGTGCCGACCGGTGGGCGTACACGGTGGCCGAGGGCACGGCCGACCTCTCCCCGGTGGCCCGGGACCCGCACGACGAGACGGTCGAGGAACTGGTCCGCCTCTACCGCGACGTCCTGGGCGAGCACCCCGACTGGGACGACTTCCGGGCGGCCATGGTCCGCGACCGACGGCTGGTGCTGCGGTTGCGGGTGACGCGGGCGTACGGGATTCCGCGGCGCTGAGCGCCGCACCTGACGGGGTGCGAGGGCGCTGCCAGGACGCGCCGCCGGTCCGCCACGGCGGTGCCGTGTCCGATCGCGCGGGTCCCCGCACCCCTCACAGGCGTGCCGCGGACACGTCGGCGGCGGCTGTCTCGGTGCGTGCCTCGATGGCCCGTAGCACGGCGACCATGTCCTCGCCGCCGTACCCGTGGGCCACGGTCTCCTCGAACAGGCGGTGGCAGGCGTCGAGCAGCGGCGAGGCCAGCCCCGCCGTGCGGGCCGCCGCCGCGATCAGGCGGTTGTTCTTCAGCACGTCCAGGGCCGCCGCCTGCACCGCGAAATCCCGCTCCTCCAGCTTGGGCGCCTTCATCCGGGAGACCCCGCTGGCCATCGGACCCGCGTCGAGCACGTCCAGGAACAGCCGCCGGTCCAGGCCCTGCCGTTCGGCGAAGTGGAACGCCTCGGTCAGCCCGGTCACCAGGGTGATGAGGAAGAGGTTCACCGAGAGCTTCATCAGCAGGGCGTGCGGTGCCGGACCGCACACGAACACCTCCTGGCACATCGGCGCCAGCAGCGGCCGTACCCGGGCCACGGTCGCCTCCTCCCCGGCCAGCATGGCCACCAGCCGGCCCTGCTCGGCGGGCACCCGGGAGCCGGAGACCGGCGCCTCGGCGTAACGGCCGCCCGCCGCGCGGACGTCGGCCTCCAGCGCCCGCGAGTACTCGGGGGAGGTCGTGCCCATGTGCACGACGACGCGCCCGGCGACGCGGGCCGCGAACCGCGGGCCGCCGCGGTCCAGCACCGCGTCGATCGCCGTGTCGTCGGCGAGCATCAGGATCACCACGTCCGACCGTGCGAAGACGCCGTCGGGGTCCGGGGCCACCTCGGCGCCGGCCGCGCGCAGCGGCTCGGTGCGGCTGGCGCTGCGGTTCCAGACCACGAGCGGGGTGCCCGCCGCCGCCAGGCGCAGCGCCATGGGCTGCCCCATCACCCCGAGTCCGATGAATCCGACGTGCACGTGAGGACCACCCTCCGCCCCCGAACCGACTATGACAGCGGTCATAGTAGCGGGTGCTATGACGGTGGTCATAGGCTGGGCCGGGCAGCGAGGCACGGCACGCCGGGAGGTCGACGATGGCGGTGTCCCGGAGGGGACCCCGGGAGCGGATGGTCTTCAGCGCGGCCCAGCTCATCCGGCGCGACGGGGTCACCGCGACGGGCATGCGCGAGGTGGCCGCCCACGCGCAGGCGCCGCGCGGATCGCTCCAGCACTACTTCCCGGGCGGCAAGGAACAGCTCGTCAACGAGGCCGTGGACTGGGCCGGACAGTACGCGGGCAACCGGATCGCGCGCTTCCTGGCCGAGCAGGAGCGGGCGACGCCGAGCGGATTGTTCGCCGCGATGGTCCGGCAGTGGACCGACGAGTACGGCACCAGCGGCTTCGAGGGGGGCTGTCCGGTCGCGGCGGCCACCGTGGACTGCGCGGCGGCGGGCACGTCCACCCGTGCCGCGACCGCTGCCGCGTTCGCGGCCTGGCGGACCCCGCTCGCCGCCGCCCTGGCCGGTCTGGGGGTGCCCGCCGACCGGGCCGCCGCCCTGGCCACCGTGATGATCAGCGCCTTGGAGGGGGCGATCCTGCTGGCTCGGGCCGAACGCGACGTGGCGCCCCTGACGACCGTGGCCCGGGAACTGGGCCCCTTCCTCGACGCGGCCGTGCCACCCACGTCCTGACACCGCCACCCGTCCGCGGCACCACGAGTGGGGCGTCACCGTCGAGGACCCGGACGGGTACCGGTTGGTGCTGTGCCGCCGGGACTGGTCGAACCGCTGACGGCTGCGTCCCCGGGACCGACCGTCGGGTCGTGACGCGGCGACGACGTGACCGGCCGTCGGGCCGTCGTCACACCGGTCGGTGACGAAGTCCGGTGGCCGGGCGGCCCCGCCTCCTAGAATCTGCGGCACTGGCCCTACCGTCCGGAGGATCCCGATGGCGAGCGGCGGCGTACCGGCAGGACGGAGCGGGCGGGGCGGCGACGCGGACCGCACCCGGGCCGAGATCCTGGACGCGGCGACACAGGAGTTCGCCCGGGTCGGCTACGCAGGGGCCCGGATCGACGAGATCGCCGCCCGCACCCGCACCACGAAGCGGATGATCTACTACTTCTTCGGCGGCAAGGAGCAACTGTTCACGGCCGTACTGGAACGGGCGCACGGGATGATCCGCGCGGCCGAGCAGCGACTCGACGTCGCGCGCCTCGATCCGGTCGCGGCCATCCGGCGGCTGGCCCAGCTGACCTTCGACCAGCACGAACAGCACCCGGACCTCATCCGGTTGGTCAGCATCGACCCCGGCCACGGGGCCGGCCGCGGCGCCGCTTCCGAACGACCGGCGACCACGGACTCGCCGGCCCTCGACGCGATCCGCCGGATCCTGGCGGCGGGCCGGGCACGGGACGTGTTCAGAGCCGACGCCGATGCCGTCGACGTGTACGCGATGATCAGTGCGTTCTGCTTCCTCCGGGTCGCGGGCCGGCCCGGATACGGACCACTGTCCGCCCACGACCCGGCCGACCCGGTCCGGCGCGAGCGCCACCGCGCCCTGCTCGCCGACATGGTGATCGCCTACCTCGCCGCGGAGCGGACGAGGGACTGATCCGGCCTCGCCCGGACGGCGGCGCGGCGCGCCGGGCGGACCCGCACCGGCGAACGGCCCAGGCCGCCCCCGCCACCGGTCACGGGCCCGGTGTGGACGGGGTGAGAGGCCGGTGAGATCGGCGCCTTGTTCAGGTTCTGTACAGGTTGGTGAACTGATACTCGACAAAGTCCGGAATGCCGCCCCGCATTCCGGACCCCATTCGTTCCGGCCGTCCCCCCACGATCGAGAGCCGTTCATGCCGAGCGTCGTCAGCGAACCGCGCGCCCTGGTCCGTACGGGTCCGCCACCGCCCCGGGCAGCGGTGCGGACCCGCGCCGACCGTTACGAGCGCCCGGTCCTGCTGGGCATAGCCGCGCTCGCCGCCCTGCTCTTCGTCTGGGGCATCGACCACAGCGCCTACCACGCCTTCTACGCCAGCGCGGTGCGCAGCATGACCGGCAGCCCGGTCGCCTTCCTCTACGGCGCCTTCGACCCCGCGGGCTCCATCACCCTCGACAAGCTGCCAGGATTCCTGTGGCCGCAGGCCCTGTCGGCGATGGTCTTCGGTTTCCACGCGTGGGCGCTGGTGCTGCCGCAGGCCGTCGAGGGGGTGGCCTGCGTGCTCCTGCTCCACCTGCTGGTGCGCCGCTGGGCCGGGGTGCCCGCGGCTCTCGCGGCGGCCGCCATCCTCACGCTCACCCCGGTGACCGTGGGCGTGGGGCGGTCGGTGGTCGAGGACGCGCCGTTCGTCCTGCTGCTGCTCCTCGCCGCCGAGGCCACCCAGCGCGCGACCGAACGAGCCCGGCCGCGCACCCTGCTGCTCGCGGGCCTCTGGGTGGGCGTGGCCTTCCAGTGCAAGATGCTGGAGGCATGGGCGGTGCTGCCCGCACTCGCCGTGACCTACCTGGTCGCCGCCCCCACCACCCGGCGCCGCCGGATCGGCCATCTGGCTCTGGCCGGCGCGGTGACGGCCGCGGTGTCCCTGTCGTGGATGCTGGCGGCGACCCTCACCCCGTCCGGGTCCCGCCCCTACCTCGACGGCACCACCGACAACTCGGCGTCCGGCATGGTCGTCGGCTACAACTTCCTGACCCGCTTCCACCTGGTCGGCGTCGACGCGGCCGGCACCGGCAGCATCGTCACCGGCAGCACGGCACAACCGGGCGGCGCCGCGCCCGGCATGGGCGACAGCGTGTGGAAGATGTTCAGCCCCGGACTCGCCACCCAGAGCGGCTGGCTCTACCCGCTGGCGGCCCTCGGCCTCGTCGGCGGCCTCGCGGCGCTGTGGCGCGGACGCCCACCACGCACGGACCGGCTGCTCGCCGGCCATCTGCTCTGGGGGGTCTGGCTGGCGACCTTCTTCGTGGTGTTCAGCTTCGGCAGCGTCACCGGCCACACCTACTACCTGGGTGTGGTCGCGGTGGCCCTGTCGGCGCTGGCCGGCGCCGGCGTCGTCCAGGGGTGGCGGGCGTGCCGGGCCGGGGGCCGATGGGCGTGGGTCCTGCCCGCGGTGATCGCCGTCAACGTCGCCTGGTGCGCGGTCCTCACCCTGCGCTACCCGCGGTTCTTCGGCTGGTCGGTGCCCGTCGCCGTCGTCCTCTGCCTGACCGGGCCGGTCCTGACCGGCATACGGCCCACGCGGCGCACCGGCACGGTCGGCCTGGCCGCCGGGCTCGCCGCGGTCCTGCTCATACCCGCCGTCTGGTCGGCCTCGGCGCTGTCGCTGCGCTACAACCAGCCCGGCGCCTTCGGCCGGGTCGGCCCCAGCAGCGTCCGCACCGGTGCGGCGCTGTCGACGCTGACCCCGGCCCACCGGCGTCTGCTGGCCTATCTCACCGCACACCGCGACGGCGCCCGCTACCTGGCGGCCGTGCCCTCCTGGACGACCGCCGCCCCGTACATCATCGCGGCCGACGCGTCGGTGCTCCCCGTCGGCGGTTTCACCGGACGCGTCCCGTTCCCGACCACGCGGGACCTGAGCGGGCTGATCGACTCCGGCCGGCTGCACTACGTCCTGCTGCGCCGCTCCGACACGGCGGCGGGCGCCCGCGCCGCACAGACCCCGGCGGGCGCGCTGGCCCGCTGGACCGTCGCCCACTGCTCGCCCGTCCCGCCGGCCGCCTACGGCGCACCCGGCCGTACGTCCCCGCTGTACCGCTGCGGCCCGGGTCACGGCGGGTGACCCGGGCCGGGACGGTCAGACGGTCCTGTTCCACTCCGTGACCACGGGCCGCCCGTGCTCCAGGGACAGCCTGCTCACGGCGCCGGTGGCCAACTGGAACAGGCGGCCCTCGGCGGGCGGCAGGCCCAGCCGGCGGGCGGTGAGCACCCGCAGGAAGTGGGCATGGGCGACGAGCACCACGTCGCCGCTGTCCCGGGCGAGGGCGGCCGCGACACGGGAGAGCACCCGGTCGGCCCGCCGTCCCGCCTCCTCGGGCGACTCGCCGGGATGCCCGTGAGGGCCGGGCGGCACACCGTCCGTCCACAGGTCCCAGTCCGGACGGTCCCGGTGGATCTCGTCGGTGGTGATGCCCTCGTAGCCGCCGTAGTCCCACTCGTGCAGCTCGGGATCGGGCACCGTCCCGGGCAGGCCCGCGAGTTCGGCGGTGCGGATCGCGCGGGTGAGCGGACTGGTGAGGGTGAGCGCGTAGGTCCGGCCCGAGAGGAGCGGAGCGAGGGACTTGGCCTGTTCCTCGCCGTGCCGGGTCAGCGGCAGGTCGGTCCAGCTGGTGTGCTGTCCCGTCAGACTCCACTCCGTCTCACCGTGGCGGACCAGGATGAGGTCCCCCACGGCCGGTCACTCCTTCGCCGACTCGACGGCGTGCCCGCCGAACTGGTTGCGCAGCGCCGCGATCATCTTCATCTGCGGCGAGTCGTCCTGGCGCGAGGCGAAGCGCGCGAAGAGGGCGGCGGTGATCGCCGGCAGCGGGACCGAGTTGTCGATGGCGGCCTCGACGGTCCAGCGGCCCTCGCCGGAGTCCTGCGCGAAACCCTTCAGCTTCTCCAGGTGCTCGTCGTCGTCCAGGGCGCTGACCGCAAGGTCGAGCAGCCAGGAACGGATGACGGTGCCGTCCTGCCAGGAGCGGAACACCTCGCGCACGTTGTCGACGGAGTTGACCTTCTCCAGCAGCTCCCAGCCCTCGGCGTAGGCCTGCATCATCGCGTACTCGATGCCGTTGTGGACCATCTTGGAGAAGTGACCGGCGCCGACCCGGCCCGCGTGGACGTAGCCGTACGGGCCCTCGGGCTTGAGCGCGTCGAAGACCGGTTGCAGCCGCTCGACGTGCTCCTTGTCGCCGCCGACCATCAGGGCGTACCCGTTCTGCAGGCCCCAGACGCCGCCGGAGACGCCCGCGTCGACGAAGCCGATGCCCTTGATGGTGAGCTGGGCCGCGTGCTTCTCGTCGTCGGTCCAGCGGGAGTTGCCGCCGTCGACCACCGTGTCCCCCGGGGACAGCAGGTCGCCCAGTTCGTCGATGACCGACTGGGTGGGGTGACCGGCCGGGACCATCACCCACACCGTGCGGGGGGCGTCGAGCCGCTCGACCATCTCCGCGAGCGTCTTCACGTCGGAGAGCGCGGGGTCGCGGTCGTAGCCGATGACGGTGTGGCCCGCGCGGCGGATGCGCTCGCGCATGTTGCCGCCCATCTTGCCAAGACCGATGAGTCCGATCTGCATATCAGTTCACACTTCTTTCTGATCGTTCTTGAGCGTGCGATAGGCGGCGACGAGAGCGGTGGTGGACGGGTCGAGACCGGGGACCTCGGTGCCTTCGGTGAGTGCGGGTTCGACGCGTTTGGCGAGGACCTTGCCGAGTTCGACGCCCCACTGGTCGAAGGAGTCGATGTTCCAGACGGCGCCCTGGACGAACACCTTGTGCTCGTACAGCGCGATCAGCTGGCCCAGGACCGAGGGGGTCAGCTCACGGGCGAGGACCGTGGTCGTGGGATGGCCGCCGCGGAACGTCTTGTGCGGCACCAGATCCTCGGGCACGCCCTCGGCACGCACCTCCTCGGCGGTCCTGCCGAAGGCCAGCGCCTGGGTCTG
>NZ_JBHJUV010000092.1:0-24917 GCF_042268025.1 Streptomyces sp. NPDC056161
GGGCGAGTAGACCTTCATCACCATAAAAGATGCCTCCTACCCGGCCCCTGGCGGGGCCGGGCTCAGAGGTGTCCACCCCTCGGGGACAGGTCCCCTCGCCCGCTACCTCTTTCTGCACCCCGCCGCCCGCGACCTCTTCCCCGACTGGGACCGGCAGATCACCGCATGCGTCGCCCGCCTGCGCGCCATCGCCGGCACCGCCCCCGACGCCCCCGACCTCACCAACCTGGTCGGCGAGCTGCTTTTGAAAAGCCCGGACTTCGCGGGCCTGTGGGAGCGCTACGAGGTGACCGGGCGCAAGCCCGCCCACAAGACGTTCCAGCACCCGCAGGTCGGAACCCTCACCCTCACCTCGCAGTCCCTGCACGTCGAAGGCACCCCCGGCCAGCGCATCGGCGTCTACACCGCCGAACCCGGCAGCCCCGACCACGACGCCCTGCTCCTGCTCGACATGACCGCGCCCCGGCCCGCCCAACGTCCTGCCCCTGCCCCCAAAGCCACCGGTCAGCAGCCGTAGACAGAGCTTGCGCCCCGATTCGCTAGTTGGATGGCAGAGGACAATCAGCATGCGGCCGGATCCGAAGGAACGCGACGCGCGTGAGACCAGGCTGCTGATGAAGCCCGCTGGCCAAACGGCCCGCCCCAGGTCACGAGCGGCGAGGCTCTACACCAGGTAGCTACTCCAGCCAGGGGCCCGACGCGGGCAGGGCGGTGACCCGGCTCTGGCGCCGCGCACTCGCCTTCTTCTTCAGCTCGAGGTTCTCGTAGTAGAGGTTCGCGGTCACCGTGGCAAGCGCGTCGAGCTTGCCCTGCAGCTCGGTCGCTCGGGTGTTGGCCTCCCGCAGTCTGCTCCGCAAGTCGGCGATCGTCTCGTCGCGCTGGACTTCTCCGGGCGTACGGAGGACAGGACGTGCGACCCGCGCATCCCACTCAGCCAGGATCTCCTCGGCACGGTGGACCGTGGCATGGCTGACCTTTGCCTCGCGTGCCAGGTTCTCTTTGGTCAGCGCGCCGTCGGTGTGCAGCGGCTCGCCGGCCAGCAGTCGGGCCATGGCCTCGCGGAGCTTGGTCTCCGTAGCGGCGGACACCGGCATCAGGCGCTCTCCCTCATCTTGTCGAACTGCGTGGTTGCCGAGCGGACCTCGGCGAGCCGGGTCAGGGCCTGCTCGCGCCGGGGTTTGGACAGCTTCTTCTTCAGCAGCGACACGAGGTCGGCCTCCTCCATCCGCCAGATCCGCTCGTGGGTGAGGGTCAGCACCGAGTTGCGGCATCGGGCGGGCTGACAGGCTCCCAGGAGCGGGGTCTGGCCGCGCTGATCGGGCGGGAGTTGGTTCTGGCACTCGGCCGTAGGGGCGTTCCACAGACAGTGGTTGACCGTGCCCAGGTGCAGATCGGCGAACTCGTCCCGCAGCAGGGTGATTTCCAGACGCTCGTCGGCGAGCTGGGCACGAAGGACGGTGCTCTGCTCGATGACGTCGTTGACCTTGTCGAGCCCGGCGTGAAAACGGGCAGCGCCGGGACCGACCGCGATGACCTTCCCGGCCCGGCGGGCCTGCAGAAGGGAGACCAGCTTCTTGGCCGCGGCAACTTGCAGTTGGTTGTCGAACTCCTTGGCCCACCGCGCGTCGGGCTTGCCGTAGGCGAGCGTGGTGCGATTTGCCAGGGCCCGCCGGGCGGCGTGCTTGAGCTGTAGCCCGAGCGCGATCTCGCCGTCGGGCTCCTGGGCCGCGATGATCGACATGGTGTGTCGGAACATGTGCGGCCGGACCAGCGCTTCGGGAATTTCTTCCAGTCCGGTGTACTCGCGGTTGGCGTTGACGGCGGTGATGAAGTCGTCGATGTCGCGGGCGGCGTCGAAGCCGCCGTGGCCACCCCCGGCCAGTGCGGTGATAGCGGTGAAGACTCTGGTTTCGTGCCAGGTGAGCTGTTCGGCAACCGCGATGGCCTGCGCGACGGGCGCGATGATCCACCAGTAGCCGCGGGGCCGGGAGTCGTCACCCTTCACTTTCCGGGAGGCGAGCGCCGGGGCGCCATAGTACTGGCCGAGCGCCCCGCGCTCAATCTCGTGGATCTCGCTGTCGCGCATGGCGGTCAGCGCGGCGACGAAGACATAGCATGCAGCCCTCAGCATCCGGGGGTTGAGCCCGCGATCAGTCGCGATGGTGCGGTTCGGGTCGCAGGCCACCTCACACACCCACTGGCGGCGGAGCTTGGCCTTGGCCTTGCTGCCGAGCCCGAAGACGTTGCTGCGCTGGCCATAGACCAGTCGGGCAAGTTCCGTCCAGTTCGGCTCTCCGGCCCACGCGACCTGATCGTCTGCCCGGTGGACGGGAATCAAGTTGTCCGGGTTGTCCAGCCACTCGAGCAGGACTCGGTCGCGGTGGGTGAGGCGTTCCTCGGCAGGCGGGGTGAAGGACGGTTCACGTACGGGGCCGGTGTGACTGCGGCCGGTCTCGGCGAGCCATTCGAGCACGCGCTGACGTCGCTTGAGGCCGTGAGGTCTCTCGGCCGCGAACAGCACGATGGTGCGGCCGTTGGTGGCGAGCTGGCTGGTCCGCCGCCAGTTCACGTCGCCTCGGCGGGCCCGGCCGCGGTTGCGGGGGTTGAGCGGGATGCTTGTGCCGGGATCCGCCAGCCACGCCTCCAGTTCGCGGTCGCTGTCCATCTGTGGCGGCGGTCCGCTGGCTGGTTCGGCCTGGCAGCGGTCGCGTTCGGCCAGGATGTCGGGGGCGAAGCGGTCGATGTACGCCCAGGCCGCCCGCAGCAGCGGCCACCAGACCTCGGGCGGGATCGCCGGAGTGGACAGCTCGTCGGTCCACACCGATTCGGCGACCTGGGCGCTCGACTTCCCCGGCCAGGGATCCTCCAACGTGGGCACGCCGGTGAGAACCGGCGAGAAGATCATCAGGTGCCGTACCGAGGAGACCACCTTGCGTACGGACGAGGGCTCGGTGACGCGTGAACGCGAATCGATGAACGCCTGCCAGTCCGCCGGATCCCACAGGCCGAAATCGTCCGGCATGTCCTGCTCCTGAGCCCAGGTCCGCAATCTCGCCAGGTCAAGGCAGGTCTGCGCGGTCCTACGCAGTCCCCACTTTCCAGGGGGCAAGAAGATCCCGGCCTCCTGCAGCGCGGCATGTGTGGGGTGGAGCATGCAGAAAGCCACCTCCCGTATGAGCAAGTTCCCTGTCGGATCGCCGGGAAAGTCGCACCGCCACGCGGCCTTGACGGTGTTGGCGGGTCGGCGGACGTTGTCCCCCGGCCACATGTCGGGACGGCCGAACGTCGGCCCGGTCACGCCGGGGATCTGGCCGGGAAGATCGGAGTAGACCGATTCGTGGTCGGTGAAGGTCGCGGACTTGAGCGCGAGCGGGCGGGCGGGCGTGTTCATCGGTCGTACTCCGTTCGCATCCCCAGGGGCAGGTTCAGGGTGAGGGACTGCTTCTCGATGGTCTTGCGCGCGTCCTCGACGTGGTCGGCGCACTCCTCGAAGACCTGCTTCAGTGCGACGTCTTGCCGTCCCCAGACGCTGTGCCAGGTCTTCGGCGGCAGCACGTCGCGCATGTGCTGGATGTGGTCGAAGAGCAGCAGTTGCTGGGGCAGTTGGGAGACGAAGACGACGGCGTTGTCGCAGATCATGCACATCGCCGGGGCTACGTGGCAGAGCTTGCCCGGCACCGAGTGCGGCGAGTTGTGCGGGTCCTTGCAGTTCGACACGCCCATGTCGAGCTCACCGTCGCGCAGCTCGGCGCCTTGCTCCGGAGTGACGCCGAGCGCGGTGGCGACCTCGGGCTCGGCCAGGCGAGATTCGTCCTCGGGCCGCACCAAGGTCGCTCGTCACGTGACCGTGGCGAAGACTTTCGACTGGGCGCGGTTCATCGCGGCGCCCGCCAGTACGTGTGCGGTGGTGCCGTGGGCGTAGTGCTGCTGAAACACACGGACGCTGTGGTCATCGCCGGCCAGGTCGGTCAGGGTGCCGCCGAGTGCGACCACCCGGGTCGTCTTCGCGGTCTTCCGCAGCCGCCGTACGTCGTGGGGCAGCGAGACTCCCTTCGGGAACGGCCGGTCCGGACCGCTATGGCCATCGAGCCAGTGGGTGAAACGCCGGCCCGGGTCGGCGAAGGCGGCCAGCGCGGCTTCCATGCGCACGCTCCTGCGGGACTCCACCGCGGTGAACAACCACGGCTCGCTGTCGAACGCCGTGCGCGTCAGCGCGTTGGCCTCCAGGAGGCGCCGCAGCAGGCCCCGCACGTCCCACGCGCCGCGGCCCGGATACTCCTTGTCTCCGGTCTCCCCGGTCGTGCCGTCGGAGGCATCGGTCAGGTGGAAGTCTGCTCGGATGCGTTCGGCGCGCTCCTTGGACTGGACGATGCGCACACCCTCGGCGCTGAACTCCAGATCAGGCACCTGCAGGGCATGGAGTTCCTCCGAGGTGCAGTCGGTCATCGCGAGCAGAAGCAGGACGCGGAACGAATGGAGGTCGATCTCCCGGGGAAACAGCATGCGGTGCAGGCAGCCCATCAAGCCGATGCCGGGCCAGATGCCGCTGCTTCGGGCGAACTCCCGTATTTTTGACGGCCAGTTGCGGCTCAGCGGAAGGTTTTCACCCAGCGTCTGGCTGTCCACCAGCCCGTTTCGGGTGGCCCAGATCAGGTTCGGCAGTTCCAGCCACCCGTGTTGACGCGGATCCTGCCCGGCCTCCAGGAGCTCGCGTCCGCGGGCGAGCCGCTTCTCGAGCGAGCGGACATCGTCCTGAGCGGCCTTGCGCATGGCCATCCGTTCGGCGTTGCTGAACTCGTCCAGGACCTGCCCGGTGGCCTTGCGCACGCCGGGAGGGGCGGCGGCGCGGCGCCGTACTCGCTCGGGAATGCTCAGATCGCGTTCGGCGCCGTGGCTGAGCAGGGCGAGCAAGGCGCGCTCCAGGCCCCAGGGACGCCGGGAATTCTCGGGGTACTTCTGGAGGAGGTTCTGCCCCCAGGCATGGAGCAAGGCCGGCAGATCGAGTCGCTCGTCCTCCAACCGGGCCTGTGCCGGGTCGATGCCCTGCGCCGAAAGGCGCTTATCGAGGAACTTCGCGAACGAGCGGATGGCGGTCGGGTAGGCGTGAACGGTCTTGAGCGCGTTCTTGCGGTGGTAGTCGACCCACAGATCCGCGAGCTGCCCGACCAAGGTGGCACAGGTGAACTCGGAGGGGTCAAGTCGCGCATGGACAGGGCGATCTCGTTGACGGAAGACGATCTCCCGTATCCCGATCCGGTCCGGCGCGGGCACGGCGGACCGGGGCCGACGGGTGCCGGAGGTGCCGCGGCGTTCTCCTCGGCGGGGCATCAGCCATTCCCCCGTCCACCGTGCCGTGCGGCCAACTCCGCGTACGTGACGTCCTGTTCGTTCCACTCTCTGATGGCCTGCGCGACCAGGAGGTTCGACTTCTTCTTGTACGTCAGGTACCGCATCGTCGACTCTGGGCGGCGGTGTCCGAGGAGCCGCATCACGGTCAGGAAGGGGTTCCGCGACTGGTGGTCGGCCGCATAGGCCGGGACACGGCCTGAGCGCGCGAACTCCTCCGCGTCCTGCTTGCGCAGCAGCTCGGTCAGCAATTCCAACATGTAGATCGCGAACGTGTGCCTTGTGTCCGCAGAGGCCGTGTGCGGTTGGATCCGTGTGGTGATTGAGCAGGCTGTCTGCGGAGGCGGCGTTCGCGACGTCTGCCGCTGGCTGTGTTGCATTTCGGCAGCGGCATCATGATGCAGATCACTCCGTGGGTTGCGGTGGTCGTTTCTTTGATCGATGTGCGACGCCCCGCATAGGTTGGCCTGGTGAGGGATGGATTGAGGGAGCGGTGGAGGGGCCAGCCGCGGTGGGTGCGGGGTGTGCTCGCGGTGTACTTCGTCGGCTTCCTTGAGGGGGCCTGCGCTCACTTCCTTGACCTGGCGCGGGGCGGGATCCATGTCTATGCGTCCTTCGGCCCGTTTCTCCTGCAGGTGTTCTTCGTCAGCTTGGCCGTGCTCGATCCACTGGTCGTCGTGCTGGTGGTGCTCGCGCGGCCGGAGGGAATCCGGCTGGCGAGCTGGGTGACGGTGTTGGACGTCAGCGCGAACTGGTGGGCCAACCGGCACTGGTTGCAGGACGATCCTGCGAGGCTGCTGAGTCTGCTGCCCATCACCCTCTTCGGCCTGTTCGCCGTCGCGTCCTCGGGTCCCGTACTTCGTGTCATGAAGCGCCCGCATCTCAGCTGCACGATCCGATGACCGTCGCTGACGACCTGGAGGAAGGGAGCCTGGTGACGCGGCTTGCAGCGGTGGCGGTCTGCCGA
This sequence comes from Streptomyces sp. NPDC056161, assembly GCF_042268025.1. NCBI lineage: Bacteria > Bacillati > Actinomycetota > Actinomycetes > Kitasatosporales > Streptomycetaceae > Streptomyces > Streptomyces sp. NPDC056161. The sequence continues at coordinate 6,314 of NZ_JBHJUV010000092.1, forward strand.
AGGTGGACGATCTCCTCGTGTTGTGCGGCGAGCCGGGCCAGGGCCTGGGTGCGGAAGTCCGTGAGCTCGTCGATCGCCTGTTCCGATGCGGCCAGCCGTTCCCGGAGCTTGGCGTTCTCCGCCTTGAGGCGGGTGATCTGGGCTTGGCGGGGGTCGGGAATGTCGCCGGCCTGCTGCAGGGCCTGAAGGCGTCGCTCGAACTCGGCGCGGAGGTGAGCGTAGGGACGGGTGCCATAGAAGGCGGTGCGGTCGACGTCCGCTTCGCGGGCGAGGGTCTTGATGTCGCACTTTCCGCCGGGCGGGATCTCGCCGCGCAGGAGCCGGTCCATGGCGGCCCGGATGCGGTTCTCGTTCTCGGTCCGCTGGGCTGCGGAGATTCTCATGCGGACTCCTCGTCCGTGGTGCTGGCGGCATCGATCTCGGCGACGACGCGGAGGGCCCTGTCGTAGTCGGCTTGGAGCCGGGTGCGTTCGGTCTTGCGTGTGGTGCCGAGCTGGCCCAGGAAGATCTCGGTGCGTTCGGCGTGCTCGGCCCAGACAGGCCGGTGGCAGGGGTGATGGGTGGCCTGCGGACAGCGGGCAGAGTCACACATTCCGATCAGCGGACGGTCGGCCGTCGGGGTGCCGGCCAGCTTGAGGCAGAGGGCCCGGGATGGATCGGTGAACCAGCAGTAGTTTGCGGGCCCGAGGTGCAGGACCTTGGCGCGTTTGGTCAGGAGGTTCAGCACGTCACGGTCACTGCGCTGTGTCTTGGGTGCCGTTGCTGCCGTTGCGTCGAGCTTCTCGTCAATTCTGGCGAAGAACTCGGTGAGGTTCCGGGCGCCGGGGCCGGCCGGGAGGATGCCCTGCTGGTAGTTTTGGAACTCTTCCAGTACCAGCTGGAGATTGCGGTCGCTCTCGTGCTTGTTGACCTCGGCCAGCAACTCGGCCTGAGCCCCGCCGGGGCGGGAGGCATACCCTTCTGTTGTGGCCACTGCGATGTGCTTTAGGTGGATCTTGGAGGCCAGCACGCCGCCCGGCCGGTAGGCCATCTCCAGCGCCAGTGTGCGACGCAGTCGCCTGAGATTGACCTGTCCATCAGGGATGGGGGCGAGTCCAAGGCGCTGCCCTGCCGGGGAGTTGACCCAGTTGCGGAACCACTTGTAACGGACGGAGAAGGCGAACCGACCGAAGAGCAGGGTGCCCTCCTGTCGGTCGTCATGCAGGTCCTCGGCGAGTTCGACGGCGCGATAGACGGGCTCGATGACGACCCACTCGTCGTCGGTGCCGCCGAGTGGCTGTCCCTTGATGACCTTGCTGGCGAGCCGGTATCGGGTGAGCCCGGGGACGGGTTCCTCGATCGGAAGTCGGCAGCCTATGCGTAGCTCCATCAGCTCGCTTGATCGCATGCCCGAGGCTGTGGCCAGCACGATCATCGTGGCGGTGCGGACGATGCCGACCAGAGCGACGACCTGGAGACGGTGCAGAGGCAATGTCCAGGGCACCATCGACGAGGTGTCCGCCATGGTGATCTCGGCGGCGTTGCGGGCGAACACCTCCTTCACTCCGACCGCCGTGACAGCGTCTTCCAGCGGGCCCCGCAGGCAGCTCATCCACCGGGCCTCGAACTGGGTGATCCCGGCCTGACGGGCCAGGACTCCCGTAGCCACTGTCAGGAGGGGGTCGTCGGCGGACCAGCCGTTGGCGAGCCGGTCGGCGACGTGGTGGTCGGCGAGCATCGGCAAGGGTGTGCACGTTTCCGTGTACTTGCTCAGCAGCTCGGTGAACTCGGCCACCGGGGCGACGTGGAGCGGGCGGAGTCCTCGCGCTTTGCGGGCGGAGATCTTGTCGGCCTCCTGGATCTGGCGGGCGAGTTCAACAGCGTGCGGTCCCAGGGAGGACACCAGGAACAGGGCGGCGGCGAGCATCGGCTGCATGACCGTGTCGTCGACGGGCTGGGTCTTGTTCTCGGTCCGGCCGCTGGGCATTTCGGCGATGGCAGAGGCGGTGGCCCCGCCCCAGGGCCGCAGGTCGGCCGGGACACGATCGGCGGTGAACAACTCGCGGTAGTTGACCAGGTCGACGACGACCTGTGCAGCTGCACGACGGGTTGCCGGACTCTGTTCGCCGACGATCGCTCCGTGCTCGTCGAGGACATAGCGGCGGTGGGCCATGTAGGCGTCGCAGACACGGGTGTCGACCTGCGCGAGGCTCGATGCCCTGTGCTCGGACAGCCAGCGGCAGAACCGGATGAGTTCGTCCAGACGGCCCGCGCAACTGCGCAGGTGCAGGGCAGTGCGGTGGGCCCGGGGCAGCGGGGCGACCGCCGGGTGCCGCGGGGCGAGCATGGCCAGGACGAGTTCCTTGCCGACCAGCCGCCACCGCTCATCGGTGATCCCGGTGAACTCGAAGCGGCGTGTGGCCAGGGCGAGCTGGACGGGCAGGCCGACGACATCGGTGAAGTCCCAGACGTCGTCCTCGAACACCGGACGGCGGGCTCCTTCAGGGAGGAGGAGTCCGGCTTCGTGGCAGACATCGGCGCCGGCGAAGACCGCGGAGCGGCCGTCGAAGGCGGCAGCAGCGGCGAGGGCGGTGGTCACGCGGTCATCTCCTCGGGTCGCAGGGGAAGTTCGTCGTCCTGGTCCTCGACGTGGTGGGCCGCCGTGGCCAGGACCGCAGGGTCGAAGCGGTCCAGGACCTGCTGGATGCGGGTTGCGTAAGGGCCGAACACGGCCATGAAGTGCGCGGCGGGCATCTGCTGCCACTGCCGGGAGAAGAACGCCTTGAGGCGCAGCAGGTTGCCCGCGTGCCGGGGAGCGAAGACGGCCAGCGGGCAGAGCAGGCAGACCCAGGGCCGGGCCGGACAGGGTTTGCCCTTCGGCCCGTGCAGCCCGGACAGCTGGTCCCCGCAGGCGGCGGTGAACACGTCGCGCTGTCCGCCGACCAGCTCGGCGATCACGGCATCGTCCAGGTTCAGCTCCGCGACCAGCTGCGGGTAGCCGTCCGCCAGAGCGGCCGCATCCTCTTCGGTGATCACCGTCGGTGGGTGGGCCCGCCGGAGCATGTCGTGCTGGGCGTCCTCGATGACCGTCTCGACAGCATGCTGCTGGGCCGGAGTCGTGGCAGTGAGGTAGTGATCGCCCTCGACGTGCGGAGTGTGGTTCGGATCGATCGTGGCCCGCCCGCTGCCTGTCCAGGAGGTTTTGTCCCGCATAGCTTCGTGGGTGGTCCGGATCCGCGAGCGGTGGATCTTGAGGGGTTGTCCGTCATTCCCGAGAACCGCATGGCGAAGCGCCCACCGCTGGACGGCAACCCGGTCGACCTGGCGGACACGGCGGGACTTGCCGGCCTGGCTCAGCCCCACCCAGAGCTTCCCGTGTCCCTCCGCTGACATGAAGGTCCGCAGCAGCGCGGAGTGCGCGAGCCACTGTTCCAGCAGGCGGACCGCCCGACGGGGCAGGTTCAGGCTCTCCGCCGCGGTGCGGCGCTTGATGTAGGAGAGGAGGACCGTCGAATCACCGGCCCAGTCGATGTCCTCGACCACCAAGTCGGCAATGCCGTCGGGGACGATACCGGAGTAGATGCCGAACAGCAGCCGGTAGGCGATCAGCACGTCCAGGTTCGGGAAGACGGCCCGAGTCGCGTCGTGGAAGCCGCCGCGATTGCGGACCACCGCCGCCGAGACTCCCAGGTGCTCGCCGAAATCGCCGATGCTGACAGGACCGACCCGGGCCAGCAGCCAGCGCAGATTGCCCGGTTCCCAGCCGCCTTCGAGGGGATGCCGTCCGCCGGCGGCATCCGCAAGGGCCCGGCGGTGGGCAGCGTACGAATCGTCGACCAAGGTCCGACAGACCCCGGTCAGCCGCTGCCATTCCTCCTCCGCATAGGGCGGCAGCGCATGACGGTTGGGCTGGATGTTGAAGTGCCGTCCGGCAGCGAGTTCCAGCACCCCTTCACCGAGCGGGCCGCCGCCCTGGGCATGACCCTCCAGCAGGCTGCGAGTCAGGGCCTCCAGCCTCCGGGGACTGGACATCCAGAACTCGGCCAGCTGCTCTCGCCGTAGCTGAGCGGCACCACCGGTGAAGCCCTGAGCAGCCAGGATGCGGACCATGCTCCGCAGGGACTGGACGTAGAAGTTGACGGTGCCCTCCGAGTCCGCAGTGCCGTGCGGATGGATCAGCTCCACGAGACCGAGGCCCAGGTCCCGGGCCAGACGCGGGTTGGGCAGTCCGTCCAGGCTGTAGTCCGCGCGACTGCCATCGCTGAACACGCAGGTGAGGCCGAGGGGTTCGTCGACCAGCATGGTCGGCATCAGAGGTCACCGTCCTCGATCTCATCGTCGAACTCGGCCGCGGCTTCCCGCTCGGCTGCCGCATCATCGGTCAGCCCGGCAGCGGCCCCGACGCCCTCGTATGCCTCCCGGTAGATACGGGTCGTATCCAGCCGGCGGAGGTACTTTTCCGTGGTCAGGACAGTGGAATGCCCTAGAAGATCACGAAGCACCAGCAGTGGGTCCGCCTTGCTCAAGTAGAAGACCAGGGCGGCGTCGGCATCGGTGTCCCGGACGAGCTTCGCAGCCTGCCGGTAGTGCCCGGTGACCAGGTATTCGAGGGTCCTCATGGAGAAGGTGTGGCGACATCGGTGGGGCCAGACGTGCGGGAACCGGGGTTCGAAGCGAGCCCGGATCCGGTCGGATGTGCGCTCGAAGACCGTGGCCCAGGCGGTGAACGGTCCGCCGCCGTTCTTCACCGCCAGCAGGCACGAACCGCCCTCCGGAGCGACCAAGCGGCGCCGCTCGGCCGCAGTCAGTGACGCCCAGGGGCGCCGGATCCCGTTGATCAGCCCTCCCCGGGCGTCCGGCTCGGTGACCATCAACGGTTCGCCCCAGCGCCGTGGAGGCCGCCAGAGTGAGCCCTCCGTGGTGGCGGCCCGGTCGAGCTCGACGTAGTCGTGCAGTCCGGCCAGGGCCTCGTAGGAGGTCCACGTGGTGCGGAACTTCTTGCCCTTGGTGATCCCGGCCGGCACCGGGAACGAGATGGGAACCGCGGTTGGCTCCGGCGGCAAGGCGGGTATCTCCCAGGGCAGCAGGTAGGTGAACTCCTGCAGCCGCATCCCGCTGGCCAGCGCGTGATCCCCGACCGCCCCATTGCGGGCCAACTCCCGCCCGTGGAAACCGGTGTCCTGCGAGCCATCCGGGGCGAGCCCGCGCAGCCCCTTTCGGAACAGCTCAGTGAAGTCCGGCTCCAAGTACTTGATCGTCACGTGAGGCTTCGGCGTGCGGCGGACCGCGAGGTTCACCTTCACCTCCCGGCCGGTCCCGGCGAACAGAGCCCGCGCGGCGCGGTAGGTGAACGGCTCGGCCGTCGCGTACCCCTCGTTGATCGCCCACCGGTAGAACAGCGACAGGATGCTCATGTGCTGGCCCCACGTCGTCGCCGCGAACCTGGCCTTCAATGGGCCCGCCGCCCGGTGCTCGGCGTACCGGCTCAGCCCCGCCTTCAACCGCTCCCGTGAGTCGAACAACCCGACCCCGTGCTCGGCCAGGAACTCGATCCACTCCTTGAGGGCTCGCGCGTAGTTCTCCCACGAACTCAGCGCCGGCGCCCCGCTGGCTGGCAACTCGCGCAGCCACCGGTTCACCACCATCGTCGGGCGCGGCACGGCCGGGCCGTCCTCGAAGCGTAGATCGTCGTCGATGAGCACGGGCATCCCCTCGGGGATCAACGGCCGATGCTCAACGTCCCAGGACTCCCAGCCCAGGGACGAGAAGAAGCTCAGGATCATAAGTGGCGACAGTAGAAACACCACACGCCTCAGCGCAAAGCCCAAATCACCAGGCCACCGACCGAGTTGAAGCCAATCGCCACACGGAAACTAAGCGGGGACAATGTGGCGCAGGTCGTGGATCCGGACCTGATTCGGCATCTCCAGTTCCAGGCCGTACTCCTCGATGATCCGCAGCGTGCGCGCATGCGCGTCGAGGAATATCTGCTCCCACCGCTGGTTGGAGATCATCCGCCCGTGGCGGCCGACGAACAAGGCCATCGGCTCCAGCCCGTGCTCTCCCTCGATCATGGTCCGCGCTCGCAGGTCCGCGTCCATCGCCTTGACGCTCCGGGTCCGGCGCCTGCCGTGCTCGACACCGCGCAGTTTCATCTGGCGCGTATTGACGTCATCGACGACAAAGAACTCCTCGCGGCGCCTCCACAGATTCTTCGACGCCCTGCGCACCGTGGCGGCGCGCTCGGTCCGGCGGTACCAGTCGACCTCTCGAAGTGTCGCGTCCTGAATCTCCACGGTCCGCGGCAGGCCGAACTTCGCGATGGCCTGTAGCTCCACTTCCTTCGCCGTGCCATCACGGCGTGGTGGGCCGACCTCGATGTAGAGCAAGGCACGGAACTCACGGAGCCGCAGACCGGTAGTGATCGACAGATTGCCGCTGGCACTGTCCCGCAGCGTGTGCGCGGACCGGAAGCACGGGTCGGCCGTGCCGTCCGGAAGGAGCCCGCGAAGGCCGACACGGTCCAGGAACCACCACTGCTCGTATGTGAGGTGCCGTACGTCGAGTGCCGCGGTGGCGCCCCAGCTCAGAACGTCCCGCCCGTTGGGGCGCCGGTAGTACGGGCGCCTGTCCAGCAACTTGACTTCGTCAACTGCCCAGTCGTAGAAGCTGCGGATCGTCACGCGGCGACGCTTCCAGGTGGCCGGCGACATGGGCTCGTCCCGATGCTCGGTGCAGTGCTCCCGGTACGCGAGCAGGTCGTCCTCCACGGCGGACAGCACATCACTGGGCGGATCGAGGCTCTCCAGGAAGTCGCTGAAGTCCAGGAAGTCGTAGGTGTAGTCCTGCAACGACTTCGCCTTGAGCGTCTTGGCCAGATCCAGGAAGAAGGAGCAGTGCGGTTCCAAGGGCCGCATGTCAGAACCGAGGAAGAACGGGGTGCCGTCCTTGAGGGCCCGCTCCCGGGTCACGTACCGCAGGCCGTCAAGGGCGGTGCCGTCGGGCGCCGCGCCGTAGCGGCGGACCTTGTCGCGGGACGTAAAGAAGTAGTCCACAGGGCTCCTTGAGACAGGTGAGAAGCCCTGAACCTAACCGTCTGCTGGGCACAAAGAAGCCCTCCACGAAGGGAGGGTGAGACAGTCTCAAATGCTTGGCCTAACCTCCGGGTAGGAGCCACCTCTGAGTCGCGTTGTGAAGAATGTGCAGGATGCGGCCGTCGGGGCCGACGAGGATTGCGCCAGCTGTGACGTGGCCGGGCAGGGTTTCACGACTGGTGAGGTCGTCGCCGTCTTCGATCAGGCCGAGGACGATGCCGAGCTCGCGCTTGTCCTCGGGGTACTGATCGAGGTAGGCGGCGATCGTGGTGCGGATGTGGTCGGCTGTGATGGTCATGGTGATCACCTGTTGAAGTAGGAGAGCCAGGTTGCCGCGATGGCTTCGCGGTCGGGTGCGGGGACCTCATGGATGCCTGGGGCGAGGTCTTCGCGGGTGAGCATCCTGATCGAGGCGAGGATCTCGGCCTGGACCAGGAAGATGAACGGCCCAACGCTGGCGCCGTGGATGAAGTTGACGGCGTTGCCGTCATTCGCCAGATAGAAGTAGTGGCCGGTGGTCCGGTAGCGAGTGACGTGGTCACCGACGATCGTGCGGGTGTAGACGTCGGGTAGTCCGGCGAGGTCGAGCTCGTCCTCGCTGGAGGTGACGGTGGCGACGTAGGCGCCGTTGCGCAGGTGGGAGAAGTCCTCGCCGCGCAGGGATATCGCGCCGGTCGCGCAGAGCACGAGGCCGGCGCCGGTCAGGGCGGTCTCGTGGTCGCGGGCGACGATGAAGCCCTGGGACAGGGCCTGGGTGCGGCGGACCGGGTCGATGTCGAAGACGGTGACCTGCACCCCCTTGGCCTGCAGGAGCCGGGCGATGGATGAGCCGAGCTTGCCGAAGCCGATCACCAGGGCCGGGCGGCCGTGGAGGATGTCTCCGCGGCCGCGCATGACGGCCTCGGTGGAGAAGACCACGGACTGACCGACCAGGAAGTCCTCGGGGTCCTTCAGCGGGGACCGGGCGACGGAGATGACGGGGCAGGGCAGCTTGTCGAGGTGCGCATAGCGGCGGTGCCCGTTCTCGGTGTCCTCGATCACCCCGGCGATCCGTCCGGTGAACCGACTGTGGACCTCGGTGAGGGTGGGGGCGAAGTAGCCGCCGACGTCCAGCAGGCAGATCGTCTCGCCCGCGGCCCGGGATTCGAGGTAGTCCAAGGCGTCATCAGGCTCGGTGAACAGATCGCGGGTGAGGGTGTCGACGGGAACGGTCCGCTCGACCTCGCGCTTCGCGGCCGGGTGGATGGACTTCGGCTTGGGCAGCACCGCGGTGAGGCGGGTCATCGCAGCGACGGCCTGGACGAACGCGGGTCGCTCCGGCAGCAGGTGCGTGATCAGGAACGACGCGGTCTGCTCATCTGGGGCGAACTGGGCGGCGATCCGGGCGAAGTAGGCGTCCAGCCGGGCGCGTTCGAAGGTTTCCATGGCAGTTCCCTCTCATCCATTCCGTCCGGGGCCGTGCGGGAAGTTCCAGGAGGTCAGCGAGTGCGGGCGCGTCCGAACAGCAGCCGCTCGGCCGCGAGCGCGGCATCCAGGTAGGCGTCGAGGCGGGCGGCGTCGGCGGTCTGCGGGAGCGGGTCGAGGCCAAGCAGGAGAACTGCCTCGCCGTTGCGGGCGACCAGCTCGGTCCAGGACCTGCGGGTGGGCAGCCGCAGCCTTCGGGAGGCGCCGGGGAAGTGCACCAGCACCTGGTCGCCGACGACCTGCAAGCACCGGTCGAGCTCAGGGACGACCTCCCGGGGGCCGGCCAGGGAGCCGAGGCTGTCCGACAGCCTCCGCAGTCGGGTCTCGACGGTGTCGGGGCCGGGGTGTGGGTAATCAGGATGTGCGCGACCTCGCGGCCGTCCGGGCCGGTGCCCAGCCAGGTCCAGGACGCGAGGGAGACCAGCAGCCGCAGCTCCGGGCTCGGTGGAGTGAGGAGGACGGTCATGATGCCGCCCCTCTCGTGGCCTTGAAGCAGGACCAGACGATCTTCCCGAACGGAGTGTCCGCGTCCTGAACTCCCCAGCCATCGGCGAGAACGCCCACCAGCGTCAGGCCGCGTCCAGAGGTGTCCGTGTCCACGGCCTGACGGGCCTGGGGATGCTGGCGGCGGCTGTCGTGCACTTCCAGGCGTACGACTTCCTCATCGGCATCCAGCTTGACCAGGAAGCCGTGGTCAGCGACGGTGCCGTGGACCAGCGCGTTCGTCGCGAGCTCGGAAACGCAGAGCCGGATGTCCTCGGACCGGTCCTGAAAGCCCCATCCGGCCAGGGCATCCGTGGTGAACTCCCGTGCCTGGCCGATGGATTCGGGCCGCGGGTCGAAGAACCGCTGTGTCGTCTCGGTCATCGTGGCCCTCATGACTCGGTGTCCAGGACGCGGGTGGTTCCCCGAATTCGACGGTGAACGGGACCGCTGCGGGAGGACGCAGGACGCGCCGGGCGGGGACCGCGGACCAGCAGCAGCCGGGAGCCCGCCGTCTCGATCTGGCGTCCGCGTTCAGCGGCTATGGCCTTCGGCCCCAGGTGCGACATGGCCGGGGCGATCACGCCATAGACGTCCGGCAGGGCCAGCACGTCCAGCAGTCCGGTGAACGCCGCGGAGTCGGGCCCGGAGCTCGCGTCGCGGTCGGTGAAGACGACGGACAGCTGCAGCTCGTGGCCGCGGCAGTACTCGGCGAGCGACGCCGCCAGCGCCGCCTGCCGGGCCGCGGGCACCTTCACCAGCCGCAGGAAGCCGTAAACGACCGGACCGCTGACCTGGCGATGCTCCGTGAGGGGTTCCATGCTGAAGACCGTCCCAAAGGCTCGACAAGTGGTGACCCCTTGAGCGTGGCCGCCACCCCACTCCCGGCCAATCACCGGCTGTCCTACTTCCGTTCCACTTCCGTCCCGCCGACTACACGGACCGTGCTTCGATGACCGATGGAAGGGAGCGACGCGTGGCGACCGTGCACCACTGGACCGGCCTGGAGGCCAAGGCCCTGCGGCTCGCCCTGCGACTGAGCGTGCGGGCCTTCGCCCAGCAGCTCGGCCTGGCCGTCGCGACCGTCTCCAAGTGGGAGTCCAAGCTCGCCACCACCGAGCCCAGACCCGACACCCAGGCCATCCTCGACACCGCGCTCGGCCGCGCGGACGCCGCCGTCCACCTGCGGTTCGAAACGCTGCTGTCCGAGATGACCAGTGCCACGACCACCGCCCGACGCCGCGTCACCGCCTCCGGCCCCCGGGCCTGGGAATACGAGTCCTGGGCCGACGACCTGGACCGCGTCGTCGTCGCCCTGTCCCGGCAGAACTTCACCTTCGCCGACAGCCTCCTGACGCGGTGGCTGAGCCGGTTCAAGGCCCCCGAGCTGGACGAGAAGGGCCTGTATCTGTTCGCCCGCTCCACCGCCCTGCTCGGCGACCTCAAGCGCGACCAGGGCGTCGTCCTGGGCCCGCTCTCGGCCCAGCACTCCTATGCCGGCGCCCGCTCCGTCTTCACCCAGCTCGACATCCCCCGACGCGTCGCCCAGCTCGAACTCTCCCTCGCGGTCGTCACCGAGATGTCGGGGAAGCTGGAGATCGCCGCCCACAACTACGAGACCCTCGCCGTCGACGACCGGCTCTCGCGCCGTGACCGCGCAAGGGCCCGGCTGTGGGTGGGAACCGCCCTGAGCAAGGACGGCAACCACGACTATGCGACCCGCGTCATGCAGGCCGCGACCCGCGACTTCGAAGACCTCCAGGAACCCGACGACTGGTCGGTGGCCCACCAGAAACTCGCCCTCGCCCGCCGCGGCGCCGGCGACCTCACCCAGGCCCTGCACTTCATCGACATCGCCCGCAACAGCGGGACCACCGAATCACCGATGCAACGCGTGCGACTGGACACCGCTCATGGCCACATCCTGCTCTCCGACGCAGCAACCCGCGATGATGGACACCTCGTCCTCGACCAGGCCGCCAGGACCGCCGCGCAGTACGGACTCGTGCACCAACTGCGCAGTATCGAGGGCATCAAAGCCATGAGCGAGGGGCCGACCGGCCCCCGGCAACGGTGACCAGGGAGAACACGCGTGAGCGACAACCAGCAGGCATTCACCGAAGACCAGTGGCGCCAGGCCAAGCTGATCTGGGACTACCACCAGATGCAGCACGAACTGCGGCCCGTCAACGCCGCGATCGGCCTGGGCAGCCACGACCTCGGCGTCGCCACCCACTCCGCCGACCTGTATCGCGCCGGGCTCTTCCCGACCCTGGTCTTCACCGGCGGCAACAGCCCCACCACGGCCAAGGTCTTCCCGCGCGGTGAGGCCGTCCACTTCCGCGAGCACGCCATCGACCTCGGCGTCCCCGCCGAGGCCATCCTGCTGGAGCCCAACGCGAGCAACACCGGGCAGAACATCACCCTGGCCCGCGAGGTCCTCGCCGCCGCCGGCATCCACCCCAGGACGGTGCTGCTGGTCTCCAAGCCCTATATGGAAAGGCGATCGTTCGCGACCGCCCGCAAGCTGTGGCCCGACGTCGAGATCCTCTGCGCGTCGGAGCCGCTGGAGTTCGACGACTACCTCAAGTCCATCGGCGACGAGAGGCTCGTCCTGGACATGCTCGTCGGCGACCTCCAGCGGGTCATCGAGTATCCGAAGCTCGGATTCGCCATCGAGCAGGAGGTCCCGGAGGACGTGCATGCCGCGTACGAATCCCTCATCCGTGACGGCTTCACCAGCCGACTCATCGCATCGTGACCTGCCCGAGCCGGGCGGGCTGTGCGCGATCCACCAGCCCAACCTGTTCCCGAGGCTGACCACGCTGGCCAAGCTGTTCGCGGCGGACTACTGGATCGTCCTCGACTTAACCGACCAGTCTATTCCGTGTGTGTGATGTTGACGAAGCCGTGTCTACGGACATCCCGGCCGTGTTAACTGCCCTGAGTCTTGTTGTACGGGACGTTGGGGAGAGGCATGCCGATCAGCTTGGTCCTGGGGCAGCTGCGCGTACAGGAAGTGCGGCATAACGGGCTGGTGGGGTACACGATCCTGTACCCAGACGGCACCCTGCACGAGCTGGCAGACGCCTACCTGCGGACGCTCACGCCCGGAACCGGCCGGACCTACGCCTACCTTCTGGTCGACCATCTGCGCTGGCTGGAGTGCGAGGTCCTTACGCCCGAGACGGTGACCTTCGAGCAGGTCGAGCGCTACATGGGCGCCGTGGGTGCGGAGGTCCGCGGGCCGCTCGGCCAACCATGGCGGCCGGGCAAGCGTCCGTACGAGCAGAGCTCCCTGCTGACCGCGGCGGCCTGCTTGAAGGGCTTCTACATGTTCCAGGCGAGGCGGGGCGTCAACAAGCAGCTGGCCGAAGTACTCGATCAGACCCGGCTACCGACGACCGCTGATCGCCGCCGCTCGTTCCTCGGCCACACGCTGCATGAGCTCCCCGCCAACCCGCTGACGCCGACGAAGACGGTTCGGCGCCGCCACCCGAAGATGCTGCCCGACCAGGCCAGACCGCGGCTCGTCGAGAGCTTGCCCTCGGCCCGGGACCGGATGACCGTGACCTGGCTGAGCGACGGCGGCTTCCGCATCGGCGAGTTCTGCAGCCTGCACCTGGTCGATCTCCACCTGCGTGAGCACGCACCCTGCGGCGACTGCGTGTCCCCGCACGTCCACATCTGCCACCGGGAACGGAACCCCAACCGGGCCCGCGTCAAGATCAAGGACCCCTGGAAGGTCGAGGGCGGCGTCGTCCGGGGCGGAGAGATCCGCCGGGTCAGCCCGGCGATGATCCACACCTACTTCGAGTACGTCACCACCGAGTACCCGCGCTCCGCCCGCCACGGCATGCTCGTGGTCCAGCTCCACGGGCCGCGGAAGGGCGAGCCCTGGGCCACCGCCGGCGCCCGCGGCATGCTCCGCCGTGCCGGTATCCGTGTCGAACTCGGCAAAATCCTCCCCAAGGAATTCAGGCACACGTTCACCGATGCAGTCCTCGACGCATCGGGCGGCAAGTCGATGGTCGCCAAGGAGGCGGGCGGCTGGAAGTCGGCTGCGATGGTGGACCAGGTCTACGGTCACCCCGACATCCACGACGATGTCTTCGGCGCCGCCCTGGAACGCACCTGGGGTGAACGGTGACGTCGGCTCTGCCGCTCCTGCCAGTCTCCGAGTCCGGGCGCCGGCACAGGGACCGGCTCGAGTTGCTCACCGCCCTGATCGCCGCGCCGAACTTCGATCCGCTGTTCCGCGACGAGATCATCCAGATCCCCGGCCAGCACCCGGTGTTCACCTGGGGCTGCCAGGTCCCACAGTGCGAACGCCCGGGCAACGGAGCGTCGAGGTTGTGCGACGTCCACGACGAGCAGTGGCAGGCGGCACGCACCCGCGGTGAACGCAAGTCGGCCTTCCTGGCCTCGGCCGAACCAATGGCCGCGTTCCAGGGATTCGGGGCCGGAAGCTGCCGCATCTGCCCGGGCCGGCCGGCCCACACCCGTGAACTGGCGCTCTGTGAACGGCACGAACACATCTGGTCGGTCTTCTGCCGCGATCACCCCGGAGAGACCGATCTGGAGAACTGGGCCTCTGACCAGGACACCCTCTACAGCTTCGGATCCTGCCGAGTGAGGACCTGCACCGAGCTGGCCGTTTCACCCCTCGGTTTGTGCCTCGGCCACCGCCACCGCTACTGGCACGCGGGACGCCCCGGCGGCGCGAGCATCCCTCAGGCATGGCGGCGGAAATACGAGGACCGCGGTCTGCCCGTTCCCGTCCACGTCGAAGATGAACACGCCTATGCGCGATGGCGGGCCACGACGGGCCCGCTGTTCCGGGCCGGGCAGATCAACTTGAAGGGCTTGCGCCCGCTGGTCCGCGCCGAGATCCAGTGGAGCCTGTTCCGGCACACACAGGAAGGAGACCCGAGCTACTGGGCACCCACCGCCATCCAGAACCTGGTCACACGCTGCCGCGAGCACGGCTACGACTCCCTTGAGGACGCGGACACCGACGGCGCACGCCACAAGGTCGCCATGATCATCAGGTCGATCCGCGCGCGACTCCAGGTCCTCTACTACAGCGAGGCGGAGACCAAGGAACTCGGATACATCGAGACCGAGCACTTCGGACGCCGCTTTCCCAGCAGCGCCAGCCACATCGACCTCACCGGAGTCAGCCAGCGGTGGTTGCGCGACCTCCTCTGGGACCACCTCGCCGCCCTGATGCGCTCGCACAAGTGCCCCCGGACGCGGGGGCCGCTGGACGGCGCCCGCCGGGCCTGCCTGGAGCTGAGCGCCTTCCTCGACATCGAGGCACCGGGAGGCGGGCACGACGCGTCCGCCCTGACGGAACAGCACGCGAACCGGTTCGCCGCCGACCAGCGACTACGCGAGCGGGAGCGCATGCCGGCGTTGGCCCAGATGGACCGGGCCGACGGCAAACCGTCGATCGTCACGCCCAACGTCCGCAGGATCGTCTTCAACTCCGCGCGGAAGATTCTCTACGACGCCCTGGAATCCGGCGCTTCTGAGCGCATCGGTCTGCCGCGGGACTTCATCATCGCGATCCCGCAGGGCGGCGAAGTCCACCGGGTCGTCCGCAACCCCTTCACCGACCAGGTCGCCCGCGCGCTTGCGGACGAGGCCAACCTGCAGACCTTCGCCCGCGACTACGACCCCAAGGACCGCGGCCTTCGCGACGTCTGGGAGTCACTCGTACTCACCGGCCGACGCTGCGACGAGGTCCTCAAGCTCCGGCTGGACTGCGTCGGCCGCTACCACGGCCGCCTGCCGATGCTCTGGCACGACCAGACCAAGGTCGGCAACTACAACGAGGGCATCCGCATCCCCGAGCGCCTCTACGTCAGCCTGGACCGGCGCCGGCAGGCGACGCTGGACCGTTTCGAGCTCCGCAACGGCCGCCAGCCGACGGCCGCCGAACGGGCCGAGATGGCCCTGTTTCCGACTGATGTCCGCAACCGCGGCGAGCGTCGCTCACGCGTGGACTAGTTCGCCGCCGTCCTGGAGGACATCGCCGAAAACGGCCTGCCCCGCCGTGGCCTCGGTCGGCTCCAAGGGCGACTCGTACGACAACGCCCTGGCCGAGGCGTTCAACAGCCTGTTCAAGGCCGAACTGATCCGCAACAAGGGACCGTGGACCGGCATCAACGACATCGAGATCGCGGTCGCCGAGTACGTCGACTGGTTCAACCAGCGCCGCCTCCACGGCGAACTCGGCCACATCACCCCCGCCGAACACGAGGCCGCCCACTACCTCGCGGCCGAACCCCCTGCGTCACTCCAGAAAACCAGCTAACGCAGTCTCCATGAAACCCGGGGCTTGACAAGCATCCGCCACAACGTCTTCTCCCGCAGGTGGACGTCGCGGCGCGCGATCAGCCGGTCGATCGCCATTTTCGAGGGTCGTGGGGGGGTTGGGGGGCCCGAAGAGCCACCCCCCCACCCAGCCCCCCCGCGCGCCCCCGCCGGGCGGCCCGGAGACGGGGGGTGGGGGGCGGCCCCACCGGCGGTTCCCCCCATTTTTGCGGGGGTGGCGTCGTTGTGGGCCCCCCACTGGGCCCCCGACCTCCAGGTGCCCGACGTCTCCACGGATCGTGCCGTCCGTCAGTCTTGCTGAGGCTCGCGCCAACACGAACCCGGCCGGCGCATCGGTCTCGAACCGCTCCGGCTCCTCCGCCGAGACCGGATCCCGGTACTCGCACAGATCCCGCATCGCCGCCAGCGCCGACAACCCGCGCCTCCTCGCCTTCGACCAGACCGCAGATCGGTCGCACGAGCTGAGAATGCTTCAGAAATCCCGAAGTTACGTCACAGCCTGGCAGAGCACCCGAAGGAGGAAGAAGCCCCTGGTCACGGCTGCGGTCACTCAGCGGGGCTCAGGAGAACTCGCGGGATGTCGCACACGCTGCCGGCCCAGGCCGAACGGTCGAGATCGGCGCTTGAGGGCGTCGAGACGGTGTGGGCCAGGCGGGCTGTCCTCTGTCCTGCGGAACTGTCGCGCGACGAGAGACAGGGCCTTATGGACCGGCCACCGCCCGCGCCCGCCTTGACCGCTATGCCCCTGACCGAGTCGTGGCTGCCATGACCGGTGCGCCTAGGTCGACGTCGTCGAGTGGTGTCTCCCTGCCGTCGTCGTCGACGAACGCGACCCGCAGGGTGTGGCCGCTCGTCCTGCTGCCCCGGCGGACCAGTGGGCCGTCGGGGTGCGGGCAGTGCTCGTCGCCCCACTGCTGCAGGGCGCCGAAGACCACCATGAGCTCGCGGCCGGCGGGGGTCAGGTGGTAGGCCATCCGGGACCGGGTGCCCGCCTCGCGGTAGGGCCGCTTGTCCAGCACGCCCGCGTCGACAAGGGCGCCGAGCCGCTGGGTGAGGACGTCGCTGGCCACGTGCAGACGGTCCTTGAAGTCCGAGAAACGGGTCGCTCCCTGCAGCGCCTCGCGCAGGATCTGCAGGCTCCACCGGTCGCCCACCATCTCCAGGGCGCGGCGGATCGAGCAGCGCGTTTCCTCTGCGGCGGGCCGGTCGCTGGTCTTCGGCATACCCCCAGTCTACGCCTGGAATGGTTTTTCCAACGCAGGTGCTAGATTGGAAATCAGGTTTCAGACTCTCACTCGCCGGAGGCCCCGTGAGCACCCAGCAGCGCCTCGTGATCGACAAGACCGACCCCCGCCGGTGGCAGGTCACCTTCGACCATCCGCCGCTCAACCTCATCGACCACGTCACCATTGCTGAGCTCACCGACCTCGTCGGTGTCCTGGAGCAGGACCCCGACGTCCGCGTGGTGGTCTTCGACAGCACCGTCTCGGACTTCTTCCTGGCTCACTACGACACCGACGCAGAGCGCGCCGCGGACGGAGCACGGTGGCCTGCCCGCGTGGCTCGACGTGCTGGCCCGGATCACCGAGGGCCCGTTCGTGTCCATCGCCAAGATCCGGGGGCGTGCCCGGGGTGCGGGCAGCGAGTTCGTGCTCGCGTGCGACATGCGGTTCGCCAGCCGGGAACACGCGGTGCTGTCCCAGCCCGAGATCGGTCTCGGGCTGGTGGCGGGCGGCGCCCCCACCCACCACCTGCCCTTCCTCACCGGCCGTGGCCGGGCGCTGGAGATCATGCTCACCGGCCAGGACTACGACGCGGATCTCGCCGAGCGGTACGGCTACGTCAACCGGTCGGTCCCGGACGCCAGCCTGGACGGCTTCGTCGACGACGTCGCGGACCGGATCGCTTCCTTCGACAAGGCCGCGCTCGTCGAGGTGAAGAACTTCGTCGGAGAGGTCTCACTCCCCTCCCACGAGCTGCAGGCCCCGACCAGCGCCGCGTTCTGGGCCTCGGCGACCCGGCCGGCCGGCCGGCGGCGACTGGCCGCGGCCAAGGAACGGGGCCTGGGCCGCCCCGGCGACTTCGAGCTGCGCATGGGGCGGCACCTGCCCGGCCTCGACCGCGAGACCGGCGCATGACCGCGGCCGCCGGTCACCTCACCCCACCCACCTTTCCCTCCGTAACGGATCTTCCGTCCGAAGCGCACCCTCGCCACCACCGCAAGGAGCCAATCCATGAGCACCCAGCAGCAGTTCGCCGTACAGGAAGTCAGCCCGTCCTACTGGAGGGTGACCTTCTCCAACGGTGAGATCAACCTGATCGACCCCGACACCATCGAGCAGCTCGCGGAACTGATCACCCGTATCGAGCAGGCCCCCGATCTCACCGCCGTCGTCTTCCGCAGCGCCAACCCGGACTTCTTCATGGCGCACTGGGACTTGCTGGCGGACCGCGCTCGCGTTGCCGCCATGAAGCCGGCCCCCTCCGGACTCCACCCGTTTGCCGACAACCTTTACCGGCTCGGGAAGGTGCCCGCAGTCACCATCAGTGAGATCAACGGCCGCGCCCGCGGCGCCGGCAGCGAGTTCGTCCTGGCGACCGACATCCGCTTCGCCGGACTGGGCGCCGTCCTCGGACAGTTCGAGGTGGGCGTCGGATCGGTTCCCGGGGGCAATCCCAGCGGCCGGCTGCCCCGCCTGCTGGGCCGGGGGCGCGCTTTGGAGATCCTGCTGGGCGCCGACGACTTCCCCGCGGACCTCGCAGCGGCGTACGGCTACGTCAACCGCGTCGTGCCGGAGAGCGAACTGGAGCGGTTCGTCGACGCCTTCGCCCGTCGGGTCGCCGGCTTCGACAAGGTGGCGGTGCGGGAGACCAAAGCGCTGGTCGACGCTGTCACCCAGCCCCCCGTCGAGGAGTTCAGGACGGCGCTGGCGGCCTTCTTCCGCACCTCCGGCCGCCCCGAGAACGCCCACCGCGTCAAGCGGCTCTTCGACGGCGGCCTCCAGCGGCCGGACGGCGTCGAGCACGACCTCGGCCGACAGGTGGCCATCTCCTCCTGACGGCACCGACCGTAAAGCTCATCCAGGACGCCAGTGCACCGCGCCAGTGAACCGCTCCGGGTCTGGTCTACCCCGGTTCTGATGGAGTGTGCGACACGAAGTCGCACGAAGCGAGTGAATTGCACTGAAAGGAGGATCAGAGGTGTTGATGGTGTAATTCCGGGCCAGTGTCCACAGGCCCGT
>NZ_JBHJUV010000093.1:0-23492 GCF_042268025.1 Streptomyces sp. NPDC056161
TCCTTGGGTGCTTCACAAGCCACCGGCTGAGTCCTTCCTCAGCGCATCAGGGAGCTCTGCCGCGGACTCCGTGATCATTGCGGGACGAACGCTTCTGAACCGCCCCGGGTTCGGTAGAGATCTCAGATTGTGGTTGTGACCTGGGGTTTCGTGAGTTCCGTGTAGTAGTTGACTTCGTACTCGACGGGCGGGATATGGCCTATCTCACCGTGGAGTCGGCGGTGGTTGTACCAGTCGACCCATTCGGCGGTGGCCAGCTCGACCTGGGAGAGCGTCTTCCAGGGCCGCTGGGGTTTGATCAACTCGGTTTTATACAGGCCGATCGCCGATTCCATCAGGGCGTTGTCGTAGGCGTCGCCGACTGAGCCGATGGACGCGGCGATGCCGGCGGCGTCCAGATGCTCGTCGGCGAGCCTGAGCGACGTGTACTGCGACCCGGCATCCGAGTGATGGATCAACTCGCCTGGTCGGATGGGTTGTTGCTCGCGGTCGCGTTGCCAGATGGCCATCTCCAGGGCGTCCAGGACGAAGACGGTCTCCTTGACGGTGGCCGCCGACCAGCCGACGATCCGGCGGGAGAAGGTGTCTACGACGAACGCGACGTAGACGGTCGCCGACCAGGTCTTCACGTGGGTGAAGTCCGCCACCCAGCAGCGGTTGGGGGCGGCGGCGACGAAGTCGCGGTCGAGACGGTCGGGAGCTCGTTCGACCTGCCCGCCGGGGAGCGTGGTGATCACACGCTTGCCGCGGACCGCTCCCTGGATGCCCATCTCACGCATGAGGCGTTCGACGGTGCACCGGGCCACGACGCGTCCCTGCCGGTTCAGCTCACGCCAGACCTTTCTCGCTCCGTAGACACGGTAGTTGGCGGTGTGGACCTGGCTGATCAGTTCCTTGAGCTGAGCGTCCCGCACCGATCGTGCGGACGGGGCAGCCAGTCGTTTCTTGTGGGCGTAGTAGGTGGAGGGGGCGATCTTGCAGTCGTACTCGGTGAGCGTCCTGCAGATCGGCTCGACACCGCCGAAGCGGTCCCGGTGCTCGTCGATGAACGCTACGAGCGTGTGTGTGGCCGGTCGAGCTCGGCCGCGAAGAAACTTGCCGCGGCCTTGAGGATCTCGTTGGCCCTCCGTCGTCGTCCCCGGGCACTGGCCCGCGTCGATCTCGTGCTGCTTCACCCAGTTCCGCAGCGTCTCGCGGGAGCCGATGCCGAGCTTCTCCGTCACCGCTTGCAATGCGGCCGTCTCGTTCGGGTAGTCGTCGCGCACCTCGGCGACCATGCGCACCGCACGGCGGCGGAGCTCAAGCGGGTAACGGGAAGGTCGTGCCATGACTCGATCCTTTCATGAAATCGAGTCTCTATTCGAACCGGGGCGGTTCACTGAACTGCTGGACCGGCCTGTGCACAACATGCCACCAGCCCCTGCCCCGACCCCGGACCAGACACCACCTATCAAGATCCATACCAACCTAACGGAGTCCTACTATGTCCATCGTCTTGATCTCCGTACAAAAAGTTGGGTGTCACGTGCTGTGCGGGGTGAGCGTTTCCGCCCGGACCGCCGCACACGGCCGCGTCAGCGACCGACCTTGAGCACCATCCGAAAGCGCGCGTCGCCGGACATCATCCGTGCATACGCCTCTCCGGCCTGCTCCAAGGGAACGGTCTCGACCATCGGGCGGATGCCGTGGGCGTGGGCGAAGCCGACGTTGTCCTCGTTGTCGCGAGGTGTGCCGGTCAACGAGCCGACTATCGATCGGGCACCGAAGATGAGCGGCATGGTGCCCACCTCGATCGGGTCCTGCGCCACGCCCACGACGACCAGCTGCCCGCGGACGGCAAGCCCCCCGACCAGCGGCGACATCGAGGCGCCACTGCTGGCGGTGGCGAGAACGACCCTGGCACCACCCAGTTCCTGCAGTGCCTGCCCCGGGTCGCCCTCGTCGGAATCGATGTAGTGATGCGCCCCGAGCCGAAGCGCGAGCTCCTTCTTGCTCCGACCACGCGCGAT
This sequence comes from Streptomyces sp. NPDC056161, assembly GCF_042268025.1. Classification (NCBI taxonomy): domain Bacteria; kingdom Bacillati; phylum Actinomycetota; class Actinomycetes; order Kitasatosporales; family Streptomycetaceae; genus Streptomyces; species Streptomyces sp. NPDC056161. The sequence continues at coordinate 2,010 of NZ_JBHJUV010000093.1, forward strand.
CGCCGCCACCTGGAACCCCAAGGCGCGCGCGTACTGGATCCCGAGGTGTCCCAGGCCGCCGATGCCCTGGACGGCGACGAGGTCACCCGTGCGCGCGGCCGAGGTCATCAGCGCGTGATGCACCGTCAGGCCCGCACACATCAGCGGGGCCAGCTCGGCCGCCGGTATGTCGTCCGGCACCGCGACGAGACCCGACGTCCGGGCCGTGAGGTACTCGGCGTACCCACCCTGCTGACTGTCTCCCAGCACCGGTTGGTCGGTGCAGTACACGAAGTCCCCGCGACGGCACATCGCGCACTCGCCGCAGTGCCCGCCAAGGTAGCCCACACCGACCCGCTGCCCGACACGCCAACCAGAAACACCGTCACCGACCGCGTCGATCCTGCCGATGACCTCGTGCCCGGGCACCACGGGTTCACTGGACGGCCGACTGCCGGTCATGTTCATGATCCCGGCCACGTCGCTGTGGCAGACCCCGCACGCCTCGATCGCGATCCGGACCTGTCCTGCCCCCGGCGGCTCGAACTTTCGCTCGACAAGGGTGAAATCACCGCCAGCGGTCGCCTCGACGGCGCGATAGCCGCTCATGACATCCTCCTGTCCTCGTCCGGGCCTTGTCGGGTAGACGTCCATCGCTTCACGAGACCGTGATGTCGGTGAGATCGATGGAGATGATCACCGGTTCGGCAACCTTCTGGTTGTGCTCGTCGGTGAGGTGCACCGAGCGCCTGGTCGGGAAGACGAGCCCGCCGAACGTCCGGTGCTCCCACGTGTAGTGAGCCGAGTCGCGGTCGGCGGCGCCGAACACGTCGGGCCGGTAGTCGTGGCGCCGGACGAGGCCCTCGGTGTCGATGTAATAGGTCTGCACCCGGCTGTGGGTGGCGATGCGGTCGGGGAAGGTCACCTGCAGGCGCCGCCAGGTCTCGCCGTTCTCCTCCCAAGGCTCGATCTCCGTGGCGGTGAAGCCCGGCTCGGCGAAGACGAAGGGCTCCGTCAGATAGGTCCACATGGCATACCCGGCGAAATACGCCGCGTGCAGACGATCCCACGGCGTCTCGAACGTGTGCCCGGCGAAGGACTCCCGCGGCTGGATACGCTCCTCCGTAACCTGGCCGTCGAGGAACTCGATCGCCACCCGGTCGGGGGTGTACGCCGCGCGCAGCTCGGGCCCCGCAAAGGGCGCGAGGGTGGCCGACTGCCGGTGCAGGTCGACGGAGATGGTGTACCGGTCAAGCACCCCGGGCTGACCCTTGAGGCCCCACAGTGCGCCGCCAGCCCGCACCTCGGCCGTGATTCGAGTAGCGGAGCGCCAGCGGTCGAGGCCGCCGTGGGCGGCGATGACGGTGTCGAGAAGGTCAGACACGAGGGGGTCCTCCTAGTTCCAGCCAATCCAATATGACCGGTCGTATTGAATGCTAAAAGTGGATCGGCCCAAACGCAAGAGAACGCCCTCATCGAGACCCGGTGGGCTGCGACGACCGGCTCGGTCGCCCCTGCTGAGCTTCCGGTTCACGACGGAGCCCCACATCGGTCGTCCGGCTGGCCTCGCACGCGCCCGCCCCCGGGTTTCGCGGCGCGATTGGCGGGCTGAACCCGCACCGGCGACGGGCGTAGTCCCGGCCCGGGGCGTGCGTGTGGGGATGTGCACCGGTGCCCATGGCACGAGCTGAACGAGCCCGATGCCACCGCTTTACAGACCGCCTTCAAGTGATCGTCGCAACACTGCGATCTTGTTGATGGGCAGGCCAGCAGGGTGGATGAAGGCGTTGATGGGCAGGGCGTCCATCAGACGGTTGCCTGGAGGATCACCACCCGCCCCCTACAAGTGCGGGGGTCAACGAAGACCAGATCACCGACGTGCAGCTCCAGAAAGCGCATGCGATTGCAGCGCGGCCCTACGTTGATCGGCCGTCCGCAGTGCCTGTTGCCGACAAACCACCGGGTCGAGTAACCATGGTGTGTGGTCGAGCAATCATGGTGTGTGGATGACAGCAGAGTTACTGTTAACGAAGGTAGAAGGCATTTTGGCTGGCCGTGGTCGCTGCCCCGGCCCAAGAGCGCGTGCCAGGGCCCTTAGGCAGGAGGTTTCGCCTGTGCGTAACAGCCTTGCGCACCAGACCGAGCGGGCGGAGCTGGCGTCGTTCGGCGCTGCGGCAACCTGGGATGTTGATCGGTGGGCGGCTGAAACGGAGACGCTTGCGTTGGCCGTCCGGCACGTGACGGCGTTTCTTGGGGGCTTGGGGGGCTTGGTGTACCGATGGGACCCGGGTTCTGCTCGCCTCTATCTCATGACGGTGGAAGGGCTTGCCCCAGGCGCAACCGAGGCATGGGCGGAACTGCGCGGTGAACAGGATGTGGTGCCCGCCCGGGCCCTTCGGAGCGGGCACTTCACCTGGGTAGGAGACGACAGTCTCGGAATTGGGGCGAGCGGCGCGGCGGCGGTGCCCATACTCGGTGCCGAGGGGCCGATGGGTGTGCTGTGCGTGCTCACCGCGGCGTCTGGCGAGCCGGATGAACTGCAGCGCTCGATTCTGGGCTCGGTGGCCGCTTGGACCGCCGCGCATTTGGAGGGTGTGCTCGGCACGCCACCAGGCATCGATGAGGTGGCCAGCGCGGAGCGGACCGTCCGCATGGGTGAGCTGACCGCGGCGCTAGCCGAGGCGCTCACCTCGCACGACGTCGTTGAGGCTGTCGCGGATTACGTGATGCCTCCCTTCGGCGCTGACGGTCTGATCGTTTATTCGCTCGAAGGCGGCCGAGTGTACGTGGTCGGGTCTACCGGATACCCGAAGGAGTACCTCGATATGGTGCTGCACGGGTTGCCGCTCACCGAACATGCCCCGGCCCCTGACGTGCTACGCGCCGGTACCCCCTTGTTCGTCGAAACGCGTGCGGAGTGCCGCCGGCTCTGGCCGACGTGGCGTGGGTCGCGTCTGTCCCCGATGGAGGCGTGGGTGTTCCTTCCGCTGATCGCCTCTGGGCGCTCCATCGGTGTATGCGTGGTTGCCTTCCGCCGACCGAGGTCATTCCGTGATAAGCAGGAACGTGCCTTGCTGACGGCGCTGAGCGGTCTGATCGGCCAGGCACTGGAACGCGCTCGTCTGTACGATGTGGAACACGCCCGCGCGCAGGAACTGCAGCGCGGTTTGCTGCCTCGGGAACTGCCCAGCCTCCCTGCGGTATGTGCCGCAGCCCGCTACCTGCCTGCAGGCAGGGGTGAGGAGGCCGGCGGAGACTGGTACGACGTGATTCCGTTGTCTGCGGACCGGGTCGCCCTGGTAATCGGCGATGTCATGGGGCACGGGATCACGGAAGCGGCCACCATGGGCCGACTCCGTACTGCGGTCCGTACACTCGCCGACCTGGACATGCCGGCCGACGAGCTGCTGGGACATCTCAACGACCTAGTCAGTGACCTGGGCGAGGACTTCTACGCCACCTGTTTGTATGCCATCTTCGACCCGGTCACCCGGACATGCTCGTTCTCCCTGGCCGGTCACCCCCCGCCACTGGTCGTCCGACCCGATGGGGAGGTCCACACCGCCCAAACGGTCCCAGACCCGCCTCTGGGTGCTGCAGCTCCGCCGTTCGCATTGCATGAACTCTGCTTGCCGGAAGAGAGCTTGCTGGTTTTGTACACCGACGGCTTGGTCGAATCCGCTTCTCGCGACTTCGGCCAGGGAGTGGCCCAGTTGCGGCAGACATTGGCCAGCGCGGCGGCCCAGTTTCCCTACGCCAGGCCCGGAGACGTTCGCGATGAGCCCCGGCGGTTGGAGGCTCTGTGCGACACGGTCATCTCGGCGCTGGTCCCCGACCATGAGCGGACGACCGACGACGCAGCTCTTTTGATCGCCCACACGCGAGGCACCTGTGCCGATCGCATTGCCGTCTGCAACCTGCCTGACAGTCCGCAGGCGGCCGGACAGGCTCGTGCATATGTCCGTGAGCAGCTGGACGGGTGGGGCCTTGATGACCTCGTCATGACCACCGAGCTACTGGTGAGCGAGCTGGTCGGCAATGTGATACGGCATGCGAAGGGCCCTATTCGTCTGCGCCTGATGTACAGCCGCTCCCTTATCTGCGAGGTCTACGACGGAAGCCTGACCACCCCTCGTATCCGCAAGGCCACGTACACCGACGAAGGTGGTCGCGGCCTGCAACTGATCTCGGCTGTCTCCTTGCGCTGGGGCGCCCGCTACCTCCACGATGGCAAATGCATTTGGGCGGAGCAGGACATTCCGTCCTGGGCGGCGTGATCCACAATCGGTCATGACGCAACAGCGAGGCGGCCAGGACCTGACTCCCGCACGTTCCTGGCCCAAGTAGGGAGTATCTTTCCGATCATCCGATCGCTGGACTGGTCGTGAGGGAGGGGGAGATACCTGCGCCGGGTGGGCGGTGATCGAGCCGCTACTGCCGCCGATGGGCCGCGCCCGGGGCAGGTGGCGCGATCACCGCCAGGTCCTTGAGAGCATCGTGTTCAAGTTCCGCACAAGTGTGCCCTGGAGGAGGGCTTGACCCTTGACCTTGGACACGACTCATGCGGCTGTGGCCAGCGTAGTTGATGGTGTGTCGAGTGCCGTCACGCCTCCCGTACCGTCAACAGCCCGCGCGACCAGCCTGATGCCGCCGTACCTGATCGACCGTGTCTCCCTCTCCCAGCAGCAGGCGACGCTGACGCTCATCGAGATGCGGCAGGGTCGTCTCGAACTTCGCTGCCAGCACTGCCTGTTTCCGGCGCGGTCCCGCTCGGCGAAGGTTTCATCAAGAGCACCGACCTCTGGACAGGGCTTCAGACGACGAAGGAGTCGAAGACGTTGAGGAAGTCGTCAAGAGGGGCCCGGCTTCGGGTCACCTTGGCCCGCAGTACCGCGCCTTCCCACGCGTTGACGAGGAACTGCCCCAACTGGCCAGGGGTGAGGGAGGCCGTGAGCGCGCCCGCTGCATGGGCTTCCTCGAGGACCTGTGTGACAGCGGAGGTCCAGAGATTCAGACGGGAGTCGACGTTGCCGCGCATGGTGTCGCTCTGGTTCGCCAGCTCCGCCCCGAAGTTCCCGAACATGCACCCACGCCCGTAGGAGAAGCGCTCCAGGTCCGCGGCGAGGTAATCAAAATGGGCGCGCAGCCGTGACACGGGCGGCAGGTTCTCGTCCCCCAGCATCTCCAACCTGCGGGAGGCGGCGTAGCGGTCCATGACCTCGCTGGCAAGGGCTTCCTTGTTCTCGAAGTGGTTGTACACCGACCCCTTGGGAACACCGGCCGTGCGGGCGATGTCCTGGATCCCTGTGCCGTTGAAGCCGCGCTCGTGGAAACACTCCATGGCGGCCTCGACCAGCTGCTCACGAACGCTGGGCCTGGGCATTCGAACTCCCTTTCTCTCACGTTGAAGAATATGAACGGTCGTCTTGCGCGTCAAGTCGGACGCCCTGAGATCGGTGGCAGCGGATCGTCCGTTCCGACGGCCGGCGGGCGCGATTCCACCAGGCACGCTTGCAGGCCCGCGGCCGTCACAGGACCTCGTTTGCCGCCATGATGTCCGCCTGGCCAAGAGGTTGTCGGACCCGCCCATAATCGACTCCCCTCGTCCGGAGCGGCACCGCGCCGAATTACCCGCATCGCTGGCCCGGACGTCGGCCCGCGTCCACCGGCGCGCATTCAGTTCCCGGCCCCGCCGACGCTGATCAGTGCCCGCATCGTCGCCGCGGCCAACGAGGCGGCCGGTACCGGCGTCGTGCGCAGCGTCCGGGTCCTGGCCGTCGGTGCCGCGCCCGCGCCCAGGACCGACCGGCCCGCCTCGCAAGCCCCAGCCGCGCCCGACGTCTCAGGGGCGTCAGTGAAGAAGCGCGCGATGGGGGCGCCCAGCTTCCAGTTGTCCGGGAGCGGCGTCCTGGCCGGCGCTACCTTGCCGAACCGGCTGATCTGGACCCCGCCGATCTCCCTGATCCCGCCGTCTGGATCGACACAGAGCAACTGGAAGGTCGTCTTGAAGCTGTAGTCATCCCAGTGGTCCCGTACCAGGAAGGCCCTGCCCCGGCACGGGAGAGATGGGCCGCTGTTTTGCGTGTTCGGCCGCGGGCCGAGGTGTCTTCCGGAGGAACCGTGCAGTTCACTGTCCTGCCTGTCCGTGGAAACGCTCGCCGCGGTCACCGCGACGGCTGGAACCGGCGGGAAGTCCGCAGGCAAGTTGGCCCACTTCACTCCGTTGTCGACGACGTAGCGGACCGCGTCGAGTATCCAATGCCACGAAGTTAAGGGTTCGGTGGTGGCGTCAAGGTGTCAGGGATAGTGATCTTGTAGGTGTTCGGTGCGGTGCGGACGAGCCGACCGTTGCGGGCCCAGTAGCGGAGTTGCGCGGTGAGGCCGCTGAGGGGGCGCCCCGAGGTGGGGAGCCTGAGATGCCGCGCGATGTCCCGGGTGTGCATGGCCTGCTTGGAGTTCGCGGCCAAGAGCTGGCAGACCTGGCCCCAGCGGCCGGAGAGGGCCCGGCTCGGGTCCTGCGTGCTGGGCAGGACGGGTGGGCGCACAGTGATCTCGATGGCGGTGATCGGGGTGCTGTCGCGTGGACGCCGTCGCGGTTCCAGATGTTGTAGCGGGAGGTTCCGCACTTGACGATGCGGGCGGACAGTCGCATCCGGCGCCCGGGAAGCAGTGCGTGCAGGACGCGGGCGCCGATGTGTCCCGCCAGGTCGGAGCGGCTGCTCGGCCCTGAGGCCGCGGTTGTTCCGAGCAGGCTGACCACCGTGTCGCGGGCGGCTTCCAGAGCGATGGTGAAGTCGGCTCGGTCGGGATCGCAGCCGGGCTCCCATCGAAGAGTGGGGCATGGACGAGGAAACACGCCCTGGACAAGCGCGCCAAGGCCGAGGGAACCTTTCGCGCCGAAATGATCGGCCGTCTGGTGACCGCCAACCTGTGACCAACAACGACTGAGGAGGAGAACGTGGTGTGCTTTCCGAATACGCCTGAAGACATCGCTGCCGCCATTACCTGGTACGTCGCGAAAGTCACTCCTCAGCTGCTCCGCCGGTTCGATGCGCAGCGCAGCGGGACAGCGGTGAGGAGCAGGCGGTGATGAGGTCGCCGACACCGGCAAGTCCGCTGAGGTGGTGGCAGGGCGGCGTACGGATTGTTCAGCCGTGCTGTTTCCGGACGGTGGCTTCGAGCCGGCTGCCGAAGTCGGCGGGCGTGGCCGGCGGCGTGGGGAAGTAGGGCAGCACGTCCTCGGCGAGCTCGTGCAGCACCTCGTCGATGGGCCGGTCGTTGGGGCGCAGGTTGAAGGAGACGTGAGCGACGCCGAGGCCGGCCATCATTTCCAGGTGGTCGACCAGGGCCTTGCGGCCGGTGCTGAGGCCCAGCCGGATGGGGCGGGCCGGGGCGTCGGCGTCGTCCTGGAGGGCCAGCACCATGGGGGTGAGGTACGGCTTGCCGCCGTCCTCGGTGCGCTGCCGCCACTCACGGATCTTCAACCGCAATGCGCCCAGTTCACGGGGATAGTTGAGGGAGGCGTCGGCATGCTCGGCGATCCACTCGGGCGTCTGCTGCGCGCCTCCGGCGACGGCGATCGGGATCCCCGTCGTATGGACCGGCCTGGGGAGGACCTCCAACTGCCGGTCCGCGCCGAGGCCGACCCGGGGCAGTTCCAGCGGGCCGCCGCGCCAGGCGGCGCGCAGCGTCTCGAAACCTTCGCGGAACGCTGTGCCGCGGGTCTGGAAGTCGCGTTCGAACAGCGGGTATTCCACAGGGCGGTCGCCGCTGGCGAGGCCCAGCAGCATGCGGCCGCCCGACAGAACGTCGACGGTGGCCGCCGCCTTGGCGACCAGCAGGGGCTCGCGCAGGGGCAGGACGACAGCGCCCGTGCCGAGTACGACGTTGTCCGTGATCGCGGCGAGGTGACCAAGGTGCGTGAAGGTCTCGAAGACGCTTCCGGCGTCGCCGAACTGGGCGGGGTCGTAGAGCGGGACGTCGCGTAGCCACAGGGCTGCGAAGCCGAGGCGGTCGGCGAGTTGCGCGAGTCGGGTGTGCCCGGTCAGGTCGGGGACGCCGAAGGGGTGGCCGGCCGCGCGGTCGGTGCGCCGGCGCGCCGGACCCCAGTCGTTGTCGAGGGGCAGTTCCAGGCCGAGGGTGAGCCTCCCGTCGGCGGGGGCCAGGCGGGCGAGTGCGGGATGGGGGGATGCCATGGCGGGTCCTTCCGGGAGCGGACACGGGGCTCCGTTCCGGGCGGTCTGCCCGGAACGGAGCGGGAGGGGGCTGCAGGCTCAGTTGAGCTCGTCGGGGTGGGGGCCGGTGCGCAGGTCGCGGTCGAGCGCGGCCACGGCCTGCATCTCATCGGCCGTGAGCTCGAAGCCGAAGACGTCGAAGTTCTCGCGGATACGGGCCGGGGTGACCGACTTGGGTATGACGATGTTGCCCAGCTGGAGGTGCCAGCGAATGACGACCTGGGCGGGGGACTTGCCGTACTTGGCGGCGAGCTCACCGATGACCGGGTGGTCGAGCACCGCGCCCTGGGCGAGCGGGCTCCACGCCTCGGTGGCGATCTTGCGCTCGGCGTGGAGCGTGCGCAGCTCGGCCTGCTGGAGGCCGGGGTGCAGCTCGATCTGGTTGACGACCGGGGTCAGCGTCGCGCCGTCCAGCAGCCCCAGCAGGTGGCCGGGCTGGAAGTTGGAGACACCGGCGGCGCGGATGCGGCCCTCCTCGGCGAGGCGCTCAAGGGCCCGCCAGGAGTCGCGGTACAGGTCACGGGCCGGGGCCGGCCAGTGGATCAGGTAGAGGTCGACGTAGTCGAGGCCGAGCTTGGCGAGACTGGCGTCGAAGGCGCGGAGGGTGGAGTCGTAGCCCTGGTCGGCGTTCCACAGCTTGGTGGTGATGAACAGGTCCTCGCGGGGCAGCCCGGACGCGGCGAGGGCGCGGCCGACGCCGGTTTCGTTGCCGTAGATCGCGGCGGTGTCGATGCTGCGGTAGCCGGTCTGAAGTGCGGCCGTGACCGCGGCGGTGGTCTCGTCGTCGGGGACCTGGAAGACGCCGAAGCCGAGCTGGGGGATCTCGACGCCGTTGTTGAACGTGACGGTGGGGACAGAAGTGGGTGCCATGGTGCTGGTGTTCCTTCAGGCGGTAGGGGCGGAGAGGGTGTAACGGACGGTCTGGGCGCTGATGAGGCCGTCCCGGAAGACGAAGGTGTCGACGCCGTCGGCGACCTGGTGGGTGGCGCTGGTGGCGGTCCACTGGAGGAACAGGACGTTCCCTGCGAACTGCGGGGTCAGCTGCCAGTCGGCGTCGGGTAGGTCGGCCAGTAGGCGGCCGATGCCCTCCTGCACGCCCTGACGCCCGGTCAGGACACCTTCGGGGGTGAGGAAGACGGCGTCCTCCGTGTAGTTCTGGCTGATCAGGTCGAGGTCGCCGGTACCCAGGCGGGTGCCGTGGTTGGCGAAGACCTCCTGCGGCGTGCGCGTCATCAGGCGAGTTCCTTCAGTGCGGCGGAAGCGAACGAGTGGTCCTGCGCGGGGGCGCCGCCACCGACACCGATCGCGCCGATCAGGCGGCCGTCGCGGTGGACGGGGATGCCGCCGGCGATGAAAAGCAGCGGCCGGTCGAGCGCGGTGGGCAGGGAGTGGAAGGGCCCGTCGGGCTTGACGAGGTCGACCAGGTCGGCCGTCGGGGCGTTCAACTGCAGGGCGGTGAAGGCCTTGCGGGTGCTGGACTCGCCGGAGATCAGCACCGCCTGGTCATCGCGGCGGAAGGCGAGCAGATGGCCGCCGGCGTCGAGGACGGTGATGCTGACCGGGACTCCGGCCGCCTGGGCGGCGCGGTGGGCGGCCGCGATCAGGATCTCGGCGTCCGCGGTGCTGAGTGGGGTGACAGCGATGGTGCTCATGGTGCTTTCCCTGGGGTGAGATGAAGGGGAGGGGAGTCAGTGGTGAACGGGGGTGCGGGCGGCGGCGCCGACGGGCTCCGGCGTGGGGGTACGGCGCTCCAGGGCGGCCGACCAGAAGGCCAGGACGAATGCGGCGGCGGCGAGGACGGCGCCGACCCAGTTCGGGGAGGTGTAGCCGAAGCCGGCGGCGATGACGATGCCGCCGAGCCAGGCGGACAGAGCGTTGCCGAGGTTGAACGCGCCGATGTTGACGGCCGAGGCCAGGGTGGGTGCTCCGTGGGCCTGGTCCAGCACGCGCTTCTGCAGCGGCGGCACAGTGGCGAATCCGAGCGCTCCGACCAGGAGGACGGTGATCGCGGCGAGGATCTTGCTGTGCGCGGTGAAGGTGAACAGCGCGAGCACGACGGCGAGGCCGCCGAGGGTGACGTACAGCATGGGCATCAGCGCACGGTCGGCATAGCGCCCGCCGAGCAGGTTGCCGAGGAACATGCCGACGCCGAACAGCACCAGCAGCCAGGTGACCGCGCCGTCGGAGTAGCCGGCGACACGGGTCATCATCGGCGCGATGTAGGTGATCGCGGCGAATACACCACCGAAGCCGAGCACCGTCATCGCCATTGCGAGCAGCACCTGCGGGTTGCGGAACGCGGTCAGCTCCCGGCGCAGGTGCGCGCCCTCGGGCCGCGGCGTGGTGGGCACGAGCTTGGCGACACCGAGCAGCCCGACCACGCCGAGTGCGGCGACGACGACGAAGGTGGTGCGCCAGCCCGTGGCCTGCCCGATGTAGGTGCCCAGCGGCACACCGACGATGTTGGCGATGGTCAGTCCCGTGAACATGGTGGCGATGGCGCCGGCCTTCTTGTCCAGAGCGACCAGATCGGCGGCGACGACGGAGCCGATGCCGAAGAACGAGCCGTGGGCGAGGGAGGCGATGACGCGGCCGGTCAGCATCAGCCCGAAGTTCGGGGCGAGGGCGGAGACCACGTTGCCGAGCACGAACAGGGCCATGAGTAGCATGAGCATCCGCTTGCGGCTGACCTTGGTGCCGAGCACGGTCAGCAGTGGTGCGCCGATGACGACGCCGAGGGCGTAGCCGGTGACCAGTAGGCCCGCGGTGGGGATGGAGACACCGTAGTCGGCGGCGATCTCGGGCAGCAGCCCCATGATCACGAACTCGGTGGTGCCGATGCCGAAGGCCCCGACAGCCAGAGCGAGGAGTGCGAGGGGCATGGGCTCAGCCCTTCTGTGATTACTTGAACGAGCGCCTTGCATGCCTCCAAAATAATTGCAGACGCCTATAAGTGCAAGCGCGGGCAATGCGTGGGCGCAGGGGTGTGTCGGTGAGCGCGCAGGGTGGCTTGTGTGTCGCAAACCTGCCCGCGCCCAGGCAGGACGCAGTGGCGGGGGCGGAGAACTGTGCGATGGCGCCCGACGCCGACACTGCGCGTGCGGCTGCCGATGAGCTCTGAGCGGCATCGACCGGCTCGTGTCAGTGGCTCCGCCGTCGTGCGTACCAGCCGTTACGCGTGGGGTGTGAAAGGGGGTGGGGGCGTCGATGTCCGCGGTCGGTCTCGAGGCCGACCGAGGGCCGTGGCCAACCCGCCTGCGACGGATGCGGCCGCCCTGGGCGGTGCTGCCCCGCCTGAGCCGACCCCTGCGGCGATCGCGTGCGCGTGCCGCGCGACGAAAGGCTGCTGCACGGTGGGCGCCCGGCGGCGGCGGTCCGGTGACCCGGCGGCCCGGAACCTGCTCGCCGCTCCATCGCTCAAGGGCGCGCCAAGGCTGAACCGGCGGGTTTCCTCCCCGCCCGGTAGAGGTGTCAGTACGAGCCGCGTGACACGCTCATTGCCCGACCGGCGGCTGCAGGGTCCCCGCGCACTGCTGGAACCGGTCGCGCGGGAAGGCGATCGGGCCGCTCGGGTCTACGGGCGTCGCGACGGAGCGTCCACCGCTTCCACCGCCGCGACCAGCGAGGACAGTTCGGGGTTCTTGGCGGCCTCGTCGAGGGCTTCCCGGAGGGCGGCGTCGTTGGTCGGCCGGGCTTCCTCCAGGAGCTTCAGGCCGGCCTCGGAGACGTTGGTGTAGATGCCGCGGCGGTCGGTCGGGCACAGGTATCGGGACAGCAGGTTGCGGTCTTCCAGGCGCGTGACCAGGCGGGTTGTGGCGCTCTGGCTGAGCACGACCGCGTCGGCGACCTGCTTCATCTGCAGATGGCCGCCTTCGCCGTCGTGCTGGCGGCTCAGCACGTCGAGCAGCGAGTATTCCCGGACGCTCAGGCCGTGCTTGGACTGCAGTGCGCGCTCGATGTGCGCCTCGATCCTGCCGTGCAGGAGGGAGAGGGCGCCCCATCCGCTGGCGAGGGCGGTGAGTGCTGGGTCTGTGGCGGTCATGGGGTCCAGGTCTCCTTCCGGGTGTGGCTGGAATGCAGGATAAGCCATGGAGTGAAATATTGGCTACAGCCCATATAGAGCTAATGCAACTATCTGTCCGCCCAGGTTCCCTCACCGACGGCGGCACGCCCCGGCCGCCGTCGGTGAGGGAACCTGACGCCGTGCGAGGCGCGGCACCCCGGCGCGCATCTGCCGGCAGGCGAGGTCGGGTCTCGTCCGCCGGTCGGTCATGCGCGGTGATCAGGCCGACGGCTGCCACGGGCATGCCGGTCTCCTTGCGGACCCGCTCGAAGCGGGTCCGGCCTTCGAAGGAGCCACAGGCATGGCACTGGGCGGGGCGGGGACGCCGTGGTCGGCGAAGGCTCAGGGAAGGATGGAGTCGACATGGCCGCCGTCGACGCGCAGAGCGCCGCCGGTGGTGGCGGAGGCGTAGGGCGAGGCGAGGTAGACGACCATGTTGCATACGCCTCAGCGATTCCCACGATCGCCACGTCGCCGAGGCATGGAGCCTCCTCGGCCAGGGGGCTCCAGGCATCGGCGGCGATACCGTGCTTGGTGTGGAAGGCGTACCGGGTACACCCCAGCCCGGGTACGCGGGGCGTGTACCCGGGCTGCGCGGTGAGGTCCCGCGGCGGGCGGGGCCGGGTGTCAGGCCGCGAGGGTCTTGTGGAGGGCGTCGAGGCCGTCGCCGTAGATGCCGGTGAAGAGGTCGACGACTTCGTCCTCGCCGGCGTTGTCGGGGTTGAAGCGTCCGGACCACTGGACCTCCGCGATGTCGTCCCGGCCGGGAATCGTGTGGACCCGGATGGTGGAGACGTAGCCGTTGACGGGGAACGGGGCCTGGAGGATGGCGTAGCTGTAGTGCCGTTCGGTCTCGTTGAAGTCCACCAGGCGCTCGATGATGACTTCGCCCTCGGGGTTCTTCAGCCGGCGGACCCGGCCGCCTTCGCGTGCGGTGCTCTCGGGGATGTAGGGGAGCCAGTCGGGCAGGGCGTCGAAGCCGCCGATGAGGCTCCAGACCTTGTCGGGGGAGGCGGGCACTATGCGGCTGACGGAGGTGGAGGCCATGATCTTTCTCCTGGATCCTGGTGCTGGGGCGAGGGTTTCGGGGAGGGGGTTGGGGGTCAGGAGCCGTTGGGCAGCGGGGCGGCCGGGCTGACCAGGCCGGCGGCGCGCAGGTCGGTCCAGAACGCGGCCGGGACGGTCTCGTTCAGGGCGGCGACGTCCTCGGCGATCCGGCTGGGGCGGGTGGCGCCGGGGACGACCGCGGCGGCAACCGGGTGGGCGAGCGAGAACTGGAGGGCGGCGGCCTTGATGGAGACGCCGTGCTTGGCGGCCAGGGCCTTCAGGCGGGAAACCTTCTCGACGATCTCCGGCGGGGCCTGCTGGTACTCGAAGTGGGTGCCGCCGGCGAGGACGCCGGAGCTGTAGGGGCCGCCGACGACCATGTCGACGTTCTGCTCCTGGGCCATCGGCAGCAGTCGCTGGAGAGCGTGCCCGTGGTCGAGGAGGGTGTAGCGGCCGGCGAGGAGGAATCCGTCGGGCTGCGGCTCGTCGAGGGCGAGGATCAGTTCGATGGGTTCGGTGCGGTTGACACCCAGACCCCAGGCATTGATGACACCCTGGTCGCGCAGCCGGGACAGGACGCGGAAGGCTCCGGTGCGGGCCTCTTCGAACTTGTTCAGCCACAGGTCGCCGTGGAAGTCCTGGGCGATGTCGTGGACCCAGACGATGTCGAGCCGGTCGGTGCCGAGCCGCTGGAGGCTGTCCTCGATGGAGCGCTCGGTGGCCTCGGCGGTCCACACGTGGAGCATCTTGTTGGGGTTGCCGTGCTCGAACAGGCCGCCCTTCTCGCCGAGGTCGCGGGCGCCCTCCTCCAGCTCGTCGAGGATGACGCGGCCGACCTTGGTGGACAGGACGTAGGCGTCGCGGGGCTTGGTGGACAGAACCTCGCCCAGGCGGGACTCCGAGAGGCCGGCACCGTAGAACGGGGCGGTGTCGTAGTAGCGGATGCCCTGGTCCCAGGCGGCCTCGACGGTGGCGGCGGCCTCCTCGTCGGGGATCGCGCGGAACATGTTGCCGAGCGGGGCGGTGCCGAAGCCGAGCCGGCCGGGAAGGATTTCCTTGAGCGACACGATGGTTCCTTTTCGATCCATGTCTCCGCATCGGGGGCATCCCTGAAGCGGGGGTGAGGCATGGCGGACGGATGTCTTTGTGGGTTGGCGACTCTGCCAGCGGAGCCGTGGCAGTGGATGCACGGCGGCGGCTTGTCAGGGCCGGGCGTACGGCACTGATAAATGCAGAAGCACCTTATGAGCAAGAACAATAATTGCAGACGCTAGATAATGCAAATGGCTCCGCACCGGGGCCGGCCGATCCGGGCTCGGGCTCCGGGCCCACGAGGCACGGGTCGTTCCCCCCTTCAACGGCGACCGCCCGCCTGCGCCGACGATGGCCACACCGCCGCTCGCCCAGGAGGAAGGCGCCATGGCGGTCGAGAGGGTCGGTCTTGTCGTCCACTAAGGACGTTCCGAAGCCGTGGAGGCATCACGTTCGGTACAGGCATGGTGCGACGACCACCACGTCCAGTGCACCGAGATCGACGTGTGGAACGTGGGGGAACGGTGGCGCAGCGCCCGCGAGGAGATGGCCGCACCGGGGCCCGGACCTTGTCGTCGCCCTGGGCGGTGACGGGACGTTCCTGCGCGGGGCACGCCTGACGGCGCACCACTGCTTCTTGCTGCTGGGCATCGACTTTGGTCACGTCGGGTTCTTCACCGAGGTGCCCGCACACGACGTGCTCCAGGCCCTGGACGCCGTCCGGGAATCCCGCGTCATTGTCGAGGAGCGCATGCTGCTCACTATGCGCGCTTCCAGGCCGCTCTCGCTTCCCGAGGAACTCGGTCCGCTGCTGCGGTACGGCCGCAGGCCGTCCCTGCCCCCGCCGCAAGCGCGTCCCGTAGCGAGGCCGGGGGGTGCCCCTATGGGTTTTGTCAACCCGTGGGGGTGGGCTGGGGTTCGTAGAAGGTGCCGTCGCGGAGCATCGCGAAGAGCACGTCGGCTCGTCGTCTCGCGAGGCAGAGGAGGGCTTGGGTGTGGTGCTTTCCCTGAGCGATCTTCTTGTCGTAATAGGCTCGTCGAGAGACCGGGTCGGCCAGGGCCGCGAACGCGGACAGGAAGAAGGCCCGTTTGAGCTGCTTGTTTCCCCGGCGGGAGGGTTGTTCGACGCGGATCGACGAGCCCGAGCTGCGGGTCGCCGGAGCGAGTCCGGCGTAAGCGGCGAGGTGGGTGGCGGACGGGAAGCTGCTGCCGTCGCCGACATCGATGAGGATCCTGGCTCCGGTCCTGACGCCGACGCCGGGCATAGACGTCAGGACCCTGGAAAGAGACATCCGATGCGGTTGATCTGTCAAGCGGCAACGGAGAGTTGAGGAGCTTGGGTGACGGGGAATGCGGTGGCTTCGTCGTAGTGGGTTCGTTTGGTGAGGCAGTGGTGGAGGCAGCCGAGCATGCGGTTGAAGAGGTTGCGCTGGGCGGCGGTGTGGCGGTCGCCGTCGGCACGTCGGCGGTCGTAGTGGGCGCGGGCGCCTGGTGAGGCGGTGAGTGCGGCGAAGGCCCAGGCGTAGCCGACCGAGGCCAGGCGCTGGTTCTTGACCCGGCGGGCGATGACCGCGAGGCTTCTGCCGGATGCCCGGGTGACCGGTGCGGCCCCGGCGAAGGCTTTGCTGACCGTGCTGGTGGACACCACTGAGATGAGCCGCCCACGTCCGCCGGGTGCTGACCGAGATGATCACGGAGACAGGCGAGCTGAACAAACGCGTCCGCGGACTCGAAAACACGATCCGGGAACTGGTCACTCCACTGGCACCCGCGCTCCTGGAGATCACCGGGATCAGCCACGTCTCCGCGGCGGTCCTCCTCGCGGAGCCCGGCGACATCACGCGCTTCACCAGCTCAGCGAAGCTCGCCCGCTACACCGGAGCTGCACCGATCCCGGTCTACTCCTCCGACAAGGAACGCTACCGGCTGCACCGAGGCGACAACCGGCGGCTCAACAGCGTGCTCTACACGACGTCCATCGTCCAGCAGCGATTCCACCCAGGCGCACGAGCACTCCTGGCCCGCCACGAACCGACCAAGGGAGCTCGCGGAGCCCGGCGCATCCTCAAACGCCACCTGAACGACGTCATCCACCGCGCCATGAACAAAGACCGAGCCTCGTGGCGGGACCACATCACCCAACACCAGCTCGCCACTTGACGTAGGAGCGTCAACGGGCTGCTGCGCCAGTACTTCCCGACTTGTATCGGGGGCAGCGGTGTTCGTGATCGGGTTGGCCGTCCGTAACGTGCCGCAGGACGCCGGGCAGGCTGGCTCGAGTACTTCCTGCCGCTCGCGAGGGCTGGCTCTCTTTGGGTGTGTCGACCTGCCCGGTGTCCGTTCGCGGCTTGACTCAACAGAGGCATGAGCATCGGCCACCCCACGTTTCTCGAAGTCGGGATGTCAGCTGCGGATTCCACTGACCCGGCGTCCGAGAAAGAGGGCCGCCGATGATGCTGATCGGCATCGATCCGCACAAGTCGACCCACACAGCCACGGCCGTCGATCCCGAAGCCAACCGTGATCACGCATCGATCCGCATCGACGTGACGTTCCAGGAGTACCAGCGCATGCTGGACTGGGCCTGCCAGTGGCCCGAGCGGCGATGGGCCGTCGAGAACGCCAGGGGCCTGGGACACCACCTGACTTCATGGCTACTCGCCCGGGGAGAACAGGTCGTTGACGTCTCACCCAGCGCCACCGCCCGCGTCCGCCAGCTTTCACGCGGCGCAGGCCGCAAGAACGACCGCATCGACGCCGCCGCGGCAGCGTGCGTCGCCGCTCTCCAAGGCGACGCACGACCGGTGCAGCGCGAGAACTCAACGGATGCACTGGCGCTGCTGGACGAACGGCGCAGCAACCTCGCGCAGGCCAGAGTGCGCGCCGTGAACCAGCTCCACGCGCTGCTGCGGGCACTCCTGCCCGGCGGAGCACCGCGCGACCTGTCCGCGGCCAAAGCCGAGCAGCTGCTGGAGACGGTGGCCCCCGTGGGTTCGGCCGAACTCACCCGCCACACCCTCGCCGCTGACCTGATCGCCGAGATCCGGACCTGGGATGTGAAGCTGAAGGACAACGCCAAAGCCATGGCCGCGCTGGTCGCAGAGTCCGGAGGCCGACTGACAGACACACCGGGCATCGGAGCCGTGACCGCCGTCCGCCTCCTGGGCCGGACCGGGAACCCCGCGGTGGACATCACGAAGGTGGTCAACGACCTCATCGAGGAGGGCTGGGAGATCGATCCGGTCGACCTGGCCACCATCACCCCGTACATCACCAGCAAGATCCGGCGCTTCGGCACGTGGCACCTGGATATGGAGCCCCCGGACGGGCAGGCGGTCGGGCAGCTACGGCTGGCCGCCTGAACGGGGGCTATGCCGTGAGGTCGAGGAAGTGGGCGACGGGGGCGGGCCTTGCGGTGAGCGGCGAACTGCCCGCGCAGGTCGGCCAGGGTGCTGGTGCCGCGAGCCGAGTCGGTCGCCGACCATGGCGATCAGGTCTTGCAGGGAGCGGCCGTAGCGGTCGAGGGCGGGCACCACCAGGGTGTCGCCACGCCCTCCAGCTCCTGGAGGACGCCGAAGCGGCAATCGATTCCGGGGAGCGGGAGGACGTCGTCTTGGCCCTGGTCAACTCGATCGGTGGACTCACCGTCCAGCTGCGAGACCTGGTCTTGGACGAGGTCGTGGCGTCCAGCCCCGCGCCGGATCGATGGCCGACGTAGGACCCAGCTGGTCTCCTGCCCGGAGCCGGCTGGGTGGTCAGCCCGGTGTGGGGCGTGTGCGGCGTGTGGTGTGTGCGGGCCCCTCCGCTGCGGTGTACCAGAGCAGGGAGGCGCACAGGAAGGCCGCTGCCGCGTAGACCAGCGATTGTGTGACGGAGTCATTTCGTGCGCCGGCGACGAGCGCGCTGGCCGCTGACAGTGCCAGGGCGATGGCCGGCAGCGCACGAGGGCGCAGCGTGATGCCTGGCGCGGTGGTGGGGGGCAGCAGCCGCTCCGCGAGGCTGTAGCAGGCGCAGGCCAGCAGTGTGGCCCCCAGTACGTCGCTGGGACGGTGGTGGTGGATGGCCTGGACGGCGGCGGCGCTGACAGCGAGCCACAGCATGCCGGCCGTGGTGACGTAGGGGCGAATGCGGGGGGAAGCGATGAGGATGGCGCCGAGAGCCAGCCCGGCGGCGACGGCCACGTGCCCGCTGGGGAGGCTCCCCTCGGTGAACCAGACAGGCGCGTGTATCAGGTCGGGGCGGGGCAGGATCCTCTTGAGTACCTCCGTGCCTCCGAACGTGACCGCGGCGACCCCGATCGCCGCGCAGCCTTGCCACCAGCACCGCCGCATCAGGGTCACGGCCACGATGATGGCCACGCCCGCAACCAGGGTGGGCATGGCGGTGTCGCCCAGCGGCGGCAGGGCCGACGACTTGTAAGCCGCCCCCGACCAGTCGTAGATCCACGCCGGTCTGGCATTGAACCCTTTGAGCACGGCGTTCTCCGCCCGCTGCCCGAACGGGGTGCAGACAGCGATCAGGTAGACCGCCAGGAACCCCAAGAGGTACAGCGGAGCTGAGACCCGAGGTCGTATCGTCCGCGAGAGGCTGGGTTCGGCCGTGATTCCCGGGACCTGGCCGGGGGTGTCCGGCTGTATGGACAGGGTCGAGGGATCTTGCTCAGTCATCGCTCTCTCTGTTCCTCGTGGGGTAGTAAGGTCGCGCGCCTCTTCTGGCACGCGGTGGGCCGACAGGCTCGGCCGGCGCACCGGGGATCTGCTCCTAATCGAGGAGCGCCCGGCTCTGTCGGCGCTGGGCGGCGATCGCCAGGACCGGGAGGGGTGCGATCAGGAGGAGAAGGACGACCAGGTCCGGCAGGGACTGCATGAACGCGTTCGGCTGGATGACGATCGCCTGTGTGCGGATGAACGCGACCGCTGCGACGGGGATCAGCCACCGGTAGTCCCCGGTGGCGGCCGTCGCCACCCACGCGGCGATCAGCGCGGCGACTTCGAGGGCGAACAGGCCGCGTTGGAAGGCCGGACTGATGGAGATGATGTGCAGGCCCCCGGCCACGAACATGGCGAGCACGATGGGCACCAGCCAGCGGTACGAGTGGCGCCGCAGCCGGCCAGGACGGCAGACCGCCAGCACGGCGCACGCGGTGCACAGGGTCCCCGACAGCACCAGGTCACGGGCCGTTATCGGGGCGCCCAGCCCGTAGTAGCCCAGGCCCGCCTTGCCCTCGTCGCCGAAGAACGTATTGCTGTTGAACGTGGCACCGACGTAGATCATCGCTGCTGCGGCCGGCAGCGCGATCCACGGCTTACCGCGCAGCAGGGCGATCAGGCAGACCAACGGAAGCAGCCCGTAGGGCAGGAGACGTGTCCGCGTGGGCCCTCCTGCCCACGGGTACCAGCCCGAGAAGTGGAAGGCGATGGCATGCCGGCCGGGATCGATGTGCAGTGCCCAGTGCCACACATCCTGCAGGTACGGCACCAGTGCCAGCGCGGCGAGGACGAGAGCGGTCAGATGGATGCCGTCCAGCCACCACGGCCGGGCCGTGTCGTCGACGACGGCACGGGCGCGGGCCTGCACCCCGGCACGCGCCAAGGCGACAACTTCCCGCGGCGGGGGCCAGGAGCGGCCGGGATACGCCTCGGACAGGCAGGTCAGCAACTCCTCTCCCTGCCGGGAACGGTAGGGCTCGGGATAGGCCGCAAGCAGCAAACGGTTCATGCCGGGGCCGCCCCGACATCCCGCGAGCGTCCGATGACGACGGCCGCCGCCTGCTGCATCCGCAGTGCCTCCCGGCCGAGCGTCGCGGTGCCGTCCTCGGTGAGCCGGTAGTAGCGCCGCGCCCGCCCGTCCACGATCTCCTCATGGCCTGCGGCCACCAGCCCGGCCCGCTCCATCCGCTCCAGCGCGCCATAGAGAGTGCCGACAGCGATCCGGAGCCGCCCGTCGGTGGCCTGCTCGGCGGCCTTGATGATGCCGTAACCGTGCAACGGTCCGTCCATGAGCGCAGCAAGGATGAAGTATTGCGGTTCCGTCAAGGACGGGTTCTGCCGTGTCATGAGCCGAGCATATATCGAGCTGCGATATATATCTGCCAGCCCTGGGTGATTACCCGCAGCGCCTCCACGTCCACGGCGAACGTCACCCTCTCCCGACCGGCGGGCGCGACGGCAGTCTCCTCGACGGACCCACGCGGCGTTGGCGGATGCTCGCCGCGACCTGGTTCGGGCCGGGCGAAACGTCATTTCCGCCGTTGAGGAGCGACAAGGCCGGTGCAGCCCAGGGCGATGGACTGACGACCGAGCAGGGTTGGTCAGTGGCGAGTCGAAGGCGGCGAATTCGCTGGCGCGGCTGGCAGCGAAGATGCCCAAACAGCTGATCCGCCGCTTCGGCGAGGACGCCGCTGCTCACCAGTTGCTCGGAACTGGTCGTCGGGTGCGGCGATCCTCGTGATGGCAAGGCATGGTCAGGTGTGTGACATGCCTTGCCCGGGTCGCCGGGTGTGGTTTGCGGCGCGGGACGTGAGGTGCTCCCAGTTACGGTGCGCGATGTCGGCCTTCTGCTCGTCGGTGAAGGGGGCGTCCTCCAGGACGTTCTCACGGTCAGTGAGCCGTTCCCAACCTCAGTGTGAGGCGTTGAGGTGGAGGGTGAGGACGGCTTGGACGAGTGCGGTGATGCGGGTGGTGCTGCACCGGAGTTTGCGCAGGAGTCGCCAGGTCTTCAGGGTGGCCATGGCCTGTTCGCCGAGCGCGCGGATCTTGGCGTGAGAGCTGTTGACAGCCTGCTGGCCGGCGGACAGCTTCTCCCAACGGCCACGGTAGGGAACCCGCACCGTACCGCCGGCTCCCTGATACGCCTTGTCGGCCCAGCAGGGGATGTCCGCCTGGGCCAGGGCGTC
This sequence comes from Streptomyces sp. NPDC056161, assembly GCF_042268025.1. NCBI lineage: Bacteria > Bacillati > Actinomycetota > Actinomycetes > Kitasatosporales > Streptomycetaceae > Streptomyces > Streptomyces sp. NPDC056161. The sequence goes on from NZ_JBHJUV010000093.1 coordinate 23,260, forward strand.
GATGATGCCGTGGGTGCGGGCGGCGCGGATGTCGTGGACCGCGCCGGGCAGGCGGGCCGAGGCCCACAGCAGACGCCCGAACAGATCGGCGATGACCTGCACGTTCATTCCGTGCTTCTTGTGTTTTCCGGAGTGGTGCGGGCGGTCGGCGGCGATGCGGTCGATCGGCAGCAGCGTCCCGTCGAGGATCACGAACGCCTTGCGCGCTGCAGCCCGGACGGCCGTGGCGAGGT
>NZ_JBHJUV010000094.1:0-22419 GCF_042268025.1 Streptomyces sp. NPDC056161
GCGGCGTCCGCGACCTGGTCCGCGACCTCAACACCGGCTACCGCGCCACCCCCGCCCTGTGGCAGCGCGACACCGACCCGGCCGGCTTCCAGTGGGTCGTCGGTGACGCCGCCGACGACAACGTCTTCGCGTTCCTGAGGTTCGACGCCCAGGGGGCACCGCTGCTCGCGGTGTCGAACTTCTCCCCCGTCGTCCGCCACGACTACCGCCTCGGCGTGCCCGAGGGTGTGCCGGTGTGGCGGGAGATGCTCAACACCGACAGCGCGCGCTACGGAGGAGGCGACGTCGGCGAGCGCGGTCCGCTCGTGCCTCGGGACGGGCAGCTCCGTATCACCCTGCCGCCCCTCGCCACGGTGTGGCTGGTGCCGGCGTCCGCGGACTGACCCGGCCGGTCCGCCGCCCGCCCCCGGGTCTCGCTCACCTGGGCCGCGCCCGAGCACCGTCGACCACAGGGGTGACCGGCGACGTCACCCTCCGTGCGGTCTTCCCGGCCGGGCGGGTGGCCGCCAGCTCGCGCACGCCGCCTCGCGGCGGGCGCCACGGGTGGTGTCCGCCGGCCGGGACGGCTGCGAGCGCGTGTTCCGCGGGGCGGGCAGGCGTAGCCGGGCCGCGCGCGGGAACCCAGCCCAGGGAGAGAGCAGTCCGGGCCGCGGCCCACTTCACACGGTGCTGGGGAAGAGACGATGGCGACCGGGTCACGATGGGACGACACCCCCCTCTCGGAGGAGTCCTTCGAGCGCAGGGTCTCCTTCCGCGGGGAGCTGGGCAATGTGACGAGCGCGCGGCTCGCCGCGCAGGACTTCCTCGGCGCCCTCGCCCGAGCGTCACCGCCGACCGCCCCCGAGTCCTGGGAGGACATCCTGCTGGTGGTCACGGAGCTGGCCGCGAACGCCGTGCAGTTCGCGCCGGGACCGTTCGCCCTGCGGATGCGCCGCACGTTCGACGGCGTACACGTCACGATGCACGACACCAGCACCGTACGGCCCGAGCCGCGGCCGTTCAGCCCCCGCACGGGCAGCGGCGTCGGCTGGCGTCTCGTCGGCACGCTGTGCGACCAGGTCAGCGTGGTGGTCACGCGCGGCGGCAAGGACATCCACGCCTTCCTGCCCTGGTGAGGGCGGCCGTCCCGCCGTACCGGGGCGAAGGACCGCCCCGGGCCCGCCGGGACGCCCGGCCTGCCGCCGCGTCACCCGGGATGGTGGGCGACCACGCCGAACATCGTCACGGACATGTGCAGCCCGCCCCGCTCGGCCGCCTCGGCGAGCGCGGTGTACGCGGCGTCCCGCTGCCGCTCGGTGAGCAGTCCGCGGCGCACCGCCGAGTCGCCCAGCATCCGGATGATCGGCCAGGCGACCGACCGGTGGTCCTGGAACAGGGCCTCGCAGCCGCGGTCGTCGACCACCAGGCCGGCCGCCGTCACCTGTCCGACGAGCCGGCGCCCCGAGTACGGGTTGGCGGCGCCGGTGAGGGCACCCGAGGCGAACGCCCGGACGGTCTCCGGGTCGCCGGGGTGCAGCACCGTGGTGGCCCAGTCGGTGTCGAGCAGCGCGACGCGGCCGCCGGGACGCAGCACCCGGACCATCTCGGCGACCGCCCGGTCCGGCTCGGTGAGGTGCTGGAGGACGCGTTCGCACCACACGACGTCCACGGAGGCGTCCGGTACGGGCAGTGCCAGTGCGTCGCCGTGCGTGAAGCGGGCCCGGCTCTCGGCCGACCGCGCCTCGGCGACGGCGCGCAGCCCGGGGTTCGGTTCGACGCCCAGGGCGAGGCCCTCGGGGCCCACCGCGGCGGCCAGTTCCCGGGTCTGCGAACCGGTCCCGGCGCCGACGTCCAGCGCCCGCTCGCCTCCCTTGACCGCGAGTGCCTCGTGGGCCCAGGCGCGCAGCCGCCGTACCCCGGGGTTGGCGTCCTGCGCGTCGAGCGCGTCGGCCTGGGGCACCGGGTCGGCCGGGTCGGTGGGGTGCGTCCGATAGCCCGGGACGGGCGGTGTCAGCGGCATGGCGCGCACTCTACGACCCCCACGGCCCGCGTGTGGTCCACTCGCGCAGAAGGACGCGCCGCGCTCCGCAGCGGGAGGTGCCGGTGCCCGTGCGCCGGTCCCGCTGCCGCTCCCGGCTGGCGGAACCACCCGGGACACGGTGGGATCGATGGGGTGCGGACCCGCGATCCGGGGCAGGCGAACGGCGTCGAGCCGGACCGCCCGGTCCCGTAGAAGGGATGGAGACCGTGACACGACCCAGGATCCTGGTGGTGGGCGCGGGCTTCGCCGGAGTGGAGTGCGTTCGCCGCCTGGAGCGGAAGCTCTCCCCCGACGAGGCCGACGTCACCCTGGTGACGCCCTATTCGTACCAGCTCTATCTGCCGCTGCTGCCGCAGGTCGCCTCCGGTGTGCTGACCCCCCAGTCGATCGCCGTCTCGCTGCGCCGCAGCAGGAGGTACCGCACCCGGATCATTCCGGGCGGCGCCGTCGGCGTGGACCTGAAGGCCAAGGTCTGCGTCGTCAAGACGATCACCGACAAGATCGTGGACGAGCCGTACGACTACATCGTGCTGGCCCCGGGCAGCGTCACCCGCACCTTCGACATCCCGGGCCTGACCGATCACGCGTACGGCATGAAGACCCTCGCGGAGGCCGCCTACGTGCGCGACCACGTCATCGCGCAACTCGACCTCGCCGACGCCAGCGACGATCCCGCGGAGCGTGCCTCGCGGCTTCAGTTCGTGGTGGTCGGCGGAGGGTACGCCGGCACCGAGACCGCCGCCTGCTTGCAGCGGCTCACGCACGGCGCCCTGCGGCGCTACCCGCGGCTGGATCCCGGCCTGATCAAGTGGCACCTGATAGACATCGCTCCCCGGCTGATGCCGGAGCTGGGTGACAAGCTCGGCCGCAGCGCGCAGGAGATCCTGCGCGGGCGCGGGATCGAGATCTCCCTCGGCGTGTCGATCGCGAAGGCGGGGGCGCGGGAGGTCACCTTCACCGACGGACGGGTGGTGCCCACCCGCACACTGATCTGGACCGCCGGAGTGGTCGCCAGCCCGCTGATCGCGACGCTCGGCGCGGACACGGTGCGGGGCCGGCTCGCGGTCACCGCGGCGATGGCTTTGCCGGGGCACGACGGGGTGTTCGCGCTGGGCGACGCCGCCGCCGTCCCGGACGAGGCCAAGCACGAGCCGGGGGCCGTCTGCCCGCCCACCGCGCAGCACGCCATGCGGCAGGGCAGGCAGGTGGCCGACAACGTCATCGCGGCGCTGCGCGGCCTGCCCCTGCGCCCGTACGAGCACCGGGACCTGGGGCTGGTCGTCGACCTCGGTGGCCGGGACGCCGTCTCCAAGCCGCTCGGCATCGAGCTGCGCGGCATGCTCGCCCAGGCGGTCGCCCGCGGCTACCACTGGTCGGCGCTGCGCACCAACGTCGCGAAGACCCGGGTGTTGACCAACTGGCTGCTGAACGCCGTCGGCGGGGACGATTTCGTGCGTACCGGGTTCCAGGCCCGCCGCCCCGCGAAGCTGAAGGACTTCGAGTTCACCGACACGTATCTGACGCCCGAGCAGGTGCGGGCGCATGTGGCGGGGCGCGCTCTGGACAGCCCGGCGGACTGAGACCGGGCGCGGGTCCGCCGCGGTCCGTGCCGTCCGGGTGCGGTGCGGGTGCCGTGCCATGCTGAGCGGTGGATCACGACGTGACGGGAGAGAGCACAGCGGCGTGAGGACAGCGGAGCGGTCGGTGCGGGCGGAGCTGTGGGGTCGGCTCGCGGCGTCCGACCCCGGGCTGCTCCGGCTCACCGCGGGGCTGCGCACCGTGACGGCCATCGCGCTCACCCTGCTCGCCCTCGCGCTGCTGCGGGCGGATGTGACCCATCTGGTGGCCGGAGCGATGGGGGCGATGGCCGGCACCTTCGCCATCCGGGAGAAGCAGCGCGGCAAGCAGGCCGTGACGCTCGCGCTGGGTCTGCCGGTGGCGCTGGCCTCCGTGTCGCTCGGTGCGCTGCTCGACGCGGACGTCGTGATCGGTGACGTGTTCTTCGTGGCGCTCATCTTCTGCGCGGTCTACGGCCGCAGGTTCGGCGACCGGGGCACGGCACTCGGCCTGATCGGCTTCCAGACCTATTTCCTGTCGCTGTTCGTGCGCGCGACGGTGCCGTTGCTGCCGGGCTTGTACGGTGCGCTGGTCATCGCTTTCGCGTGCAGCGCGGTGACCCGGTTCGTCCTGCTGGCGCAGACGCCCGCGGGCGTCCTGGACCGGCTGCGCCGGGCCTTCCGGGCACGGCTCGCCCAGCTGATCACGGCCCAGATCGAGCTGCTCGACGCCGGTGAGCAGGACGCGGACAAGAGCCTGGAGCTGGTCCGGGTCAGGACCGCCCGGCTGCACGAGTCCGCGCTCATGATCCAGGGCCAGTTGACGGAGGGCACCCCTGACGAGGCGGCGGCGCGACTGCTCCAGCGGCGGACCGCGGACGCCGAGATCGCCGCCGAGCGGCTCGGGCTGATGCTGCTGACGGCGCGCGGCTCCGAAAGCGCGGACACGCTCACCCTGCATCTGCCGGGCGCGTCGCTTCCCTCCGGCGGCGAGCAGCCGATGCGGGACGCGGACAGGGCCGCGCTCCGCCGTGACCTCCAGGCACTGCGCCTGCTGGTGCTGCGGCCGGTGCACGCGGACCGGGGAACGGCGCTGTCGCAGGTCCGCAACCGGCTGCTCGGCTACCGCGACGAGGAGAACCTGCCGCAGGCGCCGCCCGCCGTACGGGACGTCTTCCGTGGTCTCGGCGAGGCCGGGCGGGCGGTCCTGGGTCTGCGGCTCGCCCTGGACGGACCGGTGGACGACTCCGACGACACGCCCGCGACGACCCGCTCGCGCGAGGAGCTGGACGCGGAGGACGCGGCGATCGGGAGCGGCGAGGAGGAGCGCGCCGCGGACGAGAAGGCGGCCACCGGGCCGCGGCCCAGCACGCGGGCGGCGGTGCAGGTGGCCGTCGGGTCGTCGCTCGCCATCGTCGGCGGCGAGCTGCTGTCTCCCCAGCGGTGGTACTGGGCGGTGCTGACCTGCTGGATCGTGTTCATCAACACCGCGTCCACCGGCGAGATCCTGGTGAAGGGCTACCGTCGGCTGCTGGGCACGGTCCTCGGCGTGGTGGCGGGCATCGGGCTGGCGGGACTCGTCGGCCACCACACCTGGACCGCGTTCGCGCTGGTGCTGGTGTTCATCTTCGCGATGTTCTACACGGCCCCGCTGTCGTACACGCTGATGTCGTTCTTCGTCACGGCGATGCTCGGGCTGCTGTACACGCTGCTCAACAGCTACAGCCTCGCCGTCCTGGTGCTGCGGGTGGAGGAGACGGCGCTGGGCGCCGCCTGCGGGATCATCGCGGCGGCGGTGGTGCTGCCGGTGCGGACGGACCGGCGCACCAACGAACTGCTGGTCACCGTCCTGGACCAGTTGGCGGACGTCACCCGGTCCGCGGTCGACCAGCTGAGCGGCGCGCCCCCGGTGGACCTGCTGGACAAAGCGCGCCGGCTGGACCAGTCGCTGGCGGACCTGGGGGCCTCCACGCAGCCGCTGACCCATCCGATCACGCCGCTGCGGACCCGCCGGGACACCGTGCGCTACGTGGTGGCGCTGCTGGAGTCGTGCGCGTACCACGCCCGTTCGCTGGCGGCCACCGCCGAACTCCTGCCGTCGAAGCCGTCGATGGCGGCGGACCCGCGGCTGCGCGGGGCGGGCAGCCGGATCGTGCGCAACATCGAGGCGATCGCCGCCTCGGTCGCGGACCGGCATGCGGAGGCCGGGGTCGAGGCCGGTCCGAGCATCGCCTCGCTGCTGCAGTCCGGCACGTCGGCCGATGCGCGCTACGGGCAGGTGACGGACCGGGTGCTGCGGCATCTGCAACGGCTGGACGAGACGGTGGTGGGTCTGGCCCGGCCGCTCGGCGTGCCGATCACGCGGCGCGGGAACTGAGGGCGGGCCCCGTGGGTCCGGGCGGGTGCCGGGGCACCGGTGCTCCGGGCCGGAGACGTGAAACGGGTCACGCGACCCGTTCTTTGCCACCGACCGCCCCCCTGATGGTTTAGCGTTCATCCAAGCGTGGACAGGAGGCGGCTGTGCCGGTCCTGCCTGGACCACCGCCTACGGCCCTGGCTGGTTTCCCCCGTCCAGCCAGGGCTCTTTCCTGCCCGTCGGCCCAGGTCCGCGGAATTCTCCGGTTCCCGAGGTGCCCGGCGCGGCGGCAGCGGCTGAAATGGGCGTAGGGAGAACTCCGGAACATCCCGCCCGCGAGGAGCCCCGCGCCATGACCAAAGCGATAAGACTGCTGACCGCCCTTCCGCAACCGCAGCGCGAGCGTCTGATGGAGTTGGCGCGGGAGGTGTCCTTCCCCGAGGACACCAGGATCTTCGAGGCCGGCGGCACCGCCGACCGCTTCTGGGTGATCCGGTCGGGCGCGGTCAACCTCGACCAGCAGGTGACCTCCCATCAGCGCGTCACGGTGGCGAGCCTCGGCGCGGGCGACCTGCTCGGCTGGTCATGGCTGTTCCCCCCGTACACCTGGGACTTCGGCGCGGTGGCCTTCAGCTTCGTACGGGCCTACGAGTACGACGCGTCCGCGGTGCTCGCGCTGAGCGTGGAGGACCCGCTGCTCGGGCTGTCGCTGGTGCGGACCGTCGCCGAGATCCTCGCCCACCGTCTGGAGCTGACGCGGGGCAAGCTCATGGACCAGTACACGATCCGCCGCCGGAGCGGGCTGTAGTGCCTCCCGCTGCGGTCGCGCTCCGGTCGCCGCGGCGCCCGGGTTGCGGTCGCCCGTCGGATGCCGGCGCGCCCCGGCCGCGCCAGTGCCTCGCCCGTACGCACGCTCCGGCTCCTCCAGTGCCTCAGATGCGGTACTGACGCAGCGCCGGAACCGCCGCGGCCAGCCCCACCGTGACGGCGACCACGAGCAGGCCACCGCCCGCGACCGCGGCGCGCGGCCCGAAGAGGGAGCCCATCGTGCCGTGCAGCACGTCGGCCAGGCGCGGGCCGCCCGCGACGACGACCGTGAACACACCCTGCATACGGCCGCGCATCTCGTCGGTGGCGGCGGACAGCAGGATCGCCCCGCGGAAGACCATGGAGACCATGTCGGCGACCCCGGCGGCGGCGAGGAACACCAGCGCGACCCAGAGATTGCGACTCAGTCCGAAGCCCACGATCGCCGCGCCCCAGCCGATCACCGCGCCGATGACCATCCAGCCGTGCCGCCGCGCCCGCGAGAACGTGCCGGAGAACAACCCGCCGATCACCGCCCCGACCGGGATCCCGGCGAACAGCACGCCGAGCGCCAGACCCTCGCCGTTCGGGGCGAAGGTCTGGGCGGCCAGTTGCGGGAACAGGGCGCGGGGCATGCCGAAGACCATGGCGATGATGTCGGCGACGAAGGAGAGCAGCAGCACCTTGTGCAGGGAGATGTAGCGGAAGCCGTCGGTCACCTCCCGCCAGCCCGCGCGCCGGGCCGCCGGAGTCCCGAGCGGCGGCAGCGCCGGCAGCCGCACGACCGCCCAGACCGTGGCGCACAGCGCCACCGCGTCCATGAGGTACAGCTCCGGCAGACCGACCACCGGGATCAGCGCGCCGGCCAGCAGCGGTCCCGCCACCAGGCCGGTCTGCATGACCGTGGATCCGAGGGCGTTCGCGGCGGGCAGTTCCTCCACCGGGACGAGCCTGGCGATGGAGGCGCTGCGCGCCGGGGAGTTGAGGCCGAAGAACGCCTGCTGCGCCGCGAGCAGGACCATCAGGACGACGACCGAGTCCAGTCCGGTGACGGCCTGCGCCCAGAACAGCAGCGAGGTGACCGCGATGCCGATGTTGGTCACCAGCAGCAGCTTGCGGCGGTCCACCGTGTCGGCGACCGCACCGCCCCACAGCGCGAAGACGACCAGGGGCACCAGACCGGCGAGGCCGGCATAGCCGACCCAGGCCGAGGAGTGTGTGATGTCGTATATCTGCTTCGGCACGGCGACGGCCGTGAGCTGGCTGCCGACCGAGGTGACGATCGTCGAGGACCACAGCCTGCGGAAGGCGGGGTGGCGCAGGGGGCGGGTGTCCATCGCCCAGCGGCGCCAGCCGCTCCTCGGCTCTGCCCCCGGAAGGGGGGAGTCGGGCTGCGGCGCGGTACTGCCGTCGGTGCTCTCGGTGGTGTCCACGTGCTTCCTGGTTGCTCGTTACAACTTTCGAATCCGGGCTTCACTATGGCGCACCGGTCCCGCCCGCCGAAACGATGCCTCGGGACGTCTCACGATCCGGCGACGAGCAGCGCCCCGAGCGTGAGCATGGTCACCGCGACCAGGCCGTCCAGCACCCGCCAGGCCCGTGGCCCGGCGAGGATCCGGCCGAGCGGCCGGGCCCCGAAGCCGAGTGCGGTGAACCAGCACAGGCTGGCCAGCGCCGCGCCGAGGCCGAACGTCCAGCGCAGCGGGCCGCGGTCGGCGGCGAGCGAGCCGAGCAGGAACACGGTGTCCAGGTAGACATGCGGATTGAGCCAGGTCAGCGCGAGACAGGTGAGCACCGCCCGCCGCCTCGAACCGGCCGGCGTCCCCTCCGCGCGCAGTCCTCCGGCGCCCGCCCCGAGCACACGGCGGGCGGCGAGGGCGCCGTAGCAGAGCAGAAAGGCGCCGCCGATCAGCCCGACCGCCCTCAGCGCCCCGGGCCAGGCCACCACCACCGCGCCGACTCCGCCGACGCCCAGCGCGATGAGCACCGCGTCGGAGAGCGCGCAGATGCCGACGACCGCGAGGACCGCGTCCCGGCGGATGCCCTGGCGCAGGACGAACGCGTTCTGGGCGCCGATGGCGACGATGAGCGAGAGGCCGGTGCCGAAGCCGGCGGCAGCGGCGGTCAGGGCGCTGGACATGCCGGTGACGCTAACGACATGATCACCCGGCGTACAGCTAAGGATTTTTACGTAGCATTAGCACGACTACAGACGGAGGGCCGGGGAGGAGGCGCGGGCCGTGACGATGCCGGAGCTGCCCCTCGACCAGGTGCGGACGCTGCTCGCGGTGGTGGACGAGGGCACGTTCGACGCGGCGGCGGCCGCCCTGCACGTGACGCCCTCGGCGGTCAGCCAGCGGGTGAAGGCGCTGGAGCAGCGCACGGGCCGGGTGCTGCTCCAGCGCACCAAGCCGGTGCGGCCGACGGAGTCCGGCGCGGTGCTCGTGCGGTTCGCCAGGCAGTTGGCCCGGCTGGACCGGGACGCGCGGGGCGAGCTGGGGCTCAGCGGGGCCGAGGAGCCCACGCGGGTGTCGGTGGCGGTGAACGCGGACTCGCTGGCCACCTGGTTCCTGGCGGCGCTGCGACGGGTGCCGCGGCAGCCGCGGATCTGCTTCGAACTGCGACGCGAGGACGAGGACCACACCGCTGCGCTGCTGCGCGAGGGGCTGGTGATGGCCGCGGTGACCTCGTCGCCCGACCCGGTGCCGGGCTGCTCCGTGCGCCCGCTGGGACGGATGCGCTATCTCCCCGTGGCGAGCCCCGGGTTCGCCACGGAGCATCTGGGCGGACCGCCGGCAAAGGCGCTGGCCGCGGCGCCGGTGGTCGTCTTCGACCGACGGGACGACTTCCAGGACGACTTCGTCCGGGCGCTGGGCGGCGGCACCGGTGCCGCGAGTGCGTCGCGGCACCACGTTCCCACCTCCGAGGGGTTCGCCGCGGCCGTCGCCGCGGGACTCGGCTGGGGCATGGTGCCGCAGACCCAGGCCGACCCCCTGCTGCACGCCGGCCGCCTGGTCCGGCTCGTTCCCGGGCGATGGGTCGACGTCCCCCTGTACTGGCAGCAGTGGAAGCTCGACTCCCCCGCGCTGGCGGCGGTGGCCGACGCGGTGGCGGTGACGGCCGGGGAGAACCTGCTGCCCCACGGGAACTGACCGGGTACCGGTCGCGCCGTCGCGACCGGGCTACGGCGCCACCCGGGCCCCGGGCACTCAGGCCCGCTTCGGCTTTCCGTCCTCGTACAGCCAGGTCCGGAACAGGGCGCCCAGATCCTTCCCGGACTCCTGCTCGGGCAGGCGCACGAACTCGGTGGTGGTGCCGCGCCCGTCAGGTGCTGGGTGGGCCACTCGCGCAGGATCCAGAAGAACACGGTGTCACCGACTATGAGGAGCATCGCCCTAATTACTCACTTTTATGCAGAGTTGTGCCGCGTCATCCACCGGTCGACTGGTTTCGCCACAGTACGCTCACGGCACCGTCCGCACCGGAGAGAGGCCACGATCGTGAGCGTGCGTGTGCGTCGCATCTACGAACCGCCGGAACCCGACGACGGCTTGCGGGTCCTGGTCGACCGGCTGTGGCCGCGCGGCATGGCCAAGGACGCGGCCGAGGTGGACGAATGGCCGAAGACGCTGACCCCGTCGACCGAACTGCGCCAGTGGTACCACGCGGGCGAGGGCGGCTACGAGGAGTTCCGCCGCCGGTACGAGGCGGAACTCGCGGAGCCCGGGGCCGCCGAACTGCTGGACGGCCTGCGCACCGCGGCCCACAAGGGCCCGGTGACGCTGCTCACCGCGTCCAAGAACCCGGAGCAGAGCCATGCGGCGGTGCTGGCCGGGGTGTTGAGCGACTGACCCGGCCGGCTCACCCGGTCTGCCGCGCCGCCGCCCGCCCCGCGGCCCGCCCGGAGAAGAGGCAGCCGCCGAGGAAGGTGCCCTCCAGCGCGTTGTAGCCGTGGACACCGCCGCCGCCGAAACCGGCCACCTCCCCGGCCGCGTACAGCCCGCCGATGGGCTGCCCGTCGGCGCCCAGGGCGCGCGAGTCCAGGTCGGTCTGGATGCCGCCGAGCGTCTTGCGGGTCAGGATGTGCAGCTTGACGCCGACGAGCGGACCGGCGGCCGGGTCGAGGACGCGGTGCGGGACGGCGACCCGGCCGAGGCGGTCACCGATGTAGCGGCGGGCGTTGCGGATGCCCTGGATCTGCGAGTCCTTGCTGTAGGGGTTGTCGATCTGCAGGTCACGGGCCTCGATCTGGCGGCGCACCTCGGCCGGGTCGAGGAGCGGCTCGTCCGTGAGTCCGTTCATCTTCGCCACGAGGCTTTCCAGGGTGTCGGCGGTCACGAAGTCCGCGCCGTGCCGCAGGAACGCCTGCACCGGCCCGGGGGCGCCCTTGCCGAGCAGCCGGTCGCGCAGTACCGCCTTGCGGTCCTTCGCGGTGATGTCCGGGTTCTGTTCGGAGCCCGACAGCGCGAACTCCTTCTCGATGATCTTCCGGGTGAGGACGAACCAGGAGTGGTCGTGGTCCTTGAGGTCGTCGGTGGTGCGCAGGTGCCGGAGGGTGCTCAGGGTGTCGTAGCCCGGCAGGCAGGGGTCGGGCAGCCGGCGGCCGAGGGCGTCCAGCCAGACGGAGGAGGGGCCGGGCAGGATGCGGATGCCGTGGCCGGGCCAGACCGGGTCCCAGTTGTGCAGCCCCTCGGTGTAGTGCCACATGCGGTCCCGGTTGACCAGGCGCGCGCCCGCCTCGGCGCTGATGCCCAGCATCCGGCCGTCGACGTGCGCCGGGACACCGGTGACCATGTGCGCGGGCGGCGTGCCCAGCCGCTCGGGCCAGAACCGGCGGACGATGTCGTGGTCGGCGCCGATGCCGCCGCTGGTGACGATCACGGCCTGGGCGGTCAGTTCGAAGTCGCCGATCCGGTCCCGGTTGGAGGGGACGCCGCGCGGCGCGTCGTCGGGGGCGAGGACGGTACCGCGCACCCCGGTGGCCTGCCCCGCCTCGACGACCAGTTCGTCCACCCGGTGCCGGTGGTGGAAGGTGAGCAGCCCGTCGCGGACGGCCTGCCGGGCGTGGCGCGCGAACGGCTCGACGACACCGGTGCCGGTGCCCCAGGCGATGTGGAAACGCGGTACGGAGTTGCCGTGCCCGTCGGCGCGCAGGTCGCCGCGCTCGGCCCAGCCGACGGTGGGCAGCAGGGAGATGCCGTGCCCCTGCAGCCAGGAGCGTTTCTCGCCGGCCGCGAACTCGACGTAGGCGCGCGCCCAGCGCACCGCCCAGGAGTCCTCGTCCGCGAGCCGGTCGAACCGCGCGCTGCCCTGCCAGTCGTTCCAGGCGAGGTCGAAGGAGTCCTTGACGCCGAGGCGCCGCTGCTCCGGGGAGTCGACGAGAAAAAGGCCGCCGAAGGACCAGAACGCCTGGCCGCCGAGGTTGGCGGCGTTCTCCTGGTCGACCAGGGCGACGCGCCGGCCCCGGCTGGTGAGTTCGTGCGCCGCGACCAGACCGGCGAGGCCCGCTCCGACGACGATGACGTCCGCGTCCATGGTGACCGTTTCCTTCCCTCGGCGAATGTCTCTACGAGTCGTGCCACGAGCCGTGCGGGGTGCCGTTGCCGTCGGTCAGCAGCGCGGTGAGCAGCCGGCGGAGCCAGGCACGGGCGGCGTCCACGTCCCGGTCCAGCAGCAGTTGGGTGGTGACGCCGTCGTAGGCGGCGACCACGGCGCGCGCGGCGCCGTCCGCGCCGCCGAGCGCGGCGGGCAGCGCGGTGTGGCCCGCGGCCCGGGAGAGCCGGTCCGCGACGGCCTGCCGCAGGCGTGCCCGGTGGCCGAGGAGCGTCTGTGCCACGGCGGGGTCGCGGGCGGCGTGCACCAGGAAGTCCGTCTTGACCAGCAGCCAGTCCACGTCCAGCAGGAGCACCTCGGTGACCCGGTCAGCGGCGGCGGGGACGTCCAGTCCGGGCCCGTCGAGCGCCAGCGCGGCGGTCACCTGCTCGGTGATGAGGTCGGCCCGGTCCCGGTAGAGGGCGAAGAACAGTTCGTCCAGGGTGGCGAAGTTGGAGTAGAAGGCGCCCCGGCTGAAGCCCGCGGCCTCGCAGATCTCCTCGATGGAGACGCGGCCGAACCCCTTGGCGGCGAAGACGGTGAACGCGGCGTCGAGCAGCCTGGCCCGGGTCCGGACCCGGCGCCGGGTCACCCGCCCGGCCGTCGTCTGCGCCATCACCCGGCCCTCCGTTCGATACGCGAATGTATCGGATACGTCGATGTATCGAAAGGGCTCGGAAGGCCCGCGTAAGGCCCGCGTAAGGCCCGAGGAAGGCCCGCGGAAGGCCCGCGGCGCGGCACGGCGTCACCGAACCACGATCATGGGAACACATTTTCGATTCAAGGGTTACGCTGGCGGCATGGCCACGCACTTGCAGGGCTCCCTGTTCGACCAGGGCGACGAGCCTCGGCTCGCCGCCCTCGCCGGAACCCGCCGCACCGTGCTGGGCGCCGGCGCCTGGATCGACGTGCTGCCCGGCTGGCTGAGCGGGGCGGACGCGCTGTTCGAACGGCTGGCCGCTGACGTGCCGTGGCACGCGGAGCGGCGAGCGATGTACGACAACGTCGTCGACGTACCACGGCTGCTCGCCTTCTACCGGGCGGGCGAGGCGCTGCCGCACCCGGTGCTGGCCGAGGCCCGCGACGCGCTCTCCCGGCACTACGCCGCCGAACTGGGCGAACCCTTCACCACGGCCGGCCTGTGCCACTACCGCGACGGCCGGGACAGCGTCGCCTGGCACGGGGACCGGTTCGGACGGGGCGCCCGCGAGGACACCATGGTCGCGATCCTCTCCGTGGGCACGCCCCGGGACCTGCTGCTGCGCCCGGTGGGCGGCGGCCACTCGGTCCGCCGGCCGCTCGGCCACGGCGATCTCATCGTGATGGGCGGCTCCTGCCAGCGGACCTGGGAACACTGCGTCCCGAAAACGGCGCGCGCCACAGGGCCGCGCATCAGCATCCAGTTCCGCCCGCACGGCGTACGGTGATCTTCGGCGCCCCCCGCACGCGGCGGCCGCCGGCGCGTCTGGTTGGCTGTCCGCGTCGGACAGCACGCTCAGGACTCGGGGAGATCATGCAGGCAGACGTACGCCAAGTCGCCGACGGCGCCTACCTGGTGCACGGGAACAACACCAACTGGGTGATCCTCAAGGACGGGGACGCCGTGACCCTGGTGGACACCGGCTACCCCGGGGACCGGCAGCCGCTCCTCGACTCCCTGGCCGCGGTGGGCAGTGCGCCCGAGGCGGTCACCGCCGTACTGATCACACACGCGCACAACGACCACCTGGGCTCGGCCGAGTACCTGCGCAGCACCTACGGCACCCCGGTCTACCTGCACAAGGCCGAAGTCCCGCACGCCCGCCGGGAGTTCCTCCAGCAGGTGTCCGTGGGCGCGGTGCTGCGCAACGCCTGGCGGCCGGGTGTCGTGCCGTGGCTCGTGCACGTGCTGCGGGTCGGCGGCACGCAGCAGCATCCGGTGGGCGCTCCGGAGCCGTTCCCCGGCGACGGGGCGCTGGATCTGCCGGGCCGGCCCGTCCCGGTGCACACGCCCGGCCACACCGACGGGCACACCGTGTACCACCTGCCCCACCTCGGCCTCGTCATCTCCGGTGACGCCCTGGTCAGCGGCCACCCGACCGCCCGGCTGCGGGGACCCCAGCTGCTGCCGGTCATGTTCGACCACGACCGGGCCCGTACGGTGGCCTCGCTGGAGCTGATCGCACAGCTCGACGGCGACACGCTGCTGCCGGGTCACGGGCCGGTCCACCACGGGCCGGTGCGCGAGGCCGCCGAACTGGCCCGGACGCGGGCCGGCTGAGGCACCCGCCGGGCGGCCGCCCGCTCCGCACCGCCCGCCGCGGCAGGCCGTAGGGTTCGTGCCATGGCCTTGCAGATCAGCGCCACCAATCCGGAGCACCCCGCGCTCCTGCTCGAACTCCCCTGGGGCCTGCCCCTGGAGGAGTGGCCCGAGGAATACCTCGTGCCGCTCCCCCGGGGCATCTCCCGGCACGTGGTGCGCTACGCCCGCGCCGGCAGCGAGGTCATCGCGGTCAAGGAACTCGCCGACCGGCCCGCGCTGCGCGAGTACGAACTGCTGCGCGACCTGGACCGGCTCGGCATCCCCGCCGTCGACCCGCTGGCCATGATCACGGGCCGCGCCGACGGCACCGGGGGGCCACTGGAGGCGGCGCTGGTCACCCGGCACCTGGGCGGCTCTATGCCGTACCGCTCGATGTTCGAGACCACCATGCGTCCGGAGACCATGCACCGGCTGATGGACGCGCTGGCCGTGCTGCTGGTGCGGCTGCACCTGGCCGGGTTCGCCTGGGGCGACTGCTCGCTGTCCAACACGCTGTTCCGGCGCGACGCGGGCGCCTACGCCGCCTATCTGGTGGACGCCGAGACCGGGGATCTGCACACGCGGCTCAGCCCCGGCCAGCGCGAGTACGACCTCGACCTGGCGCGCGTCAACATCAGCGGCGAGCTGATGGACCTGGAGGCGTCCGGGGCGCTGCACCCGTCCGTGGACCCCGTCGAGTTCGGCCACGAGATCTGCACCCGCTACAGCGACCTGTGGCAGGAGCTGACCCGCACCTCGGTGTACCCGGCCGGCAAGTACCACTACATCGAGCGCCGCATCCGGCGCCTGAACGACCTCGGTTTCGACGTCGCCGAGATGCAGATCGAGCACTCCTCCAACGGTGACTCGGTCACCTTCGTGCCCAAGGTCGTCGACGCGGGCCACCACCAGCGCCAATTGCTGCGCCTGACCGGTCTGGACACGGAGGAGAACCAGGCCAGGCGGCTGCTGAACGACCTGGAGAGCTGGATGGCCACCCAGGACGACTACGCGCCCGGCGACCCCCTCAGCACCCGTGACGAGGTGCTGGCCCACCGCTGGGTGCGGGACGTGTTCCGGCCCACCGTGCGGGCCGTGCCGCCCGAGCTGCGCGGCGCGATGGATCCCGCGGAGATCTACCACCAGTTGCTCGAACACCGCTGGTACCTGTCCGAGCGCGCACAGCACGACATAGGGCTGGACACGGCGGTCGCCGACTACATCAAGAACGTCCTGCCCAAGGCCCGCGCGACGCTGGAGCCCACCACACCCGAGTGAACGGGCCGCAGGTCCGGGGGCGCCGCGGACTGCGCGGCGCCCCCGGACCGGTGGTCCGGTGGGGCCCGGTCAGTCGTGCGGGACCACGGCCACCGGGCACGGCGCGTGGTGCAGCACCCCGTGGGCCACCGAGCCGATGCGGGCGCCGACCGCCGTGCGGTGCGCCCGGCGCCCCACGACCATCAGCTGGGCCCGCGCCGCGACCGACAGCAGTACCTGTCCCGCGCTGCCCATCTCGATGTGCTCGGTGACGGGCACGTCGGGGAACCGCTCCCGCCACGGCCCGAGCGCCTCGGCCAGCGCCTCCTTCTCGTACGGCTCCAGGCCCCCGGCGTCGTCCAGGAGTCTCATCGAACCCGGGCTGTAGGCGAAGACGGGCGGCAGGGTCCAGGCCCGGACGGCCAGGAGCGCG
The DNA here is from genome assembly GCF_042268025.1 of Streptomyces sp. NPDC056161. NCBI lineage: Bacteria > Bacillati > Actinomycetota > Actinomycetes > Kitasatosporales > Streptomycetaceae > Streptomyces > Streptomyces sp. NPDC056161. The sequence goes on from NZ_JBHJUV010000094.1 coordinate 16,303, forward strand.
GCCCGGCGGGCCGCCGCGGTCTCGAACGCGAACCGCAGCGCGGCGGCGCTGTCCTCGGGGTCGCCCTGCTGGCCCACGACCACGTCCCGGCCGGCCGCCTCGGCGGCGGCCCGGTCCCCGGCGCGCACCAGCACCACCGGCCGCCGGGCCTCGGCGATCACCTGCTGGCCGACGGAGCCGAGCAGGAACCCCACGACCGGTCCGTGGCCGCGTGAGCCGAGCGCCAGCAGTTCGGACTCGGCCGCGGCGGCGAGCAGCGCCTCGGCGGCGTGGCCCTCGACGACGTCCGTGGTGACGGTCAGCTCCGGGTGCCGCTCGGTGACCGGGCTCACCGCCTGGTCCGTCGCGTCGCGCACCCAGGTCCGCTGGGTCTCCCGGTCCGCCGCGGCGGACACCTCGTGGTGCTGGGGATGCCAGGCGTGCACCACGTGCAGGGGCCGGTCCCGGCGGACGGCCTCGCGGGCCGCCCACGCCAGTGCGGCCAGGCTTTCCTCCGTACCGTCGACCCCCGCCGTGATCGGGCGTGTCATGCGCAGCCTCCTCGTCGTCGCGCGTGTGCGGGGTCAGTCTTCCCCACCCGGGCCGGGTCGCGGGTGCGCTCCGGCGTGACAGAGCGAAGCCGGCGGATCGAACATACGATGGGGCGTGGACCGGTGCGGTGACGACGGCGACACCGTCCCGTGGACAAGACCTCTCGGGGTGGGAGACGTATGGCACAGGCCGCCGACACAGCGCGGACCGTCATTTTGACCGACTCATCTTTGACATACGGCTGCTCTTGCCGGAAAGTTCGTCCGTGCAGGTCACGCGACATGTTCGTACTCGTGGGGGATTCCGCCGAGGCGGTCGCGTCGTCGTATGTCGAGGTGGGCGATGGCGTCCGGGTCGGTGATCGGTGTGGGGAGCGGTTGCAGCAGGCGGGCGTCTGCGATGCCCTGGTGGGGCCGGTGGGAGTTGTAGTGCTGTTCGAACTCGCGCAGGGCGTGGAGCAGGTGGCGAAGATCCTCATCACTGAACCCAACGCCAGTCGGCGGCCGGCCCACGTCACCGCTTGCGCCGCTTGCGGTTCTGCTGACGGCGGGTGCGCAGCGGCGGCTCCACGTGATCTCACGCTGTGAACGCGGCCGTCAGCAATCCTCCGGTAGCCGCCATGTGGAAGTGCCCTGCGAAGGCCTGAGGGAGGGCGAACGCGGGGCGATGCTCGGTCAGCCCCCCGCACCGGCACCGTCTCCAATCCACCGGAAGGTCGCCGGGTACTCGGCGCCGTAGCCTCTGTCACCGGCGGAGACGGTGGTGGCGACGCCCTGGTGGTTGAAGTACTCGGAGTCGTACGTCGTGTCGGAAGAGGACTCCGAGCCGCCGTAGCTGTTGGAGACGGCAGCGGCGCCCAGGCTGACGGCTTCGTTCACGGCCGTGCCGAGGCCGTCCATCGAGGAGGAGTTGGCCTCGACGAGCGTGATGTTGCAGTTGGAGCAGATGGTGGAGGCCATGTCGAGGCCGGGGGAGATCTCGCCGGCCCAGCCGCTGTCGGCCGTGGGGAGGTTGGAGGAGCCGTCCTGGGCGACCTTCGTGAAGCAGCCGTTGGAGGAGGTGCAGGCGGACAGGCCGTAGTTCGAGCGGTAGGCGGCTAGGTCCGACTCGGCGTTGGGGTCGTCGTAGGCGTCGACGATGGCGATGGTCTTGCCGGAGCCGCTGGAAGAGGCGGCGGAGGTGAGGCCGTAGGCCGACTGGAGGTCGCTGGGGCCGTAACCGGTGGGCGAGTCCGCGGCGGCGTTCGGCTTGACGGTCTGGGGCGCGATGCCCTTCTTCGCCGCCTGCTCCTCCTGGAAGGCGGTGGTGCCGCTGGTGACGCGCAGGGCGTTGCAGGACGTGTAACCCTTCTTCCGGGTGTCGGGGCACTGCTGTCTGTACTTCACTGCATGACCCTATTGAGCCCGGGAGGGCCAATGCTCAGCACTCCAAACGCGGACAAGGCGTGGAAAGGCATGACGAGGTCATTCCCGACCCCGGAGGCGCCAGGCCAGTATGCCGCCCCGAGCAAGGCGGAGAGGACGGCTTACGCCGTGCTGCTGCACGGACCGGCTGCGCGCTCAGGCGGCGCCGACGCGAGTCAGTGGCTGCTGCTACGCAACCGCACAGCGAAGCGCCTGTAACCGACGCACCAGCAGCAGCCACACTAACGACTCGGTACGCGATAACCAGGGCCCTCAGAGCGACTCGATGGGCCCTGGCGATCCTGGGAGACTGCCAGCATGACTGGCATGATCGTGGTCAGCGACTACGACCCCCAATGGGCTGAGCAATTCCAGGATCTGCGGCAGCGACTTGCACCTCACGTCGCGGATCTGGCTGTATCCATCGAGCATGTCGGAAGCACAGCCGTGCCCGGATGCGCGGCCAAGCCGATTATCGACCTTGACATTGTAGTGGCCGAGGACGCCGCCATGCCCGAACTGATCTCCCGGCTCACCGGGCAGGGTTACCGGCCCGAAGGTGATCTGGGGATTCCGGGACGGGATGCCTTTCAAGCCCCTTCTGCGGCTCCCGAACATCACCTGTACGGCGTGGTCTCAGGTTCCAAGCCCCACCTTGATCACATCATGCTCCGTGACTACCTGTGTCAGCGGCCCGATGAAGTCCGACGCTACAGCGCGTTGAAGGTGGCCCTCGCGCAGCGGTTCCGTGCCGACAGCAAGGGCAGGCAGGAGTACTCGGCGGCGAAGGGCGCTCTGGTGGAGGAACTGGTCGCGAAGTCCTACGCCGCTCGGGCCGCCGGAGAACCGTGACGTGACGGCGGCCGCACGGGTTGGTGATGTTGTGACGCATTACCGAGCCCGTGCGGCCTTGACCCATCCTGCCTTCTGCGGCCTTGATCGTGCACATCTCGGCGTTTTGACCGAGGAGTTGGCCGACCCCTGGCTGAGGCGGTGCGAATCCGGGCTGCGTGAGCGTCGTGGCGGAGAGCGCAAACGGGCCGCCGGAGCCGGGCCGGACCACAAACTGATCTTCACCGACCGGGTCCTGGTCACCCTGGTTCACCTGCACCTGCAACTACCCCACGCGGCACTGGCCGAGCTCTACAGCGTCTCCCGCCCCACCGTCACCCGCGCCATCCATGAGATCCGCCCGCTGCTGGCCTCCCGCGGCTTCGCCGTCCCCGACCGGCCCGGCCTCCGGCTGCACACCCTGGCCGACGTATTCGCCTACGCCAAGGCCGAAGGTGTCGAACTGCGCATCGACGGCACCGAAACCCAGGTCCGCCGCCCCAAGGCCGGCCGCTCCGGCCGCAAGGCGTTCGTCTCCGGCAAGAAGAAGCAGAACACAGCCAAGACCACCACCATCAGCGACGGCTCGGGACGCCTGCTGTGGTCCGGGGCCGACCGGCCCGGCCGGATGCACGACCAGACCGCGATGCGCACCGAGGGCATCGCCGAGCAACTGCGGCTCCATCCGCATGTCAAGGCGAAGGTCGACGAGGGCTACCGGGGCCTGGCCAACGACTTCCCAGGCCAGGTCCAGGCACCGCCACGCAAGCCGAAGGACGAAGCGCCACTGGGCGAGAAGTACGCCTGGCGCGAGGCGCGCCGACGGCAGTCCTCCGCGCGGATCTGCGTGGAGCACACCATCGGCGAGGAAAAGAAGTGGCGGCCGCTCCAGCGATACCTCGGCCGTCGCGAGTCCTACGCCGAAACGCATGCTGCCATCGCCGCACTGGTCTCCGACCGCGCGGCCCGCAGGCCCACCCGGCGGCGCACGAGCACCGAACTCGTGCTCGCCCACCAGACTGCCTGCTGATCACCCACCAGCCGAACGGCCAGGCCAGCACACCCCGACCTCAATCGCGTACCGAGTCGTAACGCGTCAGTCGCCCAAGACGCCGTCGAGGTAGTCCTGCACCGGCCCGTACAGGCCGCGCGGAACCAGCCTGCGGACAATCGCCCTGCGAGGCCCAGACGACCCCTGTGACTTCCCTGGCGCTCACCGGGGCGTTTCCGTGTGTGCGCTGAGGTCAGCGCAGGCCGTCTGTGTCGTCGTGCTCTTCGCCGACTGGGAATGGCCGACGGTCGTCCCACGGTCCCTCGCTGTAGATGACCTCGGAGACCGTGCTGTCGTAGGCGCCGTTGAGGCCGTTGCCGCTTGTGCCGAGCATGTTCTCCCAGTCGATTCCCATGCCTACGAGCCTAGACCGTATGGAGAACCGGCGCCTCGCTCGCAAGTCGGCGCGAGTTGCCGCCACTCCGAGTGACGGTAGAGCCGCAGTTGCCGGAGGTGCCGGTCATGTTCAAGCGTACGTATGCCGGGCTGGATATTCACGCCCGTTCGGTCGTCGGGGCCGCGATCGATGGAGTTTCCGGGGAGATCCAGTCGCTGCGGCTGGCGCCGCAGACGGAGGCGGTGTTCCGGGCGAGTACGGCCGGGTCGAGCAGCCCGTTCTCGGACACGGCCGTGCGGGTCAGGATGCCGCCGTGCCAGGCCACGCCGCCGTCCTCGTAGAGGAGGAAGTGCGAGTCGGCGTCCGCCAGCAACTCCTGCCCGGGCGGCACCAGCAGCCGCAGGCCGAGCTGGTTTCCCATGACTCCGCTGGGGAGGAACAGGCCCGCGGTGAACCCGAAGGTGTCGGCGAGCATCTGCTCCAGGCGGATCACGGTGGGGTCCTCGCCCAAAGTGTTGTCGCCGAGGTCGGCAGTGGGCTTGGTGACGGTGTCGCTGCGCAGGTCGGTGATCTCGTTGGGCACGGGGTCTCCTATGGGTTGGTGGTAGAGGTGTCGGGCAGGCTGTGGGCGAGGCGGGCCATGCGGTCCGACAGGGTGTCGAAGAAGGCATCGGACCGGTCCCGGAAGTAGAAGTGGCCGCCGGGCAGGATCCGGACCTCCCATGGGCCGGTCGTGTGGTGCCGCCATTCGGCGAGCCGGTCCTCGTCCTCCCAGTCCCGCGCACCGCCCAGCGCTAGGGCGTGTTTTCAAAGTTGATCAAGGTCGTGTCATGATCACGTGTTGTGGCTCGTGGGGATCTGACAGAAGCGCAGTGGGCGGTGCTGGAGCCGTTGTTGCCGAAGGGCAGGAAGCCCGGGCGGCCTGTGGTGCACAGCAAGCGGAAACTGATCGACGGCATACGGTTCCGCACTCGGACCGGCATACCCTGGCGCGATCTGCCGGAGCGGTACGGGCCGTGGGAGACCGTGTACACCCTGTTCAGACGCTGGCAGCGGGACGGCACCTGGCACCGGATCGTCGAACAGCTCCAGGCCCGGGCGGACGCGAAAGGGTTGATCACCTGGGATGTCTCGGTCGACTCCACGATTACCCGTGCCCACCAGCACGCGGCCGGGGCCCGCAAAAGGGGGATCTGCAGACCGAGCCGCCCGGCGGCGTCTTCAGCGAACCCGACGACCACGCTCTCGGGCGGTCGCGCGGCGGACTGACCACCAAGCTGCACCTGGCCGTCGAGCAGGCCCAGAAGATGCTGTCCCTCGTCGTCACGGCCGGACAGCGCGGCGACTCCCCGCAGTTCCAGACCGTGCTCGACCGCATCCGGGTGCCCCGGCCCGGGCCGGGCCGTCCGCGCACCAAGCCGGACAAGGTCCGCGCGGACAAAGCGTACGGCTCCCGCGCGAACCGTGCCTACCTGCGGCGACGTAAAATCCGGTGCACCATCCCCGAGAAGCGCGACCAGATCGCCAACCGCGGAAGCGCGGCTCCCGCGGCGGACGACCGCCGAAGTTCGACGTGGCCGACTACCGCGAGCGCCACGCGGTCGAGTGCGGCATCAATCGCCTCAAAAGGCACCGCGCGGTCGCCACGCGGTACGACAAGCTCGCCGTCCGATACGAAGCGACCGTCCTCGTTGCCGCCATCAATGAGTGGCTGTGACCAGCACATTGAAAACACGCCCTAGTCGTCATCAAGGAACTCCTCGGCCACGCCCACATCGGCGTCACCGCCGGCGTCTACGCCCACGTCCGACTCCGCCTCCAACGCCAGGCCATCGACACCCTCGGCAACGCCCTCAGCCCGGCCGACGGCGACCACGAGGACCCACCCACCGCCGCCGTCCGCTAGTGTTGCCGTCACCGCTGCCGTCAAACGCCGATGGAGCCCCTCCGGAATTTCATTCCGG
>NZ_JBHJUV010000095.1:0-21883 GCF_042268025.1 Streptomyces sp. NPDC056161
GCCGAGGCCCGCGCCGCGGCCGCCGCCGCCCGGCGCCATGCCGCCGAGGCCGACCGGGCCGCCGGCGCCGCGGAGGCGCTGGCCCGGAAGGCGGCCAAGGCCGCCCGCGAGGCCCGCGACGCCGCCAGGTCGGCGGCCACGCACGCGAACAACGCCGCCGATGCCGCCGACGACGCGGCCGAGCACGCCGGCGACGCCGCGCAGGCCGCCGCCAGGTCGACGGAGCACGCCAACGCCGCGACGGCCGCCGCGAACGCGGCCAGTGCGGCCGTGCTGAAGGCCCAGGAGATCTACACCATCGCCCGCGAGGTCGAGGCGGCGGAACTGCTCGGCCGGACCAACGCGGGCATCGAACTGGCCAAGGACGACAAGGAGGCGTACGAGGCCGCCGCGGCCCAGGAGGCCGAGCGGGAGCAGGCGGCCCGGGAGCGGGAGAGCGAACGCGACGGGCTGGTGGCCGAGGCCGCCGAGCCGGGCGCCGACCTCGCGGCCGTCGCCGGGCAGGGCCGCGCACTGGCCGTGCTGGTGATGAAGAACGGCACGGCGTGGGGACGCTCCGCCGCCGAGGCCGCCCTGGGTGGCACCGACGGCATCGTCCTCGACTGGCTGCGCGCCGGCTGGGACGACGCCCGGCAGCAGGACGACCGTACCTACGTCGAGCGCCTCGCCGAGGAGAGCGAGAGCGGGACGGTGCGCGCCGCGGCCGAGGCCGCCCTCGACGGTGACGCCGCCGCCGTCACCGAGTTCGTCGGCACCGGCCAGTACCAGGTCGCCGGTGAGGACATGCGCGTCGCCATCGCGCAGACGCTGTCCGGGGCCGGGCCCGTCCTCACCGAGGCCGGCCGCGCCGCCCTGGCCACGGGCGATCCCCGGAAGTTCAGCGCGTTCCTGCTGAAGACGCAGGACACGGCCAGGACCGAGGACGAACGGGTCCGGGCGGCGCAGCTGATCGACAGCGGCACCCCCGAGGTGAAGTCGGCGGCGCGCATCGCGCTGGAGGGCTCACCGCAGGCGCTGCACGCCTTCATCGTCTCCGGGCAGTACACCGCACAGCGCAAGGACGACCTCACCGCCACCCACGTGGCTCAGGTGCAGAAGCTCATCGCGGACGCGGCGAAGGTCGCCGCCACCGCGCAGCAGAACGCCGCCACCGCCCAGAAGGTGGCCGCGACCGCGCGCAACGCGGCCGCCGAGGCCGCCGAGTGGGCGCGGAAGGCCGACGCCTCCGCGGCCGAGGCGCGGACCTACGCCGACCAGGCGGACGGCTACGCCAAGGACGCCGAGGTCTCCGCGGCGAGCGCGGCGGCCTCCGCCAAGGCCGCCCGTGACGCCGCGAACCGGGCCGATGTCTCCGCGTCCGACGCCGCCAGGTCGGCCGCCGACGCCACGTTGTCCTCGGAGGTGGCGCAGGGGGCCGCGGCCAACGCGTCGTACTACGCCGACCAGGCGTACGCGTCGGCGATCGCGGCGGGCAAGGACGCGGACGCCGCGGTCAAGGCGGCCACCGAGGCGTTCACCATCGCGGTCACCAAGTACCGGGAGGAGGCGGAGGCACGGCGCAAGGCCGCCGTGGAGGCCAAGGAGAAGGCGAAGAACGACGACGGGGCCCGCGCCCGCGAGATGTACCGCTGCGGCCAGGGCTACATCCCCTGCGACCCGGAAGGCTTCGCCCGCTGGTGCCAGCACCAGGAGGTGTACTGCGACCTGCTGGCGCACGGCAAGGAGTTCGGCGACGCCGCGGAGGCCCTGTGGAACGTCACCAAGGAGCTGACCGGACTCGGCGAGTACGAGGCGTGCCTCAAGAACAAGGACCTCGAACACTGCGGCAGCCTGGCCGTGGACGTCCTGATCGGCGCCAAACTGAAGACGCTGGACCGGGTCTACGACGAGTTGAAGCTGCTGCGGCGCGGCTGCCGGATCGTCAGTAACTCCTCGCTCGCGGCGCCGGTGTCGTCCGCCTCCTTCACGGCGCCGGTGTCGTCCGCCTCGCTCGCGACGTCGGCGGCGGGCGTCGGCAAGGGCTGCCTCGAAGGGATGGAGAACTACGACGTCTTCGACCCCCAGACCGGCAACAAGATCACCGACATCGACCACTTCGACGACGACGTCCTCTGGGAACTGAAGGACACGTTCTACGCCACCGACGACTGGATCCTCAAGAACATCGACGGAAAGTTCGAGAAGTACCTGAAGGCACGCAGGCAGCTCCCCGAGTACTACGCGAACGCTCCGATCGGTTTCCGCTACACCCACTCGAACATCGATCCACGGTTCAGGGCTGCGGTCGAGGCGCGGATCCAGCATCTGCGCGAGCAGTACCCTGACGAGGACATCAGACTGAGGTGGGACCACTGAGCTACGAATTCGAGACGGCCGACCGGACCAGGACGCTCTGGGACCCGGCGCTGAAGGTGGGAAAACTCTATGTGTCCCTCGCCCGAGGAGCCGGCGAACTGCTGGAACTGCCCACCGGCCTGACGCCCAACGAACGCGGGGGCGCCGACGTCGACATCAGCACGTTCCAGGCGTTCACGCAGGGCCTGTACGACACCTGCTGTGCCACCAGGAACGTCCTCATGCACGATCTGCTGCGCGGCCTGCTGCTCGCCTCGATCGTGATGCTGGAGAAGGGCGGCGGCACCATCGTCCGCAAGCCGGACCGTGAAGCGGGTCTGCTGGACGACCGCGACGCCTACGTCCGCAGGATGTGGGTGGAGGACTGAGGAGGACGGGCGCCGCCGGGTAACTGCGGCGGCGCCCGTGCCCCAGTCGGGTCGGCACGCCGGTGCGCCGCACACGCCGGGCGCGGGATCGTGGCACTCGACGCCGGAGCGTTGCGGCTGCGTACGGTGGCGGGCGGCCGGGGTCCAGGAGGTGTCCACCGCGGACACGGTCTCCTACGTGGGTGCGCGGCTGTTCTTCGTCACCCGCCGGATCGCCCTTCGCAGGGGCGATGTCCCGCTCACCGGCGGCCCCGCCGGAGTGCGGCCACCGGTTGCCGGCGACCGGATGGAGGTCCGGACCGAAGGTGTGGGGACGCCGGCAAACCTGGTGGCCGGAGCGGCTCCCCCAGGCACCGGCCGCCCGGACGGGAGCGGCGACGTGTGAGAGCGGACACCCTGAGCGAACGCTCTCCGAACGCTCTCCGAACGCTCTCCGATCGCGCACGACCCGCAAAGAACCGGAGAACACGGGCCCCGTGCGCGCGGTCGTCCGCCACCGCGACACGTGTGGGCCCCCTTCTGCTCCCGTGCGCCCTCCCCGGAGCCAGACGATTGTTTGCATTTCACTCATCGGGAACCTACGCTCGACGAGTACGAAACAGTTTCGATCCGTTAATGGATCGACAGCCCCTGGACACGAGGAAGCGAGGTGTCGTCGGATGGGCGCAATACGGGCAGCCGCCAGGACGGAGGCGGCACCCCGCCGGAGCAGGCTCACCCCCGAGCGCGAGGGTGAACTCTACGACGCCGTTCTCGACGAGCTGCGCGAGTCCGGCTACGACGCGCTGACCATGGACGCCGTCGCCGCCCGGTCGCGTTGCAGCAAGGCCACGCTGTACCGGCAGTGGCAGGGCAAACCCCAACTGGTCGCCGCGGCGCTCCGGCACTGCAAACCCTTCGATCTCAGCAGCCTGGACACCGGCTCGCTGCCGGGCGACCTCCATGAGCTGGCCCGCCGTTTCACCGGCGCGCGCAAGGACGTCGAACTCAGCCAGGTCATCGCTCCCGCCGTGCACAAGAACCCCGACCTGGCCGAGGCGTTGCACGAGGCCGTCATCGAGCCGGAGTTGCGGATGCTGCGGGAGATCGTCGAGCGGGCCGTGGCCCGGGGCGAGATCGCGCCGGACTCCCCGACGGCCCTCTACCTCCCGCACATGCTCGTGGGCGCGGTCTTCGCCCGGCCCTTCGTCGAGCGATGCGAAGCCGACACCGACTACCTCAAGCACTTCCTGGACACCGTGGTCCTTCCGGTGCTCGTTCGCAACTGACTCTGTAACTCCGGAGGACCTCACACATGTCATCCACTTCTGTCGACGCGCGCGCCGACGCCGCACCGGCCAGGTCCTCGTCAGCCCACGGTGCGGAACACCACCACTCCCAGCGTCGCTGGCTGGTGCTGGCCGTGATCGGCCTCGCCCAGCTGATGGTGGTGCTCGACTCCACGATCGTGAACATCGCCCTGCCGTCCGCCCAGCAGGACCTGGGTTTCTCCAACGACGGCCGGCAGTGGGTGGTCACCGCCTACTCGCTGGCGTTCGGTTCCCTGCTGCTGCTCGGCGGGCGGCTGGCGGACCTCTTCGGCCGCAAGAACACCCTGCTGATAGGTCTGATCGGGTTCGCCCTGGCGTCCGCGGTGGCCGGTGCCTCGCAGAACCTGACGATGCTGATCATCGGCCGGGCGGTGCAGGGCGTGTTCGGCGCGCTGCTCGCACCCGCCGCGCTGTCCCTGCTGACCACGACCTTCACCGATGCCAAGGAGCGCGCCAAGGCGTTCGGTGTCTACGGTGCGATCGCCGGTAGCGGCGGCGCGGTCGGCCTGCTGCTGGGCGGTGTGCTGACCGAGCACCTGAACTGGCGGTACACCCTCTACGTCAACCTGCCGATCGCGGTCCTCGCGGTGGTCGGCGCGGCCGTGTTCATCCGCCGCCCCTCCAAGAGCGAGAGCCCGCGCCTCGACCTGTGGGGCACGGTACTCGCCGCGGGCGGTGTGTTCTCCCTCGTGTACGGCTTCGCCAACGCGGAGACCCACCCGTGGGGCAACTGGATGGTCTGGACGTTCCTGGCCGCCGGTGTCGTGCTGCTGGCCGCCTTCGTGGTCCGGGAGAGCCGGGCCAAGCATCCGCTGCTGCCGCTGCGCGTACTGGCCGACCGGAACCGGGCGGCTTCCTTCCTCTCGGTGTTCGTCACCGGTGCGGGAATGTTCGGGATATTCCTGTTCCTGACCTACTACCTGCAAGAAACACTGCACTACACGCCGGTCAAGACCGGTCTTGCCTTCCTCCCGATGATCGGGATGCTGATGGTGTTCGCCCAGCTGGCCACGATCGTGCTGGTCCCGCGGCTGGGCGCCAAGCCGATCGTCCCGGTCGGTGCGCTGCTGGCGGCCGGCGGTCTGGTCTGGCTCACCGGCCTCGGTCTGCACTCGACGTACACCGCGGACGTACTGCCGCCCCTGCTGCTCATGGGCGCCGGTATCGGCATGGTGATGCCGCCCGCGATGAGCCTCGCCACCCTCGGTGTCGCCCCGCAGGACCAGGGTGTCGCCTCCGCGACCATCAACACCATGCAGCAGGTCGGCGGCTCCATCGGCACCGCGCTGTTCTCCACCCTGGCGGCGTCCTCGGCGACCGACTACATCAAGCACCATCTGCCGGTGACTCCGCTGGTGCAGGCCAACGCCGCGCTGCACAGCTACGCCACCTCCTACTGGTGGGCGGCCGGTTTCTTCGTCGCCGCGGCCCTCCTCGCGGTGACGCTCTACCGCAAGGGCAGCCCCATGGCGCAGATGCAGGCCGTGGGCAAGTCCGCCGGCGCCGCTCCCGAGCGCACCGCACCGGCCGCGGCCGAGCCCCTCGCCCAGCCCGGGACCACGAGCACCATGCCGCTTCCGGTCTCGACCGACGTGATGGTCAGCGGTCAGGTGTCGACCTACGGCGGCGGCGCGCCGGTGCCGGGTGCCGTGGTCACCCTGATCGATCCGACGGGGCGTCAGCTCGGCCGCTCCACCGCCGACTCGCTGGGCCGCTACGCGGTGCACGTCCCGACCGCCGGCTCCTACGTCCTGGTCGGCTCGGCCACCGGACGCCAGCCGCAGGTGGCCACCCTCTCGGTGGGCGACTTCTCCCTTGAGTACAACCTCGTGCTGACCGGCAACGGCGGCCTGGCCGGCTCCGTACGCTCCGGCGACCAGCCGGTGGCCGGCGCCCTGGTGGTGGCCACCGACCCGTACGGAGAGGTGGCCGACTCCACGATCACCGGTGCCGACGGCGGCTACCGCTTCGGCAACCTGGTCGCCGGGGAGTACGTCCTGACCGTGAGCGCCGAGGGTCACCGGCCCACCGCCCTCGCGCTGACCGTCGGGGACACCGCGACCGCGCAGGACGTGTTCCTCGCCCCGGCCGCCGTGGTGCGCGGCACCGTACGCGGCAGGAACGGCACCCCGCTGGCCGACGCCCGGGTGGCGCTCCTCGACCCGGCGGGCAGCGTGGTCGCCACCCGTACCACCGGCGAGGACGGCGAGTACTCCTTCCCGGATCTGGCCGGCACCGAGTACACGCTGGTCGCCTCCGGCTACCCGCCGGTGGCCGCTCCGGTCCGGGTGGACGGCACCGGGCAGGACGGCTTCGACCTCTTCCTCAGCCACGAGGAGACCGCGCGGCAGAGCGAGCCGGAGCCGGGACCGCTGGACTGACGCGCCGCCACGGCTCGACGGATCATGCCGGTGCCGCTCTCCTGGGGAGAGCGGCACCGGCATGATCCGGGTGGAGCGGCCATCCGGCGACGACCGGCCGGCTCACCGGCGGCCGTGGCCCGTCGCCCCGGCCCCGGCCTCGGCCGGTGACCCCGGATCACCCACGATCACCCCGGGTAGCCCGTGGTCGCGGTGGCCGGCGTACGTGCCCGGCTCCCGTGGATCACCGTCCCCCGGCGCCGCGGTCCCTCAGGCCCGCCGGCCGCCGTCGACCGACAGCGCGATCCCCGTGACGTAGGACGCGGCGTCCGAGCAGAGCCAGACCGCGGCCGCCGCGGCCTCCTCCGGCGCGGCCAGCCGGCCGAGCGGCGTGATCGCCTCCTGCTGGGCGATCATGTCGGTGCCGGCCGCCACCTCGTCGAACCCGGGAGTGCGGGTCGGACCGGGACAGACGGCGTTGACCCGGACGCCGTCCGGCGCGTGGTCGACCGCGGCGGCCTTGGTGAGGCCGACGACGCCGTGCTTGGCGGCCACGTAGGCGGGGGCGTGCGGGATCGCGTACAGGCCGCCGTTGGACGCGATGTTGACGATCGCGCCGCCGCCCGCGAGCAGGGGCAGCTCGTACTTCATGCACAGGAAGGTCCCGGTCAGGTTGACGTGGACCACCCGCTCGAACTCGTCCGCGGTCAGCTGGTCGAGTCGCCGGTGGTGGGAGGCCATCCCGGCGTTGTTCACGGCGAAGTCGAGACCGCCGTACGCGGTGACCGTGCGCTCGACGGCCGCCCGCACGGAGTGTTCGTCGGCGATGTCGACGGTGACGGCGAGCGCTTCCCCACCGTCGCTCCTGATCATCTCGGTGGTCTCGGCCGCCGTGCCCGCGTCGATGTCGAGCACGGCGACCGCCGCGCCGCCGCGGGCGAACCGGAGCGCCGTCGCCCGGCCGATCCCGCTGCCCGCGCCGGTGACCAGTCCCACCTTCCGGGAGCCGGAGACCTCGCTCATGCCAGCCGCTCGTGGTTCGCCCAGGCGACCTTGTACGGGTGCCGCGCCTGCCAGTGCTCGATGAGCTCGTGCAGGCCGGGCGCGGTGAACGACTTCGTCAGCGTGTCGATGTCGGCCACGGCGAACTGCACGATCGCGGTCGCGACCAGCGCCGGAATGGCCTCCTCGCCGGGGATCGGAAGGTGGCGCCGGGCCACGACCGACTGCACGAGACCGCTGTCGAGCATGACCCGTTCGATATCCGCGAGGTACTGATCCAGCTCACTGTCGGGCAGCGGCTGGTCGAAGGAGACAATCATCGTGTGGTTGATCATGCGTCAATTCTTGAGGGCGTACGCCGACGGTGTCCAAGATCTGTTCGATATTCAGCGATAACCTGGAGGCATGATCGAGCTGGAGACCCGGGAACTTGAGTACTTCATCGCCGTCGCCGACGAGCTGCACTTCGGCCGGGCCGCCGTCCGGCTGTCGATCGCCCAGCCGGCGCTGTCGAAGGCGATCCGGCGGATCGAGACCAGGCTCGGCGTCCAGTTGTTCATCCGCTCCAGCCGGCACGTCGAGCTCACCCCGGCCGGGAAGGCGTTGCGGGAGCACGGGCGGCACGCGCTCAACGCGGTCGGCGCCGCCGTCCAGGAAGCCCGGCGGGCCGGTGCCGTCCAGGCCCACCTGCGGCTCGTCCTCAAGCCCGGCGGCGACGCCGGGCTGCTGTCCGGGATCCTGGCCGAGTACGCCCACCAGCCCGACGCCCGCCGGGTGGACATCCTGTTCAGCGGCCCCGTCGACCGCACCGACTTCCTGCGCGACGGCCGGGCCGACGTCGGCCTGCTCTACGTACCCTTCGACGATCTCGACGGCATGGCCCACGAGACGCTGCACACCGAGGACCGCGTGGTCATCGTCCCGTCCGGGCACCGGCTGGCCGGGCGGGCCTCGGTGCTCATGTCCGACCTGGAGGGTGAGACGCTGCCCCGCGGAAAAGGAATACCCGAGGGCGACGGCACCGGTCCCGAGGTCGCCGACGTGACCCAGACGCTCCAGATGATCGCGGTGGGCCGGATGGTCGGGGTACTGCCCCGTTCGCTGGTCGAAACGGTCCCAGCCGGTCTGGTGTGCGTCCCGGTGACCGACGCGCCGCCCAGCCGCCTGGTGCTGGCCTGGAACGAGCAGGACCGCCGACCGGTGGTCGCGTCGTTCGTGGCCGCCGCGCTCAGGACGCGCCGCCGCGGGAACACCGGCCTTCGAGGCTGAGGTTCGGCACCCCCCCCCGCGTGCTCAGGCGGTGATCGAGTCCGTGCCCGTACGGCTCTGGGGTAGTGTCCGGGCGGCCTGCGGCGCCGGTTCGCTGATCTCCTCGGCGAGCGCGCCCACGGCGCTCTGGAGCACTTCGGGGCCGACGATGTTGATCAGGAGAAGACCGAGCGCGTAGGACTTCTGGGTGTCCGTCATCTCGCTGGTGCCCAGCGCTTCGACGGCCGCCGCGAGATCGCGTTGTTCCTGCTCGGGCAGGTTCTGCAGCAGGGCCAGGCAGAAGGCCGGCAGGGCCACGCGGGCCTTGTCGAAGCGGACTCCGCGCATGACGCGGGTGACCTGCTGGGAACGGTCCTTGGCCCGCATCCTGTCCACACCCCGGTCGGCCACGCCCAGGAGCATGGCGAGGATGAGGTTGGGACCGACGCCGACTTCCTGGTCGCCGACCCGGACCGTGAACAACGAGCTGCGGAACAGGGCGAGGGCGGCCAGCCCGGAGACGAGCACCTGGAGTGCCGCCGCCTGGTCGGCGGACGCGGTCCCGAACCTCCAGCCGAAGACGTGGACGACCCACAGGACCCCGCTGCTCGCCGCCGCGTTGAGGAGTACGTAGAGCCACGCGCTGGCGACGCCCAGCAGGGCCGACGGGCGGTCGCGATAGCGCGACGCCAGTTCCGCCCCTCCCACCAGCGCTCCCAGCGCGCCCGCCGCCACGAAGTCCTGCATCTGGCGCCCCTCTCACCTGCCGCGTACTCGAACGGGTGCTGCGTCTTCCGGTCGGCCGCCGAACCTGGGTGCTACAGCTCCTCCAGCAACGCCCGGCCTTTCGCGGTGAGTTCCATCGTGTCGTCGGTGCCGTCCCGGCCGACCGCCACCAACTCCAGGCGCACCAGCAGCGATACGGCCTCCGCGATCTGGAGCGTCGTGAGGCCGAGATCGCCGCCCACCCGGCCGACCTGCGCGTGCGCCGTTGCGAGCAGGGCGCGCAGTACCGACGTCGCGACGGGCGGCAGGGGCGGGGTGGACTGCCCCTGGTCCGGCCCCGGCGACGCGGACGGCCGGTTGGTCGCGTTGAGGAAGGTGCTGAACGGATCCGCCGAGTGCTCCCTGGACATTCCTGGTCCTCCCTGAACCGCCCTGGCAGTGCGCCGAGTTCCCCTCTCGGCGCGGGGTTTGTTCGCGAATGGGCCCGGCCCGGAAGAGGGTCCCCCTACTATACGAGTCGGCGCGGATCGCGGTGTTGGTTGCGATTCGCGTGGCGAAGGAGAGCGCCGATGGACCTGACCAGCCAGCCGTTCGTCCTCGACCGGTGGGCGATCGGCCGGCCGCTGGGCCGCGGCGGGATGGGGGCGGTGTACGAGGCAGTCGACCGGGCGAGCGGCGAGCGGTGCGCCGTGAAGGTGCTGCGCTCCGGTGGTGACGCGCCGTCGGCTCCGCCCGTCGCTGACCCGCGCGTCCTGCGGGAACTGCGTACCGCTCAGGCCCTCGTCCACCCCCATGTGGTGCGCACTCTGGCCAGCGGCCACGCCGACGGCCGGTACTTCCTCGTCATGGAGTTGTGCGAGTCCGGCAGCCTGCATCACCTCGTCCGCCGCCAGGGTCCGCTGGCGGCGGAGACGGCCGTCGCACTGTTCCTCGACGTGCTCGACGGCCTGCGGTACGCGCACTCGGCACCGCTGGGGGCCGTGGACGCCCAGGGGCGGGAGGTGCCGGTCACCGGTGTCGTGCACCGCGACATCAAGCCGCTCAACCTCCTGCTGGCGGGCGGGAGCGGCGACCTCCAGGTCAAGATCGCCGATTTCGGCCTGGCCAAGTCGTACGAACTGGCCGGCGCGAGCGGAGTGACCCGCACCGGTGCGTCGGCGGGGACACCCGCGTTCATGCCCAGGCAGCAGGTGGCCAACTTCAAGTACGCCCGACCCGATGTGGACGTGTGGGCGGTCGCGGCGTCGCTGTACTTCGTCCTGAGCGGGCAGGTCCCCCGGGACTTCGCGCCGGGCCGCGACCCCTGGCTGACCGCGTGGAACACCGCGCCGGTGCCGCTGGCCGCACGGGGGCGGAAGATACCGCCGCGCCTGGCCCGCGTGGTGGACGACGCCCTGCGGGACACCCCGCGCATCCACTTCCCCACCGCCGCCGCGTTCGGCGCGGCGCTGGCGGCCGTGTAGGCGGGGCCCGCGACCACCCGCGGCAGCCGCCCTCCCCTCCGTTCCCCACCCGGAAGGATTCGCTCATGCCGACCTACGGCTCACGCTCCGGACGGTCGTCCGCCACCGCCCGAGCGGGCGGTGACGGACCGTGGCAGGAGGGGACGACGGTCCTCGGAGAGTTCGTCGTGGAACGCCGGCTCGGTCACGGCGGGTTCGGCGAGGTGGTCCTGGTGGTGAGCCGGCGCACCGGGGAGCACTACGCGGTCAAACGCGTGCGCCGTGCCGATCCGGTGGAACAGGGCCGCTTCCTCACCGAGGCGCAGCGCTGGATCGGCCTGCCGCCCCACCCGAACATCGCCCCGTGCCACTTCACCCGGACCGTCGGCGACGGGATGGCGGTGTTCAGCGAATACGTCGGCGGGGGATCCCTGGCCGAGTGGATCGCGGACGGCCGCCTCTACGAAGGTGATCCGCGGCGGACGCTGCACACCGTGCTGCGGGTCGCCGTGGAGGCCGCCTGGGGTCTGGACGCCGCGCATGCCCATGGCCTGCTCCACCTCGACACGAAGCCGGGCAACGTACTCCTCACCGAGCGGGCCACCGCGAGGATCACCGATTTCGGACTGGCGGCGATCACCGAACGGGACTCCCAGGACGTCATCGGCACCGAGTACGTCGTGCGAGCCCTCGCCCGGCCCGGCGACGGTATCGACGAGGCCGCCGGCGAACTCCTCGCCTCGGTGCTGCGGCAGGTGATGGCGGACTCCCCGGAGAAGCAGCCGCAGGCGCTGCGGGCCGTCGCCGAGGGCGTCACGCCCGGTTACGCCTCCCCCGAACAGGCGGAGGGCCGGTCGCTGGGCCGGCCGGCCGACGTGTGGAGTTGGGCGGTGACCGTACTGGAGATGTTCACCGGCGGTCGTACCTGGCCCTCGGGAACCGTCGCCGGGGCCGCGCTGGAGATGTTCCTGGACGGGGAGAACGGCACCGGCGGGCCCGTCGCCATGCCGGACGGGGTGGCCGAACTCCTGCGTTCCTGCTTCCGGCCGGACCCGGCCGACCGCCCGGAGTCACTGCGAGAGGTGGCGAACCACCTGACGCGGACTGCGGCGCGGGAATGCGGCATCGCGCTGGACGGCGAACCGCTTCCGTCCCGGACGTCGGCGAGCGGCGGCGCACAGCCGGCCGTCCCGGGCGGGTATGTGCGCCGACTGCCCGGCGGGGCGTCCTGGCGGGACCCCCGGGAACTGCTCGGTCAGGCATATCGGGCGGCCGGCCGGGACCCGGGGGACGCCGTCCGCTTCTGGCCGAGCGGCCGGGGCAGCCGGGCCTCGCAGACAATGGAGGACCTGCGGGCGCTGACCGAGGCGGCTCGCGTCCTCGACACCGCGGACACCCCCGATCCGGCCCACCTGCGGGCCCTGATCACCGCGGAGTCGGCCCGGGTCCGCCATGGCCTGGGTGATCTGCCCGGGGCCGTGCTGGCCTACCGGGCGAGCGCTCGGGCCCTGGAGGGCCTCGATTCGGCGGACGCCCGCGCCCTGCGGCTCTCGGTGCTCCATTCCCTGGCGATCGTCGTGCGTCTGTCGGGTTCGCCCGCCGAGTCGATCGAGATCTGTGACCTGATCGTCGACTCGGCGGCCACGATGGAGGATTCGTCCGAGACGGCGACGATCCGGGGCATGGCCCTCGGTACGAAGGCGAACGCCGTGGCCGATCCGGGCGAGCGGCTGAGGCTGTTCGAGCGGGCCATCGCCGAGATGCGCACCGCGGGCGAGGACGAGGGCCTGGCCATGGCACTGGCGAACCGGGCGGGGGCGCTTGAGCTGGCCGGACGGCACGCCGAGGCGGCTGCCTCGTGGGGCGAGGCCGACGAGCTGATCGAGGCCGCCGTCTCCCCCGGCCGCCCCGACCTGGACGCGGTCCGGGCGCGGCTCCGTCTCAACAGGGCCGGTACGGCCGAGAGCCCGCAGGACAAGGCTGCGTACGCCCAGGAGGCGGTCGACCGGTACGAGCGCCTGGTCCACGAGCAGGGCCACCACGGCCTCGCCGGCGAGCTGGGGCACGCCCTGTTCCTGACCGGGCAGTGCCATGAGCATGCCGACCGACCCCAGGAGGCGCTCGCGGCCTACCGGTCGGCCCGCTCCGTGCTGGAAGAGACCGTACTGCGCGACGGCCGGATGGAGTACGCCCGTCAGCTGGCCAAGGCACACGACCACGAATCGACCCTCACCCGGGGACTGGAGGACCCTCGTAGGGCCGTCGCCCTGGCCCGCCGGGCCGTCGAGGTCTGGGACCGGGTCAGTGCCGCCGAAGGCGAGCGGAGCTGCGTCATCGAACGGGCCGACGCCCGGCAGAAACTCGCCACCGCCCTCCTGGAGACCGGCGACACGGCAGCCGCCGCCGAGGAGTTCGACCAGGCGCAGCGCATCCTCGACGCGGCGCCCGCGCAGGACGCGGACACCCACCTGGTCGGGTCGTTGATCCGCAACGGGCGAGCGGTGTTGCACCGCAGGAGCGGGGCACCCGATCTCGCGTGCCGACAGGCGCGGGCCGCGCTGGACCTGCTGGGTGCGTCGACCCGGCCGCAGGACGAGAGGTCCCGGGTGGGCTGCCTGCAGACGCTGAACGCCGCGCTCGGCAACCTGGGCGAGCACGAGGAGGCGTTGGCGGTGGCCGAGACCATCGCCACCGTGGCGGAATCCCTCTTCCAGCGGGGCGAGGGCTCCCTCCAGGGCCTCGCCGACGCCCGCCAGCGCCGGGCCAATGGTCTGGTCCGCCTCGGCCACGTCGCCGAGGCGCTGCCCCTCGCGTCCCGGGCGCTGGAGGACTACCAGCACCTGATCGACGGTGGGCGCACCGACCTCGTGGCCGAGGCGACCCGGCTGCGCGGTGCGCTGTCCGTCGCGCTGCACCGGTCCGGGGACCTCGACGGCGCGGCGCACGCCCTGGCGACCGCCCGGCGGCAGTTCGCCGAGCAGACCGACTACCGCTGGCAGGGTCTCCTGGATCCCGACGCCGCGAAGATCCCCGCGTCCTTGGGCACCGACGCCCATTCGCTCATGCTGCGGGGTCTGGACCTGCGGCTCGCGGATCTGGCGGAGGTCCGGGGCGTCAAGCCGAGGCACCTGCGCCGGCTGCTCGCCTCGTTCGCCCGCCGCCGCGACAAGTTGATGTCGGGAAACCGGCCGTTCCTGGTGCCGGAGCAGGTGTCCCAGGCGCTGGAGGACATGTGCGGCAGCCTGCTGTGGCTGGCCGGGCACCACCCGCGGGACGAGGTGCACGAGGCGTGCGCCCGGACCGCGATGCTGCTGGGTGTCTCCTCGATGAACTGCCGGCGTGACGGTGCGGCTTCCCGCGGATTCCGGCTGGCCGTCGAACACGGGCGCGTCCTCGTGCTCCAACGGGGCAGAACCGCACACCTGGACACCTGGGCCAGTGCCCATCTGGCGCTGGCCTCCTGGCAGGCCACGAGGGGCGACCACGCGGGCTCCGCCCGCACCGTCCGCGAGATGGAGGAACACCTCACCACGCTCGCCCCGGCACAGGCCGACAGGTGGTCGGCTCACGCCCGACAGGTTCTGGCGTCGTTCAGGGGGTCGCGGGGCTGAACGGGCCGGGCGAGGTCCGCCGCGGTTCGGCGGCGCCCGCCGTGGCGCAGGAGATCAAGGGGTTTCGCGGGTCCTCACCGGCGGTGGACGCTGACGGCATAGCCACCGCCGTCGTAAGGGTCGGCGTCCCAGGTGGCGAAGCGGTCGACGAGGGTGAGACCGGCCGCGGCGCAGCAGTCGTCGTACTCCGGCAACGTGATGCCGGGCGGCACCGGCAGGTGGGCCTCGTCCAGGCCGAAGCCGGCGACCAGCAGACCGCCCGGACGCAGGGCCGCGGCCAGGCGCTCGACCACCGTCGCCTCGGTGCCGGCGCTGAGCAACGGGAAGATGTTTCCCGCGGCGACCACGAGAGCGAAGTCCGCCGCGATGCCGAGCCGGTCCGGCTCGAACTTCGCCAGATCGGCCTGGAACCAGGGCAGCTCCGGCGCCTGCTGCCGCGCGACGTCCAGCATCGACGCGTCGAGATCCACGCCGACGCAGTCGTACCCGAGTTCCGCCAGCCGGATCATGACGCGTCCGGTACCGCAGCCGGCGTCCAGCACCCGCGCTCCGACGGGTACGAGCGCGGCGCACAGCCGTGCCTCACCGTGCACGTCCTGCCCGCCACGGGCGAGGGCCGCGAACCGTGCCGCGTAGTCCTGCCCGGACGTCCCCCCGGTCAATTCCTGCCAACGGCTCATGATCCCCATAGTAGGTCGGCCCGTGCCGCTGACGGCCACGGCGGCCGGGTTCGCGGCACGGTGCGAGGTCATCGGACCGGGGGGAGTCCGGCCGCGCACGGCAACGTGCCGAGCGCGGCGGAACTGCGGACCGTCTCGGCCACCGACCCGCTCGGCAGCGGGTCGGCGGCCGGGTCGGCCGCCGACCCTCACCTCGTGACCGTCAGGGGTTGTCGATGGTGATGAAGGGGTCCCACTGGAAGTACCCCTTCAGTTGCCGGTGACGGTCCAGTACCTGGAAGTAGAAGTGGTACACGACCTTGCCCGCCCTCCGGACGGTGGTCCGCCAGTAGTGGTCCTGGTAGGTCTGCGTCACGAACTGCGGACTGCCCTCGGTCCCCTCCGACGGCATCGGGTAGACGCCGTCGATCACCTCGATCTCCGGGGTCCGGATGAGCTGGTGCTGGGTGTCGCTGCTCACGTACCGGTACAGCAGGGCCTTGTAGTCGGTGTTGAGCGACAGCGTCGTCTCCCGCCACCGGATGGTGTCCCCCGGTTCGGCCCGGAGGTTCAGCTCGGCGCCCGAGGTGCCGATGATGTGGTCGTGGCGCGTCGTCATGTAGATCAGCCGCTGGTCGACCAGGGTCGGCGCGTCCGGGTTCCTGGACGCGCTCGGATACTGCTCGACCATCGTGGCCGCGTCGAACGCGATCAGCACGTTGAGATCAGCCATTACCTGCCCCTTCGGTCTTCTACTGTGGTGAAGCGGTCCTCGACTGTGGTGAAGGGCGCCGCGGCGGCCCGGCCGGGCACCTTGTACGCCATCGCGCGCGGGTAGTCGTGCCGGTCCAGCCGGACGCGCACCAGCAGCGGTCCGGCGTTGACCGGGTCTGCCGGGTCGGTGAGGCGGGCCAGCAGGTCGTCCAGTTCGACGGTGCGGGCGACGCTGACCCCGCTCGCCGGGGTCCTCGGACCGGCGAAGACATCGGCGAGACGGTCGTAGTGCCATGGGTGCAGCACGTTGTAGAAGTCCGGGCCGTCCGGGCCGGCATCGTCGGACTCGGCACCGTCCGGCTCCGCGGAACCCGGGTCCGCGGAACTCGGGTCCGCGGTGTCCGGCTTCGCGTAGTAGGACGGGTGCACCAGCATCTGTTCGATCCCGTAGAGGTGTCCGTTGTCCATGACGAACACCACCGACGGCAGCCCGAGCCTGGTGTGGGTGGAGATCTCCTGACAGGTCTCCTGGAAGGCGCCGTCACCGACGAACACCATGGGCCGGGCGTGCCCCCGCTCGGGGGCCAGTGCGGCGCCGGTGGCCGCGCCCACCGACCAGCCGATGGACAGCCAGCTGATCTGCGACAGGAATCCGCCGGCGGGCAGGGACAGGTTCATCGAGCCGATGAGGGAGAACGCGGCGTCGGAGACGACGGTCCAGTTCTGCCGGGTCTCCAGGCCGAGAAAGTGGTTGATCCGGTCGAACACGCGATCGTAGGTGAGCCGTTCGGCGTTCCGGGACGGTGAGGCGCCGGTACGCAGGGCGGCACGGTGGTCGGCCAGGCCCGCCGGGCGGACACCGGAGGCCGCGGGCCGGCGGGTGTATGCCTCGGCGTAGTAGTCGGCGGCCAGCCCGCTGGGGCCGTAGCCCTTGACCAGCGCGTCCTGGAGGGCGGGCAGCAGCCGGTCGAGCTGGACGTCGGGGAAGTAGGAGGTGCCGACGCTGACGCCGCCGTGCGCCGCCATCACCCAGTCGGTGCCGACGCTCTGTTCGCCGCCGAGGTTCTTCGACGTGGTCCAGGCGCCGAGCCCGATCCGGCAGGTGGCCCAGTCCTTGAAGATCCGGTGCACGTCCGGGTGGCTGGCCCGGCCGTTGTAGACGCCGTGGAACTGCGGCAGGTCCTCGTCCACGACCGCTTTCGCCCCGAGGCTGGTGCAGAACGGGACGCCGGTGACCTCCACCAGCTCGGTGAGCGGATCACCGAGGCGGTACCGCTCGATCTCCTCACCGGCCCACAGGATCGGCCGGGGTGTGCCGTCCGGACCGGGGTGCGCCGCGATCAGGGTCATGATCGCGCTCACGGCGTCGTCCAGCATGGTCTGGTTGCGTGCGCTGAACGGCCGCTGGCCGCGGACGATCGCGCCCCGGGGCTCGGCGCAGGGCTCGTCCCACAGGTCCTCCATGACCTCCAGGTAGACCGGCCTGCGCTCGGTGAGGCACGCGGTGAGGGCGGCGTCGATCTGGGCGGGGGCGAGGCCCGGGTTGGAGATGACCTGCGCGTCCACGGTGACCTGCCGGTACACGTCCAGGTTGCTCTCCGGACGCGGGCTCATGTGTGAGGTGAGCAGGCCGAGGGCGCGGTAGTTCTGCCACTGCTCGTACGGCGGGCAGGCGTTGACGGCGACGAGGGGCACCTGCTCGACGTAGGCGCCGCCGCAGGCGTTGAGCAGGTTGAACGCGCCGACGCTGTAGGTGACCGCCGCCGCGCCGACGCCGTGGATGCGGGCGTAGGCGTCGGCGGCCTGGCCCGCGCCGCCCTCGGTGGGGGTGCCGACCCACTCGATGTCGCCCTCGGCCCGCAGGGTGGTCAGGAACGGGCCCAGATGGTTGCCGGGGACGCCGAACAGGTGGGTGATGCCCAGTTCGGCCAGCCGCAGGGCGAGGTAGCGGCCGACCGTGCACGGGCCGGTCATGAACCCTCCTCATGTCCCGGGCCCGGGACGGTGACGGGGGCCGCCCGGTGGACGGCGAGGGCGACCCGGACGGCGCTCTCCAGGGCGCCCTCGATCCAGGCGTGTTTGAGGGAGGTGTGCTCGCCGGCGAAGTGCACCGGGCCCTCGGGCCGGGAGACGTCCAGGTGGAAGCTGGTCATCTGGTGCGCGGTGTAGATGGCGGCCTCGCCGAAGGCGTACGGGTCGCGAGCCCAGCTCTTGGTGGCGCCCAGTCCGGTGAAGAACACCTCGATGCGGCGGCCGTGCAGGGCCTGGAGGTTGCGCAGGGCGTAGACGTAGCGTTCCGCGTTCCGCATGGAGTCCCAGCGGGCGGCGTCGTCGGACCAGGAGTACGAGGCGAGCACCACCCCGCCGGTGCTGCCGTCGACCCGGTGCGAGGGGTAGTACGTGAACCGGTTGGGGTTGTCGGTGGCGGAGCCGCCTCCGAAGCAGTGGGTGGCGGGGCGGACGGCGGGGCCGCGCAGCGGCATGCTGCGGTTGAGCGTCCGCATCTCCTCGCTGACGCCGGCGCTCTTGGCGGCGGCGCCGAGCAGACCGGCTTCCGGGTCGGGGAGGGTGATGGCCGGTTCGGTGTCCGCCTCGGTGTGCTGCCGGTAGTACTCGTACAGGCCCGGTGCGATGCTGTCGAGTTGCTCGCGCCAGTCGTCCTCGGTGAACTCCCACCACCGGTGACTGAACTCCAGCAGCACCTTGGTGGCCTGGTCGTAGTGGGTCTCGATGATGGCGCGGCGCTTCTTGTACGACATCGACGGGACGATCTCGACGAAGCGCAGGGCGGAGAACGGGATGGTGACGATCGCGAGGTCCGCGGTCCACAGGCGGGTCGGGCCGGCGGGGTTGTCCTCGGCGACGGTCTGCACGGCCACGCCCCACCCGTCGGGTCCGACGGCACCGGTGCCCTCGGGGTCGGCGTCGCGGCTGGGGTCGTGGTATTCGAGCCGGATCATCCGGTGGCCGAGCTGCACCTCGTCGCGCAGACCCTGGTGGAGGGCGTGCGGCAGCCGCCAGTTGCCGCCGGGTATCTCCCAGTAGCGGGCGGTGGGGTTGATGTCGCCGAGGCTCAGGAAGTTGTGGAAGAAGGACAGGTGGAGCCGCGAGGACATGTTCTCCAGGGTGCCGAGGGCCTCGACCGCCTCGTCGCTCAACCCGGCGTAGTCGCGCAGGAATCCGCCCATCGAGTAGCCGTCGAAGTCGCGGATCACCCGGGCCCAGCCCTCGACCCACGCGTCGAACGGCTTGTTGACGCGCCGGCCGTCGACGACGTCGGAGTAGTAGTCGCGCACGCTCTCCAGCGCGTCGTCGACCAACTTCACGACGGGCGCGCGGACCTCGTCCCCGGTGAGATGGAAACCCTCGTTGATCCGTTCGGGGGCGGTGTCGTACTCGGTGCGCCGCACCTGGACCCGGTTGGCGCGGATCCATGAGTTGCCGCGTTTGCCGGGCTCGCGGAAGTCGGGGCTCTCGTCGCCGTAGGTCCAGGTCCGGCCGGTGAAGGAGGTGTACGTCACCGGCGGTACGGGGGTGTCGGAGCCGCTGCCGGTGGTGGGGTCCACGTCCACGTTGTAGAACTGGCGGCGGCCGAGTCCGAGTTTGTCGACGAGGGCCAGGACCAGCGGGTGGAAGTCGGGCAGCCGCATGGCGCCGGCCTCGGCGTACTGGGCGGGGTCGTCGAAGGGCTGGTGGTGCTCGGTGGCGCGGATGGTCTTGATGCGCCCGCCGACGCGGCTGGCGTTGGCTTCGAGGATGGTGACGTCGTGGCCGGCGTCCTTGAGTAATCGGCCGGTGACGAGGCCGGTGACACCGGCGCCGATGACGAGGATCTTCTTGCGCGGGTGGCGGGTGGGGCCGAGGTGTCCCGTGTCGATCAGGGTGTGGAGATAGCTGAGTTTGAGGTCCTCGCCGTCGGACCCGACGAGGAGGAGTTCACGGGCGAGCTTGACACATGTCTGCCAGCGCGCACGGTCGGCGGACATGTCCCGAGGTATGTCGGTCATAGCTTGCGATCGTAGATGTGGCGAAACGATTTCGTGGTTGCCCTGCGACATGAAGTCCGGAAAACATCCCTCGCATTGCTTGACGGAATTTCGACTTGCTCGGCTTTTCTTTTCCCGGGGGCCAAAGTTCCTTATGGGACTGGATAGGAAGAAGGACGAGGACGGGGCGGGATCCCACTCGTGGAACGGGGAGATCCGACCGGCCGGGACGGTGCCGGTGTGACCGTTCGACCTGCTCGACCAGCCGGTGACGGCCAGGGGCAGGCTGCCGTGGGTCCATCCGCTGACCTGTGGTGATGAACGCTTTCGGCGTGACGGGGGGGTGCTCCGGTGTCCACCGATCCGATCGGCGGAGCACCCCTTGGAGGAAATTCTCCCGCACCGTCCGCCACCGACGTTCGAATCGTTCGAATTCTTCGACGGTCCGAATACCGTTGGCCCGTGGCCTTTTCCCGCCCGGGTGCCAGGCACTGTCCGCACCACTCGACTTTCCCGTGTCCCGGGTCCGTGCGCGCCGGCCGCCCCACCCATCCGCTTTTCGCTTTTCGCTTTCCGCTGTCCGCTGTCCGCTGTCCGCTGTCCGCTGTCCGCTGTCCGCTCGCCGCGGTGGTGGACCGGAATCGGTGTTGTCCCGGTCGACGACATGGAACGTGTGCGCGCCGACGGAGCCGCTGGGCCGTCCCGGCGGCTGCGGCCGGGTCGGTGGCCGGGGCCGGGTCGGTGGGCAGGTGGCCGGGCCGGCGAGCGGTTGGCTGGATCAATGGGCAGGTGGCCGGGTCGGCGGGCGGGTGGCCGGAAGTCGTAGCGCTGGTGCTCCGCCGAGACCGCGATCCGGCCAAAGGTGTTTCGGGCGAGTCCGCCCGGTATTCCTCCGCTTCGTCGCGGCAGGCGGGCGGGCACCCGGTGTCTCGGATGTTCCAACAACGTGATCAGTGATCGTCAGCTGTTCAATCACATAGGTGCCGCAGGCTACGTTGTGGTCGGAGGTGACCATGCTGGAAGTTCTCGGGCTGGACCAGCCTGCCGAGGCACTGTATTTCATCCTGGTCGACAACCCGCCACTGTCCGTCGAGGAGTTGTGCCGCCGTACCGGCATCGAGCCAGACGTGGCCGGTGCCGCCCTGGTGCGGTTGGAGGACGGCGGCCTGATATCGCGGCTGCCGGGCAGCCCGCCCGCCTATACGGCGCTGCCGCCCGAACACGCCCTGGAAGTCCTCCTGCTCGCCCGTGAGCGGGACATCCACCGGGTGCGCGCGCTGACCGAACAGCTCACCGAGCGGCACCGCGAGGCCCGCAGCAGCCGTGACTCGACCGCGCTGATCCAGGTCGTCACCGGGCGCGACGGTGTGGCCCGCTGCGGGCAGCAACTGTTCAAGCGTGCCGAGCGGGAGATACGTGGCATCGACGCGCCGCCCTACGCCCAGGCGAGCGACGGCGAACGCGTCAACTCCGCCACCGCCATCGCCGGTCGCAGTGTGCGCAGCCGGTTCCTCCACGGCCACGACACCCTGAGCCTGCCCGGGGCCCTGGCGCGGGTGGAGGCCGACATCGCGGCGGGTGAGGAGGTGCGGTTCCTGCCCGAGGCACCCATGAAGCTGATCATCGCGGACGACCAGGCCGCGCTCATCCCGCTGCTGGCCACCCCGCAGATCCTGGACGCGTGCATTCTCGTCCATCCCTCGGCCCTGCTGGACGCGCTGTCCACCCTCTTCGAGTCGCTCTGGGAGCAGGCCCAGCCCTACATGCCGGGAAAGACCGCGTCGGTCGGCCCGGACGAGTTCATCAACGACGAGGAACGGCGGATCATCTCCCTGCTGGCCATGGGCATGCCGGACGAGGCCATCGCCCGCCAACTGGGGATCGGCTACCGCACGGTGCAGCGCCGGGTGCACGCGCTGCTCGGCCGGCTGGGGGCGGCGAGCCGGTTCCAGGCCGGTGTGCTCGCCGCCAGCCGCGGCTGGTGGCAGCCGGAGCCCGAGCGCGGGGCACGGGCCTGACGCCGGGCAGCGAGCCCGAGAGCGCTGGTCCGTGCACCGCGATGTGCGGGGCCGTCCCGCCGCCCGGCGGTGCGGGATCCGCAC
>NZ_JBHJUV010000096.1:0-21166 GCF_042268025.1 Streptomyces sp. NPDC056161
GCGCCGGCCCAGGCCGCCCCGCAGCCCGCCGCGGCCGCTCCGGCCCCCGCCAGGCCCGCCGCGCCGGCCGCCAAGCCCGCCGCCGCCCCGGCCACCGCGGCTGCCGAAGGCCCCGAGTACCAGACGCTGCGCGGACCCTCCGCGGCGGTCGCCAAGAACATGAACGCCTCGCTGGAGCTGCCGACCGCCACCTCGGTCCGCGCGGTCCCGGTGAAGCTGCTGTTCGACAACCGCATCGTCATCAACAACCACCTGAAGCGGGCCCGCGGCGGGAAGATCTCCTTCACGCACCTCATCGGCTACGCGATGGTCCAGGCCATCAAGGCCATGCCGTCGATGAACTGGTCGTTCGGCGAGAAGGACGGCAAGCCGACCCTCGTCAAGCCGCCGCACGTCAACCTCGGCCTCGCCATCGACCTGGTCAAGCCCAACGGTGATCGCCAGCTCGTGGTCGCGGCGATCAAGAAGGCCGAGACGCTGAACTTCTTCGAGTTCTGGCAGGCCTACGAGGACATCGTCCGGCGCGCCCGCGACAACAAGCTGACGATGGACGACTTCACCGGGGTCACGGTCTCCCTGACCAACCCCGGCGGCCTCGGCACCGTCCACTCGGTCCCGCGTCTGATGCCCGGCCAGTCGGTGATCATGGGCGTCGGCTCGATGGACTACCCGGCGGAGTTCCAGGGCACCTCCCAGGACACCCTGAACAAGCTCGGCGTCTCGAAGGTCATGACGCTCACGTCGACCTACGACCACCGGGTGATCCAGGGCGCCGCCTCCGGCGAGTTCCTGCGCCAGGTGGCCAACCTGCTGCTGGGCGAGGAGCGCTTCTACGACGACATCTTCCAGGCTCTGCGCATCCCCTACGAGCCGATCCGCTGGCTCAGGGACATCGACGCCTCCCACGACGACGACGTCACCAAGGCCGCCCGGGTCTTCGAGCTGATCCACTCCTACCGGGTCCGCGGCCACGTGATGGCCGACACCGACCCGCTGGAGTACCGCCAGCGCAAGCACCCGGACCTGGACATCACCGAGCACGGCCTCACCCTGTGGGACCTGGAGCGCGAGTTCGCCGTCGGCGGTTTCGCCGGCAAGACCCTGATGAAGCTGCGCGACATCCTCGGCGTGCTGCGCGACTCGTACTGCCGCACCACCGGCATCGAGTTCATGCACATCCAGGACCCGAAGCAGCGCAAGTGGATCCAGGACCGGGTGGAGCGCCCGCACTCCAAGCCGGAGCGCGAGGAGCAGCTGCGCATCCTGCGCCGGCTGAACGCGGCGGAGGCCTTCGAGACCTTCCTGCAGACGAAGTACGTCGGCCAGAAGCGCTTCTCCCTGGAGGGCGGCGAGTCCGTCATCCCGCTGCTCGACGCGGTGCTGGACTCGGCCGCCGAGTCGCGGCTCGACGAGGTCGTCATCGGCATGGCCCACCGCGGCCGGCTCAACGTCCTCGCCAACATCGTCGGCAAGTCGTACGCGCAGATCTTCCGCGAGTTCGAGGGCAACCTCGACCCGAAGTCGATGCACGGCTCCGGCGACGTGAAGTACCACCTGGGCGCCGAGGGCACCTTCACCGGCCTGGACGGCGAGCAGATCAAGGTCTCGCTGGCCGCGAACCCCTCCCACCTGGAGACGGTCGACCCGGTCATCGAGGGCATCGCCCGCGCCAAGCAGGACATCATCAACAAGGGCGGTACGGACTTCACCGTCCTGCCGGTGGCGATCCACGGCGACGCGGCCTTCGCGGGCCAGGGCGTGGTGGCCGAGACCCTGAACATGTCGCAGCTGCGCGGCTACCGCACCGGCGGCACGGTCCACATCGTCATCAACAACCAGGTCGGCTTCACCGCGGCCCCCGAGTCCTCGCGCTCGTCGATGTACGCGACGGACGTGGCCCGCATGATCGAGGCCCCGATCTTCCACGTGAACGGCGACGACCCGGAGGCGGTCGTGCGCGTCGCGCGGCTGGCCTTCGAGTTCCGCCAGGCGTTCAACAAGGACGTGGTGATCGACCTCATCTGCTACCGCCGCCGCGGTCACAACGAGTCGGACAACCCGGCCTTCACCCAGCCGCTGATGTACGACCTGATCGACAAGAAGCGCTCGGTGCGCAAGCTCTACACCGAGTCCCTGATCGGTCGCGGCGACATCACCCTGGAAGAGGCCGAGCAGGCCCTTCAGGACTACCAGGGCCAGCTGGAGAAGGTCTTCACCGAGGTCCGCGAGGCCACCTCGCAGCCGTCGGCGCCCGAGTCCGCGGACGCGCAGGCGGGCTTCCCGGTCGCGGTCGGCACGGCGATCTCCGCCGAGGTCGTCAAGCGCATCGCCGAGTCCCAGGTCAACATCCCCGAGCACTTCACCGTGCACCCGCGACTGCTGCCGCAGTTGCAGCGCCGGGCGTCGATGGTCGAGGACGGCACGATCGACTGGGGCATGGGCGAGACCCTCGCGATCGGCTCGCTGCTGCTTGAGGGCGTCCCGGTCCGGCTGTCCGGGCAGGACTCCCGCCGCGGCACGTTCGGCCAGCGCCACGCGGTGCTGATCGACCGGGAGACGGGCGAGGACTACACGCCGCTGCTGTACCTGTCCGCGGACCAGGCCCGCTACAACGTCTACGACTCGCTGCTGTCCGAGTACGCGGTGATGGGATTCGAGTACGGCTACTCGCTGACCCGTCCGAACGCACTGGTGCTGTGGGAAGCGCAGTTCGGCGACTTCGCCAACGGCGCCCAGTCGGTCATCGACGAGTACATCTCGGCCGCCGAACAGAAGTGGGGTCAGACGAGTGGCGTAGTGCTGCTCCTCCCGCACGGCTACGAGGGCCAGGGACCGGACCACTCCTCGGCCCGCCCGGAGCGCTTCCTCCAGCTGTGCGCCCAGAACAACATGACGGTCGCGATGCCGACGCTCCCGTCGAACTACTTCCACCTCCTGCGCTGGCAGGTGCACAACCCGGACCACAAGCCGCTGGTCGTGTTCACCCCGAAGTCGATGCTGCGGCTGAAGGCGGCGGCGTCGAAGGCGGAGGAGTTCACGAGCGGCGAGTTCCGGCCGGTCATCGGCGACGACTCGGTCGACCCGGCCGCCGTGAAGAAGGTCGTCTTCTGCGCGGGCAAGGTCTTCTACGACCTGGACGCCGAGCGCCGCAAGCGCGGGGTGACCGACACGGCGATCATCCGCATCGAGCGCCTGTACCCGCTGCCGGGTGCCGAGCTCCAGGCGGAGGTCAACAAGTACCCGAACGCCGAGAAGTACCTGTGGACCCAGGAGGAGCCGGCGAACCAGGGTGCCTGGCCGTTCATCGCCCTCAACCTGATCGACCACCTGGACCTGGCGGTCGGCGCCGACGTCCCGCACGGTGAGCGGCTGCGCCGGATCTCCCGCCCGCACAGCTCGTCCCCGGCGGTCGGTTCGGCCAAGCGCCACCAGGCCGAGCAGGAGCAGCTGGTGCGTGAGGTGTTCGAGGCGTAGGTCTCGCGGCACGGCAGCCGAGGGGCCCGGTACCGGAGCGATCCGGTACCGGGCCCCTCGGGCGTGCGCGCCGGTCAGTTCTGCGGTTCGAAGTCCCAGTACGGCCTGTTGCGGGAGCGGGCCGAGATGGTGTGGATGTGCTGGGGACCGAGGGTTTCGGCCAGGTCGGAGAGGGCTTCCTGCTCGGTCTTCTCGGCCTGCTGGCGGTCCCGCAGGGCCCGGAGGTCGGCCGCGTGGGCGACCCGGGCGGACAGGGTCAGGGGGTGGGTGCGGCCCAGGGTCTCGGTGGCGAGGGTGATGGTGGCCCTGCTGAGCTGGGCCGCGGACTCCGTCTCGCCGACCAGGTTGCGCAGCGCGGAGGCGTTGATGGCGCAGCCGAGGGTGTAGGGGTGGCGGTCGCCCACGGACGCGGTCAGGTCGGCGAGGGCCTGCTCGATGAGCACGTGCGCGTGGTCGCGCTCGCCCACGCTGCGCAGGACCAGGGCGTGGTTGGCGCGGGCTCCGCTGATGAACGGGTGCCCCTCGGGCAGGAGCATCTCGTAGCGGGCGATGATGGACTCGCCGGTCTCCCTGGCCTGGTCGATGTCACCGTGCTCGCGGGCGAAGCAGTTCTGGCTGACGGCGGCGGACAGCGTGTCCAGGGCCGTGTCGCCCAGCTTGCGCTCGTAGCCCTCCAGGACGTTCGTGAGGAGTTCTCCCGCGTCGGGGCGTTTCCCGGCGCGCAGCCAGCACAGCGCCAGGTTGAGTTCGCCGCGCAGGGTCCCGGGGTTGTCCTTGCCCATGACGATCCGGGACTCGCGCACGTTCTTCGACTGGACGGACTCGGCTTCGCCGTAGCGGCCGAGGAGTCTCAGGTTGACGGCGTAGGAGACCTCGGAGGAGAGGGTCCAGGGGTGCCGGGCCTTCAGCACCAGGCGGCGCGCGTCCAGGGTCTTGCGGTCCAGTTCCACGGCCTCCGCGTACTTGCCGAGGAGCCGGAGGGTGAAGGCCATGTTGTTCAGGGCGTTGAGGGTCCGGGAATCCTGGTCGCCCAGCAGTTCCTGATAGGTGGGGTACAGCCACTGGTCCAGTTCGAGCGTCTCGTCGTAGCGGCCGAGGATCCGCAGGTCGGCGGCGAGTCCGGCGACCGTCCGCAGATACTCCAGGTCGCGCTCGCCCCGTTCTTCGAGCAGCTGCTCCGCCGCGGCCCGCTCCAGGGCCTCCGTTTCGAGGACCCGGCCCGAGGAGCGCAGCAGGTTGGCGTAGTGGAAGGTGGCCTCCCAGACCCGCGGGTGGGACTCGCCGAGCAGCCCCCGCCAGGCGTCCAGGGTCCGCTTGCCCAGCTTGGCCCCGCTGTTGTACTCGCCCGCGAACGACATGTAGCGCAGGCAGTTGAGGACCATGCTCTGGACGCGCCGGTCCTTGCTCTTGAGGACGTCGGCGTACTTCAGGTGCGGGAGGATCTCGGCGTAGGTGTCCCAGTTGCGGGTGTCGGTGGGCCGGCCGGGGTCCGCCGCGGCCAGGGCCTGTCGGACCACGTCGATGTACTGCCGGCGGTTCTCGTCCGGCATGTCCTTGTGGACGATCTGGTGGACCATGCGGTGGAGGTAGACGGATTCGCCGGAGGAGGAGCCGCCGTTGGTCTCGTCGGCGGGGAACTCGTGGGACTCCAGGCGCACCACGGAGTACTGACGCAGCTGGTTGACGGCCTTGTTCCACAGGAGCGGGTCGTCCAGGAGTCCGGCGAGTTCCTCGGGCAGCTCGTCGTGCGGCATCTCCTTCAGGAGGCGTACGGGGATGAAGCCCGGCGCGAAGAAGGTGCACAGCCGGAGCAGGGCGACCGACTCGGGGACGGTCTCGCGGAGTTTGTTCAGCAGTATCGACCACGCGGTCTGGAAGGCGACCGGGAAGTCCGCGGAGACCTTGACCACGTCCTGGTCGATGCCGCCCTCCAGCAGGGCGATGTAGCCGTCGACGGAGAGGGCGGAGTCGTTGAGCCAGCCCGCCGTCTGGTCGAGCAGCAGCGGCAGGTCCTCCAGTGCCTCCGCGAGCTGGTCGGCCTCGGGTTCGCTCAGTCGGGGGGCCCGGCGCCGGATGAAGGCCACGGACTCCTCGCGCGCGTAGACCGGTACTTCGAGGAGTTGGCTGTTGTGCTCGCCCCACTCCGGGTTGCGGGAGGTGATGAGCACGTGGCCCGGACCGGTCGGGACGAGGTCCCAGATCTGGTCGGGTTCGTCGGCGCCGTCCAGGATCAGCAGCCAGCGGGAGTACGGCTCTCCCCGGCGCAGGGAGTCGCGCACCGCGCGCAGCCGCTCTCCGTACTCGGCGCCGGTGGACAGGCCCAGTTTGGGGGCGAGTTCGGCGAGCAGGCGGCGGTAGGTCACCCTCCTCTCGGCGTTGACCCACCACACGACGTCGTACTCGGAGCCGAACCGGTACACGTACTCGGCCGCGAACTGGGTCTTGCCGACGCCCGACATGCCGTGCAGCGTGAGGACACCGGCGCCGGGCTCGCTGCCCTGGAGCAGGTGGTAGGCGTCGGTCAGCAGGCCGTCGCGGCCGGTGAACCGCGTGTTGCGGCGGGGTACGCCGCCCCACACCTCGGGCGTGGCCGCGGGGAAGCGCGGTCCGCGGTAGGAGGCGTCCGTGGCGGGCGCGGCGTCGACCGGCAGGTCCAGCCGGTCGAAGAGGCGTCGTTCGGCCTCGTCCGCGCCCATGTTGGTCAGGTTGGTCGGTGCCAGGACGGCGGTGGCCGTGGGCAGCGAGGCGTTGGTGATCGACACGGCGGCGAACCGGGACGCGTCCGGCGCGACGACCTCGCGCAGGGCGGCGTTCCACTCCTCGTGGGACCGCGGGCCCAGCTGGAAGTACCACTCGCTGACCAGGATGAGGATGCGGCCCTCGGCGAGCGCCAGATCGCGGAGCAGGTTGACCAGCGGCTCCTCCGCCGGCGCGTCCCAGCGCAGGTACACGACGCGCAGGCCGTGCCGCTCCAGTCTGTCCCCGATCCACGCCGCCCAGGCCCGGTTGAACCCCGCGAAGCTGATCGTGACGGTCTGCCTCGCGTTCCCCCGCCCGGTCTGCCTGACCGGGGTACGAGCTTCAGACATGCAGCGGCCTCCAGCGCATAGTCATAAAATCCTAGAACCTCGGCGCGGCTCTGGGGAGTCCGACGACCTCATGAACGAACACCTCGGCTCGACGATCTTTGCGCAGTGGGCGGGGCGAGGACGGCGATTCAGCGATTCGTGGGCGTCGCGAGCGGGTGGCGTTGAATCCACAGGGCGCGCGCCGCCTTCACATACGCCTGGGCGCGCGCCGTGTGTCCCCTGGGCGCGGGGTGGTCGGCCATGCGCTCGTGGGCGACGACCATCTCGTCGACGAACGCCCGGCCCCGCACCGTGAGATGGGGCGAGCCGACGAGGGCGGGCAGCGCCGCCCCGACCTGGGCCCGGTAGCGGGCGTGCTGGATCCACGCGGACGTGCTGCGCTGCCCGTCCCCGTCCTGTGTCAGCGCACGGCGCTGGAAGAAGTCGGCGAGGCCCAGATGCGCGTACGCGCCCTGGAGCAGTCCGTCGTACGGTCGCGGATCCGGCCGCCACGGCGCGAAGTAGCGTGCGGTGGCGTCGGCCTGATGCAAGGTCACCATCTCCGACAGCGCCGCCAGCTTGCAGTGCTGCAACTCGTGCACCAGGGTCGCGGCGAAGGCCACCGGTGTGGCCGGCACACTGCTCAGCAGCGCGCCGAACGCCTCGTGCCGGGTCGCACTCGAACTGCCGCGGCCCTCCGCGCCCGGCGGCGACTCAAGCGGAACCAGGCAGCGCAGCAGCGCGAGCGTCTCCGTGAGCCGGTGTTCGCCGCCCGTCCGCAGGACGGCGGCCACCGCGGACCACGCCTGCAACCAGCGCTTGCGCTCGGTGTCGTCGGGTGCCGCACCCAGCGCGTGCCGACCGGGCCCGGACGACGGTACGCGGTAGGGGTCGAGGTCCTCCAGGGGCATGGGCTGCGCGCCGGGGAGCAGGCCGGGCAGCGCGTAGGCCGACGTCCAGGTAGAGGCGGCGGACCAGGCCCCGGTGTCGCGCTCCAGATGCACGACCACGTCCCGGATACCGGACCGGCGCAGGGTCAGGACACCGTTGTCGTGGACGGCTTCGACCGCCGCCTCGTCCGGGTCCGTGCGCAGCGCGCCCAGTGAGGGCAGGGCGAGCAGGCCGTCACGGGGGGTCAGCCGGGTGCTGAAGGGAATCCCGGCGCGCGCGGCGGCCACCGCGGCCAAGGTGCTGAAGTGGGCCAGATCGCGGGCGAGTTCGTGCCGCGCCGGGTCCGTCGTGCGGGCCCGCCGCAGCCCGCGCCGGCAGCGCCCGGCCCACGGTCCGGTCAGCGGGTGGACGAGCCGTGTCCGGGCCGACGAGGGCCGGCCGCGCGCCCGGTCCGTGCGGTCCGCCTCGGCGAGCAGCGCCCAGTCCTGCCGCAGCCGGGTCCGCCGGGCGTCGGAGCACACCTCCGGTTCGGCCGTCTCCGCCGCGTCGAGCACCGCGCGCAGCAGGATCATGCGCCTGGTGTCCTGGTCGCGGACGAGGAGCGCGAGGGTGTCGGCGCCGCCCTCGGTGCGGCCGAGTTCGGTGAGGGCCCGGTCCGGGACCTCCGGAAGTATCACGGGGTGACCCCCTCGGAAGAGACGGGGACCGCACGGGCGACCCCGGTGTCCCGCGCCAGTCGTCCGGCCACGTGTCGGATGAAGATCTTCAGGTCCGCGCAGTACACGGACGGGTTCCTGAAGCCGTGTCCGGCCCGGTACCGGTGGGCGTAGTGGCCGCCGCCGCAGACCTCCAGCAGCGGGCAGGCCCGGCACTGCTGGGCCAGGGACGCCGCGCCCGCCTGCCGGGCGGCCACCCCGGGGTGGTCGAGGGCCTCGTCGAAGGAGTGCCGGAAGACGTCCAGACCGGTGCGGGAGGCGCCCTCGTAGGCCGACTTGAGGGAGTCGACCTGCTCGATCGTCCCGTCGGTCTCCACCACGAGCGCGTCGAACGGGGCGAGGCCCAGGGACTCGGTGGCCGCGGGCAGGCCCAGCAGCAGCGCGAGGCACTCCTCGAAGAGCCGCACCCGGGTCTCCCGGCGCCCGGCCGTCCACCAGCGGTCGAACACGGCGCACAGCCAGGCGCCGTGGCGGGCGCCCTCCCATCGCGGCGGCGGCGCCGACCAGTTGCCGTCGGGCAGCAGCAGGTCCAGTGCGGGCGGGGCGAGTTCGAGCAGGGATTCGTACGTCTCCACCGGGTCGAGGGTGGTATCGACGACGGTGAGGATGCCGGCGTACGACCGCGGGAAGCGCTCGGCCACCAGCCGGGCCCCGCGGACGGCGGCGGGCCAGGACGGGCGTCCGGCGTGGTCGAGTCGACGCGCGTTGTGCGCGGGCAGACCGCCGTCGAGGCTGATGCCGATCCGGATGCCGTGCCGGTCCAGCACCGCGACGCGCCGCTCCGTCAGGAGTGTGCCGTTGGTCTGGACGGCCGCCTGGACGGCGCAGCCGGCGGGGACGCGGGCGCGTACGTCGTCGGTGAAGCGGGCGAGCGTGTCCGCGCCCGCGAGCAGGGGTTCGCCGCCGTGCAGGACGAGGGAGAGGCTCGTCAGGCCGTGCGCGCGGGCGTGTTCGGCGATGCGCTGGGCGGTGCGGGTGAGGACCTCGGGCGAGGCGGCGGCCGGGCGGGTGCGCCAGGTGTGGTCGGGGCCCTCGTAGAGGTAGCAGTAGCGGCAGGCGAGGTTGCAGCGCCCGTGCACCTTCACGATGAACTGCCGGAAGTGCGGAGGGGACGCGGACGCCGGAACGGGAGCCGTCGGTCCAGACACCCCGCACCCCCATGCCGTCCACTGGTTGTGGCCCGCATTCCCGGTCCGGGTACCGAGAGAAACCCGGCACGTCCGAAGTTGTCTCTTTCCGCTCGTTATTCAGCTCACAAGGACCGGTTGAAGCCCCACAGCATCTCGCTCGGCCGCTCCGCCCGCTCCCGCAACCCGTCCAGCACCTCGCGCAGCACCGGGTGCTCGATCGTCCTCAGCATCTCCAGATCCAGGTCCAGCAGGTCCGGCAGTGCCTCGTCGACCCCGGCCGGGGTCCCGTTCCGCTCCGTCATCCCCTCGATCCCCTCATTCCAGTTCCGCCAGCCGCTCCGCCGTGTCCCGCGCCGTCGGTCCGCCGACGCCGAGACTGCCGTCGGGAAGCCTGGACCACTCGCCGCGTGCCGCGCGATACGCCTCGCGGGCCGCCCGTGGGCGGGCGGCCGCTTCATAGGACATACCCCGCCAGTGGTGTGCCTGCGCACTCAGTTCCACCGCTTCTCGGCGGCAGCGGTCCGTGCGGGCCGTCTCCTCGGCCTCGTGGGCGGACTCCGCGGCCAGCCGGAAGGCGTCCACCGCGCCGTCCAGCCGGGTGGGGCGGTCCAGGCCGCGGTACGCCTCGTACTGGGCCTGCCCCAGCTCCAGGCGGCAGCGCGCGGCCAGCAGCGGCTCGTCCGCGTCGGCCGCCGCGAGCCCGAAGAGGTACTCCGCCTCCCGCAGGTCGACCCGGTCGCCGCGCAGCCGGTACCTGAGGATCAGCGCCCGGCCCAGCAGCAGCAGCCGGAACGCCATGTGCTCGCTGCCCGCCGGGGTCTCGGACCGGCAGTCCCGCAGCACCCGCACCGCCTGGGACAGCGGGTCCCAGGCGCGTGCGCCGCTCTCCGACTCGGCCCGGCGCAGCAGCGTCTCGCCCCACTCGGCGAGGAGGTCGGAGTGGCCGGCCGCGTCCCTCGGCATGTCCGCGGCGGCGGTCGCGAAGGCGGCGGCAGCGTCCTGGAGCTGGCGCGGGTCGCCCGACTCGGCGTAGCGGGCGGCCCCGATCCGTCCGACGCGGATGTGCAGGGCCGCCCGCTGGGTGCGCTTCTGCGCCAGTGCCAGCGCCTCCTCGACGCGGTCCTGTGCCTCGTCCAGGTCGCCGTCCGAACGCAGCAGGGCGTCGACGAGGTCGAGGACGACCCGCACCCGCTCCCGGAACGACGGCCCGTCCGCCTGGGCCTCCAGCGCGTCCTGCAGCGAGCGCGCCGCCTGCCCGGCGTAGCCGCGGGCCTGTTCCGGATCGGTCGTGGCGCCGGACAGGCGCAGCAGGATCCGGCCGTGTGCGAGCGGCAGCGCCGCCGGGCGGTCGCGGTGGTCCGGCCAGGCGTCGGCGAACGCCTCCAGCATGCCGACGGCGCCGTGGAGCAGCGCGCTGTCCCCGCCGAGGCGCCACTGCGCGTCCAGCGCGCCGACCCGCTCCAGGGTGAGCCGCAGCGCCTCCTGCGGGTCCAGGCCGGGTGCCGCGCAGGCGACCGCGTACTCCCGGTCGGCGCGGCGCAGCAGGTCGAGGGCGCCGGGCCGGTCGCCGCGGCGCCTGCGGTCGGTGGCCGCGGCGTGCAGCACCCGGGCCAGCGCCGCGCGTTCGTGCAGGGCGTGCGGGTGGGCGACGGCCCGCTCCGCGGCGGCCTCCGCCTCGCGCAGCAGCTCCGCGCCGCCCTGCACCTCCCACAGCCGCAGGGCGCAGCGCGCGTACTCCGCCCACAGCTCGGCGTCGGCACCGGGCGGCTGCTCGTGCTCGGCGGCGCCGCGCAGCAGTTGTACGGCGTCGATCAGGTCCTGCACCATGCCCTCGTCGTCGAACCGGGCGAGCAGCGAGCGGGCGCGGGAGACCGCCGGGTGCGTGGGCGGTTCCGCGGCGGCGGTACGCCCGTCCGTGCCGCCGTACATGCGGAACTGGTCGGGCAGCGGCATGAAGCGTTCCAGGACCCGGGCCGCGACCTCGGCGAACGGCTGCGGGACCAGCGTGGCGTCGCCGTTGTCGCCGTTGTCACCGGTGTCGCGGGGATATCCGGCGCCGGGTGCGTAGGCCCGCCCGGCGCCCGGCCCCGGCTCGCCGCCGAGCTGGGCGAGCGCCAGGGCGGGGAAGTTGGGTCCGCCCTTGCCGAAGCGCTGCTCGATGTAGGCGGAGCAGTGCTTGAGGACCAGGACGGCCTCGTCCCGGCCGAGCGTGGACAGCAGTGCCTCCAGGACGTCGGGCGGCATCTCGTACCACTGCACGCCGTCCGCGCCGTGGTCCTCCCCTGCGCGGGTGACCAGGCCGCCGAGCAGCACCTCGGCGAGTTCGGCGGGCCCCGAGTCGGGCAGCATCGTCCGCTGCACGAGCTGCATCACCGGCAGGCACAGCGGGGCGGCGGCGAGGTAGACGGCGAGGCGGCCGGCGGCCGGGGAGGCGGCGGAGCGGAACCTGCTGACCCGCTCGACCGACGTCGGACGACGGCCCGGACGGGCCTGCGGCACGGGCGGCTGGTCCGCGCGCACCCAGCCCACGGCGCCCGCCACCGGACCGGCGCCCGCCCCGGACAGCAACCGCGCCCAGGCGCCGAGCGCCACCGGTTCCGGCGGCAGCACCGGCACCGGAAGGGCGCCGCGCGGCCCGCCGAGCGGCGCGCCGGCCGGGGTGCGCACTCGCAGCGCACCGGCACCGACCAGGGTCTCGCCCCGGATCAGCTCGCCGTAGCTGACGGGCAGCCGGGTGCGGTTCCACAGGCGCTGCGGCAGCGGTTGCAGCACCGCGGCCGGGCCCTGCCGGGCCAGGTGGTGCAGGAGCCGGTGCGCGTGCCCGCTGTGCCACAGCGGTCCCGCGCAGTCGCTGACCAGCAGGGTGATACGGCGTCCCGTGGGGTCGCTCAGCCGGTCGGCGGTGTGCAGCGGGGCCGCGTGCACGTCGGGACTGCGGCTGACGGCGGGTGCGCCGTCCGGGTCCGCGTGCAGATGGCTGATCTGGATGTCCCCGAACGCGCCCAGTTGTCCGAAGACCTGTTGGAGCTCGACGAACATCCGGTCCCAGACCCGCATGGAGGGCGAGGCGTCGAGGACCAGTTGCAGCCGGGCGTCGCCGCGGGTCACGGCGCGGTGGACGGGCAGGACCAGTCCACCGGCCCGTGCGCTCAGTTCGGCGGTCGCCGTCTCGTCCAGCTGGGTGCGCAGCGGTGGCGCCGCGCTGCGGTAGCCCTGCAACGGCCGCAGGGCCCGCTGGAGTTCGAGTGGGGCGGGCAGCACGTGCGCGGCGGGCAC
This sequence comes from Streptomyces sp. NPDC056161, assembly GCF_042268025.1. Lineage (NCBI taxonomy): Bacteria > Bacillati > Actinomycetota > Actinomycetes > Kitasatosporales > Streptomycetaceae > Streptomyces > Streptomyces sp. NPDC056161. The sequence goes on from NZ_JBHJUV010000096.1 coordinate 12,556, forward strand.
GCCGACCGGCAGTGCCGTCACGCGGGCGGATCGGTGGGTGCGACGGACGCCGTCCTGCGGCATCGGGTACAGGGAGACGTGCCGGCCGGGTCCGGCGGTGGCCGGCTGCGGTTCCGGCCGCCGCGGGCGGCGGTCCGCGTCCGGTGCGGGGGCGCGACGGTCCGACGGGAGGCCGCCGGCCGTGCCCGGGGCCCGTACGCCGGAACCGGCGGCCGGGTCCCCGGCGTCCTCGGAGTCAGCGGAACGTGACCAGCGGGCCAGCCAGAGGGCGTCGCTCAGGCTCTCGGCGTCCGGGTCGAGGCCGATCTCCCGCAGCCGGCGGACCAGTTCGGCGACGGGGTCGCCGTCCTGGCCGCTCACCGGCCCCGGACCGGGTCGCGCCGCAGCGTCGGACATCGCCGCCTCACCTCGGACGGTCGAGTCGCTGGATGAGCTGGTCGGCGAGGCGGTCGCGGCTGGGCGGCGCGGCCGCGTCGGTGAGGTAGATGGCGTTCAGCAGTTGGTCGGCGGCGAGGAGTTCGCTGCGCGAGCGGTCCAGGAAGTGGCCGATCAGGTCGTCGCCCGCGCGCGCCGCCTCGTCGCCGAGATGGGCCCGGACGAAGGTGGCGAGCCGGTTGTGGTCGGGCCGGTCCAGTTCCAGGTGGATGCAGCGGCGCATCAGCGGGGCCGGGAAGTCCCGTTCCCCGTTGCTGGTGAGGACCACGAACGGGAAGGCGCGGCAGCGCACCCGCCCGTCGCGGACCCGGACCTTCGTGCCGTCCGCGGTGAGCACCTCGGCCTCGCCGTCCGGCAGCCGGTCGGCGATGCGTTGCAGTTCGGGTATCTCGAACTCGCCCTCCTCCAGCACGTTCAGCAGGTCGTTGGGCAGGTCGATGTCGCTCTTGTCGAGTTCGTCGATGAGCAGCACGCGCGGGGTGTCCGAGGGCAGCAGGGCGGTGCCGAGCGGCCCGAGGCGGATGTAGCTGCCGATGGCCTCGACGGCCCCCGGGCTGCCGGCCGCGGCTCCGTACCCGCCCTGCGCGGCGATCTGGACGTCCTGGAGCCGGGCGATGGCGTCGTAGTGGTAGAGCCCGTCCTGGAGCGCGGACCGGCTGACGATGGACCAGCGCAGGACGTGGCCCAGTCCCAGCTCGTACGCCACGGAGTGCGCGAGGGTGCTCTTGCCCGCGCCGGGGCTGCCGGTGACGAGCAGGGGGCGGCGCAGATAGAGCGCCGCGTTGATCATCTCCAGCTCCTCGGCGCCGGGCCGGTGGAGTTCGGCCAGGTGCCGGTGCGTGCCCAGCCTGCGGTCCCGGGAGCCGTCGCCGCCGTCCTCCGCCGCGTCCCGGCCGGAGAAGTCCCGCCAGGGCGGCGGCGGAGGCAGCCGGTCCATTCCGTCGTGGGGTTCCCCGGCGCCTCGGTAGATGAGCCACTCACTGGATTCGGTCATGATCCGGTCCTCGCCGTCACTCGGCCCACCAGCCCTCACGTGTGCGTCACGATCCGTCGAACGAGCATCACCGTATCGATCCGCCGCGAGCCTGGTAAGGGGCCGGGCGGGGCGGGGAGACCGACGCGCGGGCGGCGCATCAGGGCGCCTCCAGCAGATCGCCGGTCCCGGGCAGCGGCTGACGCGGATCGTCGTACAGCAGCGCGATCCCGTCCGCCCAGAAAGCTTCCGTGAGCCCCTCGCGCACCTTCATGCGCAGTCCGTGCACCAGGTCGGGCAGCCGGGCCGCGCCGTCCCCGTCGTCGACCGCCTTCTTGGCGCCCCGGTGGAACTCCCCGCACACGGCGTCGGGTTGGCTGCGCCACCGGCGCCAGAGGACCACCCCGAACCCGGCGCGCACGATCCGGCCGAGCGCGGCCGAGTCGTCGTCGTAGCGCCGGTCGCCGAACCGGCACAGCACCGGGACGGTGCGGGGCGGCAGGCCGCGCAGCTCCACGACGGCCGGTACCGGTTCGCGCACCCCGTCGTCGCAGTCGAGCACCTCGGCCAGCGCGTCGCGCGCGTGCAGCCGGTTCCAGCGGTCGAGGCGCTCCTCGTCCCCGTCCTCGGCGGGCTCCCCCGGCGGGCCCGCCGGGTCCGCGCCCCGGTACGGATCCGGCGGCCACGCCGACTCGTCGCCGGGCACCTGCTCGCGGTCCGAGCAGCGCAGGACGACCGGCCGCTGCGCGCCCAGCGGAGGGCCGCCCGGCCTGGGCTCCCATTCGTCCACGGCCAGTCCGAGCAGCCGGTGCGGCAGGGCCGCGTGCAGCGCCACGGGCCGTCCGGGCTCGTCGCAGCGCCGGAACGCTTCCGCGAGCGGGCCGAGGACGTGCGTCGGCAGGTCGTCCAGGGGCGTCCGTTCGGCCTCGTGGAGCCGCGTGACCTCGCCGTCGGCGCGGGCCACGGAGATCGACCAGTCGCAGCGATCGGGCTCCCAGCCCCGCGGCAGCACCTCAAGCAGCACGGTCGGCCCGGCCCCGGCGTCCCTCGCCGGTCCCTGAGGCCAGCCGGGTTCCCTGCCCTCGGACGCCCCGCAGGAGTCGTCGGGCCCGCGGACCCGGCGCTGCCCCAGATGTTGGGCGCGCTGCCGGGCGAGGCGGCTGCGATAGCCGGGGTCGAGCGCCGTCGACGCCTGCTTCACCCAGTCCCACAGGGCCTGTTCGGCGGTCAGGTTGCTGGGTGTGGCGGAGCGTTCGGCGGCCATGACGTGCATCGCGTAGTCGAGGACGAGCTTCAGCGCACCGTCGCCGTCGGCGCTCTCGTAGAGCAGGCCCAGGCCGTCGCGCCAGCCGCGCGGCGCGGGGCTCAGCGACGGGGCCTGGAAGTTCGGCAGGGAGTCGAGGAGGTCCAGCAGGGCCCGGGTGCTGTCGGGCGGCGGCAGTTCGGCGAGCCGGCCGAGCAGTTCGCCACGCCGGTCCGGGTCGAGCGCGCGGCCGGGCCGGGCGCCGAGTTCGCCCTGGACGTCGGCCCAGGTGGGGCGGCGGGACTCGCTGGGCTGCTGGCGGTCGCGGTGGTAGCGGTCGTGGGCGTGGAACACGGCGTGGTAGACGTCGTCGTGCTCGGTGCGCACGGCGCCCGGCGGGACCTGCAACGTCCGCAGGCGTTCGATGCCGGTGGAGGTGCCGCCCGACCCGTTGTCGGCACGGGACTTGAGGACGCCGATGACCTCGCCGCGCACGGGATCGATCACGGGGCCGCCGGAGACGCCGTTCGGCAGGTCGTTCTGCCCCAGTCTCATCTGCACCCCCGACGACCAGCCCCCGATGGTCCCCTGCACGGAGAGGAACCCGTCCAGGATCTCCAGCCGGCCTCCGGTCACGGTCCAGCCCGCGTAGAACACCCGGCCCTCGCCGTACTGCGCGGTGGGCCGCTCGGAGCCGTACACGCAGTCGTGGCCGACGGGTTCGCGCAGCCGGACCAGCGCGAGGTCCGGGGCGGGCCAGCCGCCGCGGCCACGGTGCTCGACGCGGTCGGGCAGGGTGGCAGCCACCCGCCCGGGAACGGCGGAGGGACCCTCCCCCGGCCCGCTCTCGTACACCACCGTCACTTCGCCTCCCTCCTGGCCGTGTACCACGTGCGCGCAGGTGAGAACCCAGTTCGGGGCGATGAAGAAACCGCTGCCGAGGAAGGTGCCGGGTTCGTCGAGGTCATACCCGACAGACGCGCGATGAATGCGCACGGTGGCCGCGATGACGAGTTCACGCAGCGCATGGTGGGCGGCATGGGACCCGCCCGATGCGCCCCAGTCGTGCCGCCCGCTCATACCCCGCCCCCACCGACCGGCCCACGAGCGCCCCCGTGCAACAGGCCGCCGGTGAACGCACCCGGGTCGGGGTGATTGACGGGAGCGGGTGCGGGAAAGGCCGGGGGCGGCGGATCCTGCGGGACCGGGCCGCCGGCCGCCGAGGCCCGCGGCTCCGAGGCACCACGCGCGGGATCCGGCGGGACGGAACGGCCGCTTCCGGCATCGCCCGGGGCCGGGTCGCCGGCCGTCGGGTCCTGGGGAGTGCCGCTCGGCGGTGCCGGGTCGCGGCTGTGCTCCGTCGTGGGGTCCGGCGGGCCGTCGCCGGTCCACGTCAGGGTCACCGTGACGGCGGCCTTCGCCTCGCCGTCCGCCAGCAGTCCCACGACCTTGCCGGCCTTCGCGGTCAGTTCGATGCCGAACTGGACGCTCACCTCGTCCGGCCGCACCGCGCGCAGCGGACCGGCCAGCGACCGCGCGACACCGGTCACCAGCGAGTGCAGGCTCTCCACACCCGCCTCCACCCGTTCCGCGAACCCGGTGTCCGTGTACGACAACTCGCCCGACGGCGCGGCCAGTTCCTCGGCCCCTGATATCCGGGCCCAGACCGGCGTACCGTCCGGCAGTTCGATGCGCGCTACCCGCGTCACTTCCCGAGCCATGCTGTTTCCCCCGTTCCCCCGAGTCCACACGGGGAAAGACTCCTTCCCCTCACTCGAAACCCCAACCCCTCGGGCGCGGCGTACCGCGTGCCATGGGGGCTTTCCGGCCTCGCCCTGCGTCCCTGACGTGCGCGCCCTGCCCTCTGCCCGGCGGCCTAGGCTGGTAGGGAGCCAGCACGCACACGTGACCACGCAGGAGAGCCCACCATGTACTTCACCGACCGCGGCATCGAGGAACTGGACAAGCGGCGCGGCGAGGAGCAGATCACCTTCGAGTGGCTCGCCGAGCAGTTGCGGACCTTCGTCGACCTGAACCCCGACTTCGAGGTGCCCGTGGAGCGCCTGGCCACCTGGCTGGCACGACTGGACGACGAGGACGACGAATAGGCCGGTCAGGACGGGTGCGACAAACACGATGAATGAGACGAGCGGGACGAACGGGATGAGCGGAGCGGACCGGTAGGTCTCCGGCGGTCCGCACTCGGGTCCCTCTGCGGCGGGCGCGGCACCGGTGGCGTCCGCCGCCCGCCGCGTCGACCGGCCGCCCGGCTCGTACGCCCGACCCCGTCTCCCGGTGCTGCCCCATCTCCCGGGGCTGTCCACCCCGCGCTCCCCCGCCTCCTCGCACTCCCCGTGCGCCCGCCGGTGCCGCGCCGTCGTACGCCCCGCACGCCCCGCACGCCCCGCGCGATGCCCGGCCCCCTCCCGCCCGCCGTGGCCGCGTCCGGCCCGCCGTGGCCGCGTCGGCGCGCGGGCACGGGTCCGAGGCGGTCGCCCTCCACCGCGTCGGCCCCGGCCGGGACCACCTCGCGCCGCCTCACTCCACCTCACGCCATCTCACGCCGCCTCACACCATCTCGCTCCCTCGGTCCGGCGCGCACCGTTCCGGTCCCCACCGGGCCGACGGCGCAAGCCCTACCCGAGCGCGCCCCGACGACCCATGGGTGGCCCGGCGAACGAGTGTCTTGACTTTGCGCGGCCACGATATATCGTGTTTGAGGGGAGACGCGATATGGCGCGTCGCGTCCGCCGTCGAGGAGGTCAGCACCATGTCCGAGTGGTCCGTCGCAGAGCCCACGCAGCTCGTCTTCGACGACCCCGTGCGCGAACTGCACGTGCGCGTCGTCAACGGAACAGTCAACGTCGTGGGCACGGACGAGGGTTCCGCCCGGCTCCAGGTCTCGCAGATCGAGGGCCCGCCCCTGGTGGTCACCCAGGAGAACGGCAGCCTCACGGTGGCGTACGAGGACCTGCCCTGGAAGGGCTTCCTCAAATGGCTGGACCGCAAGGGCTGGCGGCGCAGCGCGGTCGTCTCCCTCGCCGTCCCCGCGCGGACCCGCGTGGAGGTGGGCGTGGTCGGCGCCGGCGCCGTGGTCTCGGGCATCAGCGGCACCTCGGTGGTCAAGGGCGTCACCGGTGACACGACACTCGTCGCCCTCTCCGGCCCGGTCCGGGCGGACACGGTGTCCGGCAGCCTCGACGCCCAGGCCGTCACGGGCGACCTGCGCTTCAACTCCGTCTCGGGCGACCTGACCGTCGTCGAGGGCGCGGGCTCCTCCGTGCACGCCGACTCGGTCAGCGGATCGATGATCGTCGACCTCGATCCGGACGGCCCCACCGATGTCCGGCTGACCAGTGTCTCCGGCGAGATCGCCATCCGGCTGCCGCACCCGGCGGACTCGGAGGTGGAGGCGAACACGGCCAGCGGCTCGATCTCCAACGCCTTCGACGACCTGCGGGTGCACGGCCAATGGGGCGCCCACAAGATCACCGGCCGGCTCGGCGCGGGCACCGGCAAGCTCCGTGCCACCACGGTCTCCGGTTCGATCGCCCTGCTGCGCCGCCCACCGAAGGAGGACGAGGACGTCGCCCGGGACGATGGCGGGCCGGATCCGGCCGCGTCCCGGCACACGTCGGGGGACAATTCCGCTTCCGGCCCGGCAGCCGACGCGACGAGCGCCCGGGCCGACGGCACGACCGACAAGAAGGTGCTCTGACATGCCTCCCGTCTTCGCCCACGGCCGCCTCCGCCTCTACCTCCTCAAGCTGCTCGACGAGGCCCCGCGCCACGGCTACGAGGTGATCCGCCTCCTGGAGGAGCGCTTCCAGGGGCTGTACGCGCCGTCGGCGGGCACCGTCTACCCCCGGCTGGCCAAGCTGGAGGCCGAGGGCCTGGTCACCCACACCACCGAGGGCGGCCGGAAGGTGTACGCCATCACGGACGCGGGCCGTGCCGAACTGGCCGACCGCAGCGGGGAACTGGCCGATCTGGAGCTGGAGATCCGCGAGTCGGTCGCGGAACTCGCCGCCGAGATCCGGGCGGACGTGCGCGGCGCGGCGGGTGACCTGCGGCGCGAGATGCGGGCCGCCGCCTCCGAGGCCCGGCGCGGCACCGGCACCCGAGCCGCCGACCAGCCCCCCTTCGGGGAGTACGGCGACCTGGGCGACAAGGAGTCCTGGCGCGCCGCCAAGGAGGAGATGCGCCGCGCCAAGCAGGAATGGAAGGAGCAGGCCAGGCGGGCCAAGGACGAGAGCCGCCGGGCCCGCGAGGAGGCCCAGCGGGCACGGCGTCAGGCCCAGGAGGCCCAGGCCCGGGCGCGGGTGCAGGCCCAGGAGGAGATGCAGCGGATCGCCCGGCGGGTCCAGGAGCGGGTGCAGGACCACTTCGGGCGGGGCGACTGGCCCACGGGGATGCGTGAGGGACTGAGCGAACTCGCCAAGGAGTTCGGCGAGTTCGGGAAGGACTTCGGGAAGGAGTTCGGCAAGGACTTCGGTTTCGGCCGGTCCGGCACGGACACGGGAGCGCACGCGGACGCGGGACCGAAGACCGGGCCCCACCAGCCCGCGCCCACCCCGGAGTACGAACAGACCCCGGAGGACTTCCCGGCCGACTATGCCCCTTCCTGGGCCGAGGAGGACTCCAGCGGCGACCCGGCCCGTGATCTGGACCGCCTCCTCGACCGCTTCCGCGACGACATCCGGGACGCGGCCCGCGACCACGGCGTCACCGTCGACCAGTTGCGGGACGCGCGCCGCCATCTGTCGACGGCGGCGGCCCACATCGGGGTGATCCTCCGCCACCCCCACCCCTGACGGCACCACGCACCCTCTGCCCCTGACCGCACCACGCACCCTGTGCCCCTGACCGCACGACACACCCCCGCGCCCCGGCCGCGTCGGCGCCGGGGCAGGGGCAAGGGGCGGGTCCTGGGGCCGGAGGGCCGCCCCCAGGAAGCGACGGGGTCCGTCAGCCCGCCTTGGCCTCCCCGTCGCCGTACAACACGCGGGTCAGGGACTCGTACGTCACCCCGTGGTCGGCGAGGATCTCGGCGGGCGTTCCGGGGCAGACCGTCAGCGCGATGAGGATGTGCTCGTCGCCGATGGCGGGGGTCCCTCCGCGCAAGCGGATGCGAGCGTGGGGGAGGTCCCGATGGCTCACGGCGGTGCGCAGCGCTCGTACCAGGACGTCCTTGGCACTCCGGCTGAACGGGCGATGGCCCGACGACCACCACCCCCGGTCCGCGCGGTCGCCGGACATCGCTCCGACGCCGTGCGCCTCCTCGACCCGGTGGACGATCTCGGAGACGTCGATTCCGAGTCCGGCCAGCGCGTCGGCGTCCGCCCGGGTGAGTCCGCCCCGCCGCCGGGCCTCGGCCAGCCCGCTCCGTATGGCTTCCCTGCGGTCGGCGAGCCCCAGCGCGGCCAGGGCGAAGGAGCCCCGGCTCCCCTCACGGTCGAGCAGGGCGAGCAGCAGGTGGTCGGCCTCGATGGTCCGTGCCCCCTCACGCCTGCCGTGCTCCACGGCGCCCTGGACCACGTCGCGGGCATGCCTGGTGAACCGTTCGAACATCACTGCCTCCCGTACTTCTTGTGCACGGCCTGTCTGCTGACCCCGAGTTCGGTGGCGATCTCCTGCCACGACCAGCCCTGATTGCGCGCGTTGCGCACCTGCACGGCCTCCAGCTGCTCCAGCAGCCTGCGCAGGGCGACGACGGCCCGCAGCCCGACCCGCGGGTCGCGGTCCCCCGCGCGCTCGGCGAGATTGGTTGCTTCGGTCATGATGTCAATCTACGTTGACATGACGGGCCTGTCAACCACGGTTGACAAACGCCGACGGCCGACCCGGGAACCGGGTCGGGCGGGGGGCACCGGGAGAGTGCCCCGGGAGCCGGTGGTGGGGACCATAATTCCCCAAATGGTTGCCCCCGGCCAAACCGGCGCAACCACGCCGGGGCCGGG
>NZ_JBHJUV010000097.1:0-20826 GCF_042268025.1 Streptomyces sp. NPDC056161
CAGCGACCCCACCGAGATCGCCTACTACGTCTGCTACGGACCGGCCTCCTCGCGGCTGAAAGACCTGGTCAAAGTTGCCGCAGCGAGGTGGGCGGTGGAGGAGTGCTTCGTGCGACACGAGGCTGCTTGAGCTGAATGAACTCACCGAGAGGAGGTTCCGTTGAGGAAAGTGTAGTTCCAGGCCAGTGTTCAGGGCCTGTCCGCGCCCCGGCGTGCGTTCCTGGTAACGGGAGGGTGCGAAGCCCGGAGGAAAAGCCCAAGGACTTCTGTTCCATCTGGGGGTTACAGGCAAGGGGAAGAGTGGACGGGTGAAGTGCGCCGTGAGGCGCTCTGTTGTATCCCCGATTCAATCGGGAAGAACTTGGAAGAATGTTCCTGGGTCCAATGGCTAACCTGGAATCGAAAGACGAAGGGGACAGTAGCATGTCAGGAAAGCAGCGACCGCGCGAAGACGTCGAAGCGGGGCGCTGCGGGGCCCGTGCGATAAGGCAAAAGCTAGACTGCTTGAAACCTAATCTCCGATCGGTGAATGTCCGCGCCCACCGGAAAGACGCCTGTAACCGGTGCCGCTCCATGCGTCAGTATCGTTCGCCTGCTGATGCAACTTCCGTGGGGCGGGTGATGCCCAGTGAGGGTAGTCAAGGAGATGAGTGGGTTGCCTAAGTCGCGCTCGGACGTACAGCAGAGACGTACCGCGGGATCACCTAAAGGGTGCGAGCCCCATGGTGACGGAGCGCCAATAGTAGTCGCAGGAGTAACGACCTGCCGGGGAGTCCGGGAAAGCCGGACACAGGGCAAAGTGGCGCAGGTGGCAGGACCTTCCGGACGCATGAGGGATGCGTAATGCAGAACGCCGAAACCGTCTTAGAGGTCATTTGTGAGCGCGGCAGGAAGGGTCTGCCGCTGGAACGGCTGTATAGACAACTGTTCAATCCTGAGCTCTACCTACTGGCCTACCGGAAGTTGTACTCAAATGCGGGTGCGATGACTCCGGGCGTCACGGGAGAGACCGTGGACGGAATGTCCTTAGAAAAAATCGAGAGCATCATCAATATCGTTCGGTCCGAGCGGTACCGGTGGGCTCCCGTCCGGCGGACGTATATTCCCAAGCAGAACGGGAAACGGAGGCCATTAGGACTGCCCGGATGGTCGGATAAGTTGCTGGCTGAGGTGGTGCGCATGCTGCTCGACGCGTACTACGACGTTCAGTTCTCCGACCGTTCACACGGGTTCAGGAGTGGCCGAGGGTGCCATACCGCGCTGCGTGAGATAGCAGATACGTGGCAAGGTGTTACCTGGTTTATCGAGGGCGACATTACCCAATGTTTCGATCGACTTGACCATCAGGTCATGATCGAGATTTTGGGTGAGAAGGTCCACGACGGCCGGTTCCTTCGGCTGGTGAGCAACATGCTCACGGCGGGGTATCTGGAGGACTGGAGGTGGCACGCCACTCTGAGCGGTGCGCCGCAAGGAGGGGTAGCAAGCCCCATGCTTTCCAACATCTACCTTGACCGACTCGATCAGTTCGTCGAATCTCAGCTACTTTCGCAATACAACCGAGGTCGTCTACGGAGGACCAACCCTGAGTACAAGAGGGCCGAGAACGCACTCCTGCGAGCGCGGAAACGCGGGGACAAGAAGTCGGTACGTGCGCTGTCACAGGTGCGCCGCGCATTGCCCAGTCAGGATCCGAATGACCCTGACTACCGCAGGTTGCGTTACGTCCGGTACGCAGACGATATTCTGCTCGGTTTCAGCGGCCCCAAATCCGAGGCCGTGGAGATCAAGGAGTCGCTTGGCGAGTTCCTGCGCTCGGAACTGAAGCTGGAGCTCTCCGAGGAAAAGACTCTGATCACCCATGCTCGAACAGAGAAGGCCCGGTTCCTCGGATATGACATCGTGGTTCAGCACAGCAATGACCGAATCACCCGTGGTCGGAGATCGGTCAACGGTGTCGTCGGGCTGCGTGTCCCCGAGGAAGCGATCACGCGAAGAAGCTCCTTGTACATGCGGCGGGGTGAACCCGCACATCGGCCTCAGATGCTGAACGATCAAGACTTCACGATCATCAGCAAATACCAGGCCGAGTATCGAGGTGTGGTCCAGTACTACCTTCTGGCCTCCAACGTCTACCGCCTTGGCAGACTGCGGTGGGTCATGGAAACCTCGCTATTGAAGACCCTGGCTTCCAAGCACCGCGCCACGGTTTCCGCGACGGCCCGTAAGTACAAGGCCGTTATGCAGACCGACGAAGGGCCGAGAGTGTGTTTCCGCACAGTGGTTGAACGTGGCGAAGGGAAGGAGCCGCTGGTCGCGTGGTTCGGAGGAATCCCGCTGAAGCGGAAAGTAGAGGCGAAGCCCGTTGACCGGGCGCCCGTCTTGGCGACAACGCAAGGAAATGAGCTAATCCACAGGCTCCTTGCCGGGAGCTGTGAACTATGCGGATCTGCCAGGAGATTGGAGGTCCACCACATCCGCAAGCTCGCAGACCTGAACAAGCCAGGACGCAGAGAAAAGCCCGCATGGATCAAGACCATGGCAAAACGGCGCCGGAAGACCCTCGTGGTCTGCCGCCCCTGTCATGAGAGTACGCATGCCGGGCGGCTCGCAGTCGTTCCCCTGAAGTAGTCACTGGAGAGCGGTATGCGATGAAAGTCGCACGTACCGTTCGGCGGGGGGCCGTTGGAAAAGGACCTGCTCAGCAGGTACCTCGCCGGCGGCCTACCCGACTGCAAATGAACCCTTGGCTATGCCTCGTAACCTCTAACCCCGCCGATGGGACGTTCCAGCGGGGTACAGGACTGGCCGCTGAGAAGCGGCAGGCGCCGGCCGGAGAGAAGCAGCCAGCCGGGAGAACACCGCCGTCCCGGGGTAGAGAGGGCAACCACCCCACTCGCATCTCACTCATGCAGAACGTGAAAACCCCGCAGGGGTCCTGTCGTTATCACGCAACGGGTAGGCCGACCGCAAGGAAAGCTTAATTCCCCGGCGGGAACAGGATGACCCAAGAAGCGAACGCCGGTGGCCGAAAGGCAACAGGAAACCGGGACACAATAGCTGGTCACTCCGCCAGCCGTCCCGTATAACTGGCGACAGGGTCCAGGTGACCCGGCCCGAAAGGGTGCTGACGTGGGTCAGGTGAGCCTGCAAGAGAACGATGACAAGGACGACGGAACTGAAGGACACTTAGCCGCCGTGCCGCCGAACGGCCCGGTGAACGGACCCGAAGACGAGTTACTCGACTGGCATGCGATCGACTGGGATGCCGCCGAGAAGAACGTATGTCGTCTGCGCCAGCCCATCTTCGCGGCATCGCAGGCAGGGGACCTGAAGAGGGTCCGCAATGTGCAGAAACTGATGCTCCGCAGCCGCAGTAACACGCTGGTCAGTGTGCGACGGGTGACGGAGATCAACGCTGGCCGCCGGACGGCGGGCATCGACGGCAGGGTCGTGCTCACCAACCCGGAAAAGGCCGAGCTGGCCACCTGGGTCCAGCACAGCTCAACTCCGTGGAAGCCCAAGCCCGCCCGGCGTGTTTACATTCTGAGGAGCAACGGAAAGCGGCGCCCCCTCGGGATTCCCGTCATCATCGACAGAGTCCTGCAAGCCAAGGCAGTCAATGCACTGGAACCCGAATGGGAAGCCCGATTCGAGCCGAAATCCTACGGCTTCAGACCGGGCAGGGGATGCCAGGACGCGATCCAAGCGATATTCACGGTCGCGCACGGGAAGATCCCGAAGCGGAAGTGGGTACTGGACGCGGACCTGGCAGCGGCATTCGACCGCATCGATCACGCTCACCTCGTCGTGCTGCTGGGAACCTTTCCCGCAACGGAAATGGTCACCCGATGGCTGAAAATCGGAGTCATCGAGAAGGAGTGCTTCACCGCCACCGAGGAAGAACACCTCAAGGCGGCCCGTCGGATGGCGACCGACGACGTCGACGTCGTGATCACTGAGGTCGGCGGCACAGTCGGCGACAGCGAGTCGCTGCCGTTCTTGGAGACCGTCCGCCAGGTCCATCACGAGGTGGGGCGTGACAAAGTCCTCGTTGTCCACGTCTCGCTGCTCCCGTACATCGGCCGTCCGGGTGTGTACGGTCTGGGCCTGTCTCACAACATTCGGGCCTGTCTCACATTCGGTGGTGATGTAGCGTGCTGTTATCCGAGGAGGATGCGGTGGCGAAGCAGCGTGAAGCCTGTTCGTCCGTGTATCTGGCGCGCGATCCGCTTGGTCTTCGTGTTGACCCCCTCGGTAGGACCGTTGCTGTACGAAAACGTGAGGGCGGCGTTTACGGCGTCGCGGTCTCGTTCCAGACCTCGGGCGAAGGCATGCAGGTGGGGCAGATTGGCGCCGCGGACCTGGGCGGCCCAGCGCGTGAGCGCGTCAGCATTGTCGACGTGAGGCACAAGGAGCGGGGCGAAGACCTCTATACCGGCAGCCAGTTGAGTCATCTCGGGGTATGCGGCGGTGAGCTTGGCCAGGAGCTCGTGTTGCTCGGCCTTGAGGTTGTCGGGCCTGGCCAGCAGCATCCGGGCGAGCCTGCACGGGGAGATGTGGCTGCGGTCGGCGTCCGCACGGCCCTGGTTGATGTACTTGTGTAGGAGGTTCAGGCAGCCCGTGAAGCCGAGGACCTTGATCTCTTCGAAGTGAGCTGTACTGAGATTTGTGGAATTCCTGATGCCAGGGTTACGGTCCTGGCGAAGGAGACCCACCAGTACCACGGCAGCACCCCGTAAATACCCCGACGAGCTCCGCGAGCGCGCGATCCGTGAGGTCCGCGCCACCGGCCGCCCCATCGCGCACGTCGCGAAGGACCTGGGCATCCACAAGGAGGCCCTGCGCGGCTGGGTCCGCCAGGCGGAGGCCGACCGCGGCGAGCGTGACGACCGGCTGACCACCGCCGAGCAGGACGAGCTCAGACAACTCCGCAAAGAGGTAGCGGAGTTGAGGCGGGCGAACGAGATCCTCAAAGCCGCCTCGGTGTTTTTTGCCCAGGAGATCGACCGTCCCCGGACGAGGCCGAGCAGGTGATCGACCACCTGTGCGACATGGGCCTCGGGGCGGCCGAAGTCGGCCCGCCGGCTCCGTGACGAGGTACTGATGCCGCTGATCAAGGAGGCTCACGCCACCTCGGGCGGCACGTATGGGGCCCGTCGGATCACCCGCGCGCTTCGGCGCAAGGGCCACGAGGTGGCCCGCTGCACCGTCGAGCGCCTGATGGCCGAGCTGGGCCTGAAGGGTGTCATCCGTGGCCGGCGGCGGCGCACCACGGTTCCCGAACCGTCGGCGCCCCGTCCGCCAGACCTGGTCGACCGTGACTTCACCGCGAGCCGGCCCGACCAACTGTGGGTCGCCGACATGACGTATGCCGTACCTGGTCCGGCTGGGCATACGTGGCGTTCGTCCTGGACGTGTACTCCCGGATGATCGGCGGCTGGCAGGCCGCGAACCACATGCGGACCGAACTCCCTCTGGACGCCCTGGAGATGGCACTGTGGAGACGGAGGATCAAGAAGGACTCCGGCCTCATTCACCACAGCGACCGCGGGTCGCAATACGTATCAATTCGGTATACCGGCCGGCTCGCCGACATCGGCGCCTCAGCCTCCGTCGGTTCGGTCGCGGACAGCTATGACAACGCGATGGCCGAGGCCCTGAACGACACCTTCAAGGCCGAGCTGATCGAGATGCAGGACCCCTGGAAAGACGTCGACCAGGCAGAACGGGCCATCTTCCAATGGATCGCCTGGTACAACGAGGAGCGCCTCCACTCCGCTCTCGACTACGTGCCGCCTGCCGAGCACGAGGCAACCTTCCGGCGGGGCGACGAGCAAGCGCCTCAGTCCGCATGAAGCAAGATCACCGGACTCTACGAAACTCGGGGCAGCTCACTGCGCGATGGCGCGGCCTTGGCCGGCGAGCCATGCGAGGAAGGCACCGGCCTGGGTGACTTCCTGCTTGGTGTGGTTGGTCCGGGAGCGTCCCAGCGGTGCCTTTTCCGCCTTTGCCCGCAGACGCCGCATCTGGTGCCAGGTGACGAAGTGCCGGAGAAGCTGACGGTGTTCGGGGTCCTCGGTGCCAGCGAGTCGTTCGGTTGTGCGAACGACCACGCGCGATGTCCGGTGCCCGAAGATGCCCGGTGTGGCTGAGCTCATGTTGCGGCGGCGGCACGGTGCAGCGTGAACCAGAACGTCGGGACCGGGTTCGTGCCGGGCGTCACGTCGGCCAGCTGCCACCCAGCGAACCTGGCGCGGAGTTCGTCCGCAGTGACGCCGGACCACGAGTCGTCAAACGCCCCGGGCCCGTACCCGAACATCAGCAGTCGTGCACCGGGGGCGGCACGCTTGGTGAGGCCGGCGGCGTAGGCGTCGCGGCGGTGCGGCGGAATCCCGCAATAGCAGCTCAGGTCGAAGAACAGATCGTACGGGCCGTGCACGCCCACCTCGTCGAGCCGGGTGGCGTCCCCGCACAGCACCGTGACGTCCGCTCCGGCAGCGGCGGCCTTCTCCCTCGCCTGCCGGACCGCCCGGTCGACCAGGTCGACGGCCGCCACCCGCCAGCCGTGCCGAGCCAGATACACCGCGTTGGTTCCGGTGCCGCAGCCGAGTTCGAGGACCTGGCCTGGCATCCGCGCGCCGGGCCCCTCTATCAGGGCCACCAGCTCGGGCGGCGTGACGCCGCTGTCCCACGGCGGCTTGCCGTCCCGGTAGAAGTCCTCCAGCACGCGGCGCACAGCCGCCTCTTGGTCGAGCTCCGCAGCTGTTCGAGTCATATTCATCGCTACCCCTCCAAGAATCTAGAGTTCAACTCTAGTGAATGACTCTAGAGATAGACTCTCGACATGGATGCGGTCAAGGGATCCGACGGACAGAACGCCAAGCGCCCCGACAAGCGGGCCGAGCGCTCGCGGCGCACCCGCGCAAACATCGTCGCGGCAGCGCGGGACCTGTTCGTCGCGCAGGGGTACGGTGCGACAAGCCTTCAGGAGGTCGCGGATCGCGCGGGCGTGGCCGTCCAGACCGTGTACTTCGTGTTCCGAAACAAGCGCGCGCTGTTCAAGGACGTCGTCGACACGTCCATTGCGGGCGACGCCGAACCGGTCGCCACGATGGACCGCGACTGGTTCCACGCCGCGTGCGCCGAGCCCACTGCGGCCGGGCAACTACGCGCCCACGTGCGGGGAGTACGCGACATCCTCGGCCGTGTCGCCCCGATCATTCCGCTGATCGCGGCCGCGGCGGCCACGGACCCGGAGATCGCCGCGCAGTGGCCCGCCGGCCCCGACCCGCGCTATACCGTCCAGCACGCCGCAGCGAAGGCACTGACCTCCAAGCCCGACGCCCGCCCCGACGTCGATACCGCCCGCGCAGCCGACCTGCTGTACGGGCTGCTCAGTCCGGAGCTATACCTGATCTTCGTCCGCGACCGGGGCTGGTCCCCCGACGCCTGGGAGGAGTGGGCATGTGTGGCCCTGACTACCCACCTCTGCACAGACCACGAGTAGGCCCCGGATCTGCTGCACGATCGGGTGACATCTGAACTGGCTTGCCCTGTGGGGCGGGTGGGAAGGATGTCGCTGTGCCCAAGCCTTATCCGGAAGAGTTCCGCGAGGACGTCGTGCGGGTCGCGAGGAACCGCGGTCCGGGTGTGACGGTCGAGCAGGTGGCCGCCGACTTCGGAGTGCACGCGATGACGCTGTGGAAATGGATGCGTCGCGCGGACATCGACGACGGCGTGAAACCCGGAACGACCAGCCAGGACAACGCGGAACTACGGGAGGCGCGTCGGCGGATCAAGCTGCTGGAGCAGGAGAGCGAGGTCCTGCGCCGGGCCGCGGCCCACTTGTCGCAGGCGCATCTGCCGGGAAAAGGATCTACCCGCTCGTGAAGGAGCTGGCCACGGGCGGGGTACCCGTCACGGTCACGTGCAGGGTCCTGAAGCTGGCCCGCCAGCCTTACTACCGCTGGCTGGACCAGCCGGTGACCGACGCCATGCTGGAGGAGGCGTATCGCGCGAACGCCCTGTTCGACGCGCACCGTGACGACCCGGAGCCCGGTTACCGCTTCCTGGCCGACGAAGCGCGCGGCGCCGGGGCCGTGATGGCGGACCGGACTGCACGGCGGATCTGCCGGGACAACCGCTGGTGGAGCGTGTTCGGCAAGAAGCGCGGCAAGGGCAAGAAGGCCGGCCCGCCGGTGCACGACGACCTCGTACGCCGTGACTTCACCGCGACCTGTGCGAACCGGCTGTGGCTCGCCGACATCACCGAGCACGCCACCGGCGAAGGCAAGCTCTATCTCTGCGCGGTCAAGGACGCCTTCAGCAACAGGATCGTGGGCTACTCCATCGACGAGCGGATGAAGTCCCGCCTGGCCGTGACCGCCCTGGACAACGCCGTGGCCCGGCGTGGAGACGTCGACGGCTGCATTCTGCACAGCGATCGCGGATCGCAGTTCCGCTCCCGGAAGTTCGTCCGGGCGCTCGACCGCCACCGGATGGCCGGATCAATAGGGAGGGTCGGAGCTGCCGGCGACAACGCGGCCATGGAGTCCTTCTTCAGCCTGCTGCAGAAGAACGTCCTCGACCGCCGTGTCTGGGCCACCCGCGAAGAACTCCGGATCGCGATCGTGACCTGGTTCGAGCGGACCTACCACCGACGCCGCAGACAAGCCTCACTCAGCCGGGTGACCCCCATCGAATTCGAGACCGTCATGACCACACCGGCCCTCCAGGCCGCGTGACCGAACCTGTCACCCAAACCTGCAGCAGACCCGTGGGCTCGATGGTGCGCAGATCAACGTCGTCCAGCCGGACAGATCCGGATGTTGCGTCCTGAAGTCTCGCGACGATCGACAGTAGGTTCGTCTTGCCAGCACCCATCGATCCGATGATCGCCACCGTGTCGCCGGGCTCAACCCGTAGGTCGGTGCCGGACAGGACGTCAGCATCGGCGCCTGGGTACCGCAGCGCAACGCCGCGCACTCCAACTCACCGCGGATCGGGAACGAGCTGGCGGGTACGCCCGATGGCCGGAACATAGGGGTGGAGTTGAGCATCGCCTGAATACGTTCCGCTGCGACCATCACCCTTGGCAACATCATCACCCCCGAGGCGGGCATCATGGCTGCCCCCAGGATCAGGCCCAGGTAAGTGACGTAGACGGTCAGACCGCCGATCAGCAGATGTCCCGACTCGACCCGGTGGCCACCGAACCACACCACGGCCACGATCGACAGATTAGTGATCAGCACGACGGCCGGAACAAACGTCCCACTCAGCCGCCCCATCGACCGGGTTGCCACCGCCAGCTCGTTGTTCTCCTGCCCGAACCGCTCGGCCTCGAAGCGCTCGCGGGTGAACGCGCGAATCACCGTGAGACCCATCAACTGCTCGCGCATGACCCGATTGATCGCATCCAGGCGGTCCTGCATCCGGCGCGACACCCGTGTCATCCAGCGAAGGATCACCGCCAACGCCGCACCCAGTACGACAACTGCCACGACGATCAGGAAGGACAGGCCAGCATCTGCATGCAACGCCATATAGGCCCCGCCCAGCATCGTGATCGGTGCGGCGACCACCACTGTGCCGAAGGTGAGCAGGAGCGCCTGAATCTGCTGCACGTCGTCGGTGCTGCGAGTGACCAGCGTCGGCGTGCCGAAGTCCTGATGTTTCCGGCTGGAGAACGTAGCGATCTTGCCGTAGACGTCTGACCGCAGGTCGTGCGCAGCGTTTGTGGCTGCGCGCGTTCCAGCATAGGACAAGATCACCGCTGCCAGCAGCTGGACGATACTGACGACCACCATGCACCCGCCGGCCGTCCAGATGTGCCCGACGTCCGTGCGCAGTAGGCCGTTATCGATCAGATCCGCATTGATCGTCGGCAGATACAAGGTGGCGGCGACGCTGACCAACTGGAAGACGGTCACACCAGCGATCCACACTCGATGCTTGGCAAGCTGAGCACGGACCAGACGCATCGGTCAACCCTTCGTAGGAGGTGCTCAGGCGATGACGAAGCTGGGGTGCAACAGTCCGGCGGGGTCGTACTTACGGGCCAACTGCAGCAATCGGTCACGACGCTCGGCGTCGAACAGTTCTGCGGCGGCGCGTTGGTCGGATCGTCCGTGAGTGAAGTTCGGCGAGCTGCCTACGGCAGTCCCGGACCAGCTGGCCAACAGTTCATCCTGCAGCGCCCGCGCACTTGCCGCGTTCGACTTGGTTGTCGGGGCTACCACATTTACTACACACAGCAGGTACATCGCTTCGCGGTGGCTGACTGCGTTCGGCACCCTCGGCGGAGTGGACAGCGCCCCACCGAGATGGCGAACCGAAATGATGGAGCCAACCGACCGGCCTGGCGCCGACGCGGCGATGGCGTCGCGGAGGCGTTCCTCGTCGATCGCCCGCAACAAGACATTGTCGGCGACATACGCATGCGGCTGATTCGGTTCGCTGAAGACGGTGTCGGACCGCCGGTACGGGATCTCCTGCAGACCGTCGTATGCAGGTTTCAACGCCCGCAATGGGGCCACCAACTCGTCTGCCTCCGCAGCCGAACCCAGGTAGGCGATCTGGACATGGGCCATGTGCCGCTTAGAAACTTCAAGCGTGGTCATCGCCGAGTTCATCTCCGAGGGCATTGCCGCCGTCCAATGCAACCAGGTTGAGACCACCTCCGGCGTCTCGCCCAGGTCGAACATCAGACCGCCCCCGACCAGCCTGGCGACCGGCATCAAGGCCATCTCCAGCGCGGTCACGATGCCGAAGCTCCCGCCACCGCCGCGGAGCGCCCAGAACAGGTCCGGCTCCTCGTGTTCCGAAACCGTCAGCAGGGAGCCGTCGACGCTGACCAGCTCCAAGCGCGTGACATGGTCCGCGGCGAAGCCGTAGCGACGAGCCATCAGCCCGATGCCGCCGCCGAGCGTGTAGGAGACAGCGCCGACACCGGGCATGCTCCCAGACAGCGGTGCCAGATCGTAGCGTGCGGCGGCCTCGATCACGTCGCGCCACCGCGCTCCAGCGCCCACCCATGCGGTGCCGGCACCGGGGTCGACATCGACGCTGTTCATCCTTCGCGTCGACACCAACACACCTTCACCGGCGAGCGGGTTGGCGAGTCCATGTCCCGTGGCCTGGACCGCGATCGGCATACATGACTCCGCGGCGTGCCGGACGGCTGCCACGACGTCGCCGGCGGTCCGTGCCGCCACCACGTGGGCTGGCTGATGTTGCTCCTGCAACTGGAAGCCGGCACGGTGCTCGTCGTACTCGGCAGACCCTGGGTGGTACGCCACCGGTGATTCGGCGTCGGTCGTGTTGGCACTCATCGCGGGCGCCTTTCTGGATCGGGGTGCGTGCGCGCACCCACTCGGCGAACAGGCAGGTCGTAGGTACGCATCCGCCAGCCTGACGGGGATATGCGCCGCATCGTGTCGCAATTCCTGAAAAGATCGGTGTGTGACCCCAGATCGCTTCTTCTCCCTGATGCTGCTCCTCAAATCGAGGGATGCCGTGACCACACAGGAACTTGCCTCAGCGCTCGGGGTGTCCCTTCGAACCATCACCCGGGACCTGAACTGGCTCCGCGACGCCGGTCTACCGGTGGCCGCACACCGGGGCCGCCTCGGAGGCGTGACCATGCTGCCCGGGTCCGGACTCGACCTCACGCGACTCACACCGGGCGAGCGTGATCACCTGTCGCTCACCGGACTGGATGAGAAGCAGCGTGCGGAGCTCAACGCATCCGTCGAAAGCCAGCGCGCGCTCTCCAAGATCGGCGCTACACAGTCACGCCGAATTCATGAGCTCCTGCCGCTCACCGACGTGGTGCACGTGGACAGCCGTCCCTGGCTCCAGGCCCCTACTTCCGGCGCGACTCCGGCTTCGCTGATCGGCCCGGTGCGGCGCGGTCGCCGGCTACGGATCGAGTACGACAGCCCACGCGAATCATGCCCATGCGACCTGGTCGTGGATCCCTACGGGCTGTTCGCCAAGGCCGGCACCTGGTACCTCGTCGCCGACTGTGCCCGAGTGCCACGGATGTACCGACTCGAACGGATCACGACGTGGAAAGAAGTCGACCAGCCACGACGGATCCGCGAGAACCAGACCCTGGCCACCGTCGCTGCCGCGCTCATTGATCAGTGGGAACACAATCATGCGATAGAGGTCAGCGCCACCATCGACCAGACCCAGATCGACCGAGCGCAACGGATCTTTGGCCAACGGCTCGTCCGGGACGACCATGAAGAATCCGCCACCGGCCACAAGGTAACGATCCGCTTCCTGCATCGGGAGGACGTGCGGGCACTCCTGCCGTTCGGGAGTGCCATCACTGTGCATAGCCCCACCGAAGCCAGGGCTCACCTCCGCGACCTCGCCACCAATCTTGCCCACCACTATGCGCCGTGACCAACGTCCTGACCCGCAACAGCTAGGACGTCAAGTGCCAGGGCTGGTATCTACTCGGGCCCCATGGGCGCCGGCGCTTCCACGTCAAGATCGTCATTCCCCCTCCGCGCAGCCGATGTGATCTTCCCGCGTCGGTGATCGTAGCTCTCTGGCGGTGGCCGGTCTCCCCGTGTAGCGTCGCTGATGAGATGTCATGGTTCGCATTACCTGCCCGCGCCCTGGCGTGGGCGTTTCGCTGTGCGGTGCGTGGCCAGGGCGATCACCTGCGGGTCCGCACGGTGCGGGCCCGCTGCCAACTGAGGGGTATGAGCATGGCCAGCGGAACAGTGAAGTGGTTCAACGCCGAGAAGGGCTTCGGTTTCATCCAGCAGGACGGCGGGGGCCCGGACGTCTTCGCGCACTATTCCAACATCAACAGCTCGGGCTTCCGTGAACTCCAGGAGGGCCAGAAGGTGACGTTCGACGTCACGCAGGGACAGAAGGGCCCGCAGGCCGAGAACATCACAGTCGCCTGAGCCGAGCCTGGTCCTGTGGCTCCCGGGGCGTATGGCCCGGGAGCCACGGTTCCATCGTCCAGCGGGCGCAGCGCTAGGCGCGCACTGCAGTCAGGCACTCACCCGTACGCGGGGATCAGTGGGAATCGTGCGCCCCACGCTGACGTTCCCGGCAACCGCACGGCGCCCGGCACAAGCAGGCCGACGTGGACAGTGCTCCGCTGCGGATCCGGCCTGATACAGGTCAACTGCCCGTGGCGCTGGACGAAGGCGCCTCCGCCCGGCCATGACTTCACCGTACGCCGGGTTGCTCGATGGTGAAGGCGCTGCCGGTGTGGGTGAGCCGCAGAAGCCGGGCGAGCACGCGCGGGACCGCGCACAGCCGCAGATCGCTGCCGGCGGCCCTTGCGGCACGGGCAGCGGCCAGCAGCGCGGACAGGCCGACGCAGTCGCAGAACGACAGCTGGGCGAGCTCGCTGTCGACGGGCAACGGCCGATGGATGTCCGCGTCGGTGCGCAGAATATTGGCCAGTACCATCGCGTCGAGACCGGTTCGCATGTGATCCGCGATCGCCCAGCCGGCCAGGCGGCGTCTCGATATCTGGGTGAGCGGTCAGGTGCGCCGGCTGAGCGATCGACCGGGACGGGTCATCAACGTTGAGCCCAGAACAGAGCGTGCCCGCCCTCGCCTTCGGGCACGAACTCCTCCTGCTCGACCGTCAGTCCAGCCTGAGTGATCCATGCCAGGTTCGTGGCAGCGTCCGCGTGACTCCACCACATAGCGGTACCGCCGCCCAGCCAGTCCTCATCGACACCGCGCACTCAGCAGTTCAGACCTTGCGGACGGGGCGGAGGTTACCGGCCAGTAACGCCGTTTCTGAGTTCAGTCGTACCCGGTCCGTACCTGACCCGGTGTACACCTGAACCGTCATGCTTCCTGTGGCCGGCGTCCCGGCAGTGGCCAGCACGGCCGCTGTCTTCCTCAAGGCCGGCCACGGGCAAGTGCTCGCCGGCCGGCATTGCGTCTGATCGCTGACGACGTCGATGCCCAGGAACTCGCCGTGATCCTGCGCGACTCCCGGGCATCGACGTACTCGGAGGTGTTCTGTGGGGGCTGTTACTGGATTGTGCTGTCCCAGTCCCGGTGCGGGCTGGTCATGGTGTCGCCGGTGCTGGTGAGGTTCCACATGCCTTGGCGGGTCCGGCCGTCGGAGGTGGCGCCGTAGTCGTAGAAGATGGCCATGTCGGACTTGCCGTCACCGCTGGCGTCTCCGGAGAGGGGCTGGCTCAGGTTCCAGTTCCAGCTGGTGGGATCGCTGTCCCACACGATCTTCGGTGCCTGGAGCGTGGTGCCGGTGCTGGTGAAGACCCACAGCTTGGTGCGGAATTTGTTGTCCGTCGCTCCGTAGTCGTAGAGGACGCCGATGTCGGGTTTTGCCGTCGCCGTTGTAGTCGCCCGAAGTGAGCTTGCTGCGGTCCCAGTTCCAGCTCATGGTGCCGCTGTCCCAGGCGACGGTCGGTGCGTTGAAAGCGGTGCCGGTGCTGGTGAAGACCCACAGCCTGGTGCGGAACTGGCCGTCGGTCTGTCCGTTGTTGTAGAGGACGGCGATGTCGGGCCAACAGTGCCGCCCGCCGTGCCGCACTGGCTGCCGCGCAGACCGCCTCGGCAGCTGCCTCAGCTGCTGAAGCAGCGAACAGCGCCTACAAGGCAGCGATCGCGGCCGCCCGCGACGAGGCCAACGCCGGTGCCGCAAAGCAGGCCGCCAGCCAGGCACGCGCCGCGGCGGATGCCGCGAAGAGGTCGGCGGTCGCAGCCGAGAACGCGGGCCTTGCCTCCGCCGCAGCAGCTGTCGCTTCCGAGTCGGCGAAGAGTGCCTCCGGCAACGCGCGGGCGGCAGCTGACGCGGCCGACGAGGCCAACGCCTATGCGGATGCCGCCGGACTGCATTCCGACGAGGCCCGCCTGGCCGCTGCCGAAGCACGACGGCACGCCAACGCCGCCGACGCCGCCGCCGACCGCCCCGCCGACCTTGCCCGCCGTGGGGCCACCGCCGCCTATGGTGCCCGCGACGCCGCCAACTCGGCCGCAGCACACGCGGACAAGGCCGCCGACTACGCCGACGAAGCAGCCGAACAAGCCGGCAACGCCGCAACCTACGCCGCCGTCGCCAAGAAGAACGCCGACGGCGCCAAGGCAGCAGCCGACACCGCGAGTGCCGCGGTCAACAAAGCCAGAGAGACCTTCGACCTGGCCCGGGAGACCGAAACAGCCGACCTGCAGACCCGCACGGACGCGGCCATCGAGCGCGCCCGCTCAATGAAAGCCGCCTCCGAAGCAGCGGTCTCGGCCTCCGCGGCCACCCAGGCCGAGGCATTGTCCCTGAGCGGCACCGCGACCGGGCTGGCCCAGGAAGCGGGACGTCCCGACGTCGACATCCAGGCCACCGCCGCCAAGGGCCGCCAGCTCGCCATGCAGGCGATGAAACTCCTCGGCCCCTGGCACCAGGAAGCCGCCGCCCGCGCGCTCTCAGGCATAGACCAAGACGTCCTGGACTACCTGCGCACCCGCTGGAAAGAGGCCGACTACTACGACGTACGCCAGCGCGTCGTCGTCCTGAGCACCCAGAGCCCCTACACCTCCGTCAGCACCGCCGCCGCCGACGTCCTGGCAGGCGGAACTCCGGACCAAATCGCGGCATTCCACACCTCCGGCCAGTACGAGGCCGGCCGGACCGACATGCGGGTCGACGTCGCCCGTCTCGCCGAGACCGGCGGCCCCGGCGTCAGCGAGGCCGCCAAGACCGCACTCGCCGACGGAACCGGCAAAACCCTCGCCACCTTCCTGCACATCGGCCAGTACGGCGCACGCCTTACCGACGAACGGGTCATCACCGCACGCCTCGCCGAGACCGGCGGCCCCGAAACCCAGGCCGCCGCGAAAATCGCTCTCGCCGGACCCCCGGAACTGATCCACGAGTTCGTCAGCACCGGCCAGTACATGGCCCAGCGTAAAGACGCCCTCGCCACCACCCACATCCACCAGGTCCAACGGCTCCTCGCCGAAGGCTCCCTGATCGCCGCAAAGGCACAAGAGAACGCCTGGCGCGCCGCGGAAGCCGCCGCAACGGCCCAGAACGCCGCCGACGAAGCAGCAGCCGCCTCCAACCAGGCACAGAAGTCAGCGGAACAAGCCGCGCAGTACGCCGCCGACGCCAGGACGTCAGCGGACGCCGCCGACCGGAGCGCCGCCGACGCGGCAGCATCAGCCGCGACCGCACGCAGCGCCGCTGAACGGGCCGCGCAGGATGCCACCGCCGCCGAGAACTCCGCCGCCGCCGCCGAGTTCTCCGCCTCCTACGCCCGCTACTCGGCCCAGCAGGCCAACGACTCAGCCGACCGGGCCCGCGCATCGGCCATCGCCGCCGGCAAAAGCGCCGCCGAGGCGGAAGCCGAGGCCAAACAGGCATGGCAGACAACCCGCGACCTCGTCGACCAGGAGATCGAGGAAGCCCGCCGCCGGGCGGAAGAAGAACGCAAGGCCCAGCAGGACAGCGCGTCCAAGACGTTCTGCATGGACCTCCTCCCGTTCGACCACTCGTACTTCCCGATCAACACGGTCATCTGCGACGGCGGGGCGATCGACCGGGCCCTGGACGTAGCGAAGGACCCCAGCACATACGGGACGATCATCTGGGAGATGTCGGGTCTCGCCGACATCAAGGCATGCATCGACAACCCCACCGCCGCAGACTGTGTGATGGCCGCCGTCGGCGTCACTCCCTGGGGCAAGCTCAAAAGCGCCGCCAAGGCGGACAAAATCCTTGACGCCATCAAGGGCGGACGAGCAACCCGCAGGACCGTCGCCTGCCTGACCGGAGCAGCACACAGCTTCACGGCCGGCACCAAGGTCCTGATGGCCGACGGCACCGGCCGCCCGATCGAACAGATCGAAACCGGCGACCTTGTCACCGCCACCGACCCCACCACCGGCGAAACCGGTCCCCGGCGCGTCACCCGCACCATCCACACCCCCGACGACCGCAACTTCACCGACGTCACCCTCACCGACGGCTCCACACTCACCTCGACCAGCCACCACCCCTACTGGTCTGAGAACGGCCAGACGTGGAAAAACGCGGGCGACCTCCAGACCGGCGACACCCTCCGCACCCCGCAGAACAACACGGCCGCCATCGCCCACACCCGCGACTGGCACGGCCTCCAGGACGCCTACGACCTCACCGTCGACGACCTCCACACCTACTACGCCTCCACCAACACCACCTACCTCCTCGTCCACAACACCGACGAAGCCTGCCCCGCATGGGTGAAGAGCGCTTGGGACAAACTCCCTATACGTAAGAAGGGAGATCCAACTTCTGGATATGTTTTCGAGCCTGATGGTACGCAGGTGTGGGATTCAATGCTGATGAGTGGACGCGGTGAACTCTCCGAGAAGATTAATCTATTCCTCCAAAAATCTGCAGACTTTCCGGATTGCTCTGGGTATGCGGACGTCTCGCATCACGCCGAAGTGAAGCTCGCCTGGGAGATGCGGAATAAGATGGGGGAGGGGAAAGAACTGCACATCGTCATCAATACGGTGTGCCCAAAGGTAACAACAGAAAACTCGAAGGGGTGTAAGCAGGCAGTCCCTGCCATCCTCTACGAGGATCAGAAACTATATGTACACTATCCAGGCATGACGGAGCCGGAAGAGTTGAAGGGCCTGGCGAAGAGGTGACGGTGGCATGATTGTCCTTGGTACAACCCATGCGGGTGGATTCTACGCCCGTACTGAACAGCAGGTCGATGCTCTCATTGACCACATCATGCATGATCTCATCCAGGAGGGAAGAACTCCCGATGGTTTCGAGATCATGCCTGAGAAAGCCGTGGTGAGCATCATCAAGGGAAAGTATCCAGAAGAGTCCGACGAAAGATGGGCGAGCAACTACCTGTATGTCTCGGTGAACACCAAGAACGGGTATGGTGCACTGAAATGGTGGACCAATAAAGTGCCGGACGGGGCACCTGAGGGTGATATCTCCCGATTCATCTGGACTTCAGGAAACCCTAATCCGCCCTCGTTCGACCCCGAGTTGATCTCCGATCCCGGAACTCCCAGTTACTACCCGCCTGAAGCGGCTATCCCAGTAACACAAGTACGCAAAGTCCTCGAAGAATTCTGTCGCACTCGGACAGGTGCACGGCCGGAAAGCGTTTCGTGGCTACTGCTTGATCAAACGGTATAAGTACATTCTGGTCTTCCTTCATGCCGTGCCCCGGCCTGCTCGGGGCGCGGTCACCTGTAGAATTACGAGTGGAGGAAATCAAGCACGCGAATAATCGTCATCAAGGGCGGACGAGCAACCCGCAGGACCGTCGCCTGCCTGACCGAAGCGGCGCACAGCTTCCGAAAACGACCAGACGTGGAAAAACGCGGGCGACAGGTCTGCTGCTGCCCCGGACTCCGTCCAGCGGACTCGCCGGCCGGGGAGCCGCACGGGTGCGGAGGGGTCGTGCTGGAGCGGAACGGAGTCCACCGCTGTTCGCTGGCCCGGCACAGCCGCTCACGTCCCGAACGGGCCTGGTCAATGTGCGCCGTGATGACGTCCTTGCCTCTGCCCACGCCGGCGAACGTGCT
The DNA here is from genome assembly GCF_042268025.1 of Streptomyces sp. NPDC056161. Classification (NCBI taxonomy): domain Bacteria; kingdom Bacillati; phylum Actinomycetota; class Actinomycetes; order Kitasatosporales; family Streptomycetaceae; genus Streptomyces; species Streptomyces sp. NPDC056161. The sequence continues at coordinate 18,562 of NZ_JBHJUV010000097.1, forward strand.
GGACTGCTGGCGTCCCGTACTCAGTTCCCAGGGGAGAGGCCATGGGTGAGGTCGCCGCGGCCGTGTCGGACGAAGCGTTCTTCGCAGTTGCCGAGAACCTGGGCCACGTCCTTGAGACCCGCGCGATGCTGTGTGTTGTCGCGCCGGATGACGTCCAGGGTGAAGTCGTGGTGGAGGCCGCTCTCAGCCGCTGCGACCGAGCCGACTCCGTCATGGTCACGACCGCCTTGCCGGGCAACCTCGCGGTAGGCCACGCCGACCAGTTTGCGGCCGCAGAGCTGCCCCAGGGTCAGATCCCGGGGTCACCGCGCGGCCGTCCGGCAGGGCCTGCACGGTGTCGGCGAGTGCCTTCGTGAGGGGTACGGCCGCGTCTTTGTGCTTGGTGTAGGTCGCGCTGCCCAAGGTGATCTGGAAGTCGTCGCCGAGCACGGGCCGCAGGGACGGCAGGACGGCTGCCCGAACCAGGTCGGCCTCAGGTCGGTCATGATCTCCGAACACCCCCTGACGCTGGAGGACCGCGCCGCGCTGCGCTGCGCGGGTTCGCGCCGAGTCCTTCGCCGGCAGCCGCACTCCGGGCCTGGGGTTTTCCCCAGTACGGAGGATCAGAGGGCCATAGCATCGGTTGGCCTGCTACCCGGGTGGTCTGGCAGGCATCGGAAAAACGAGGCTGAATGCGTACGGATCCACCGAGCAAGAAGGAATTCTCTGTGTACAGCTTCAAGCCACTGCGCCGCCGTAGCGTCCGCACCGCTGCCGTCGGCGTTCTCGCGGCTGCGGCCTGCGCCACTGTCATGGCCGGCAGCGCCGGGGCCATCGTCAACGGATCGGACTCCACCGAGCGCTACCCGTTCATGGCGACCATCCCCGAGTCGGCCCCCACGCTCGGTCTGAACGACGGGACCTGCGGGGCGTCGTTGATCGATAAGCAGTGGGTACTGACGGCGGCGCACTGCGTGAAGGGTGACGGCCTCGAACTGGACGGCATCGTGCGCGTCGGCAGCGACCACCGCAAGTCCGGCGGCACTGTCCGGAAGATCAACCGGATCTTCGTCCACCCCGGCTATGTGAACGGCGACGGCAAGGCCGCCAACAAGAACGACCTCGCGCTGATACGCCTGGACCGCCCGGTCGCCCAGCACCCCATCAAGATTGCCAAACATGCAGGGCGACCCGGCACGCCGACCCGGCTCCTGGGCTTCGGCACCACCGCCGACACCGAACTCAAGTTCCCGGACCGGCTGCAGGAGCTGAACACCCGCAGGGGCGCTGAGTCCGAGTGCGCGCCGGGCTACGCGGGCCCGACCCGGCTGTGCACCATCACCACCGTGCCCAAGGCCATGGCGTGCTTCGGGGACTCCGGCGGGCCGCAGGTCCAGAAGGGTCGGAACGGCCGCTGGGAGCTGATCGGCGTCACCTCGGGACCCGGCGCCCCGAAAGTACCGTGCTCGCAGGGGCCCGGCCTCTACACCAACGCGCCCGCCTACGCGGACTGGATCAACAAGACCATGAAGAACCACCACGCCGTGAACAATCACTGTCACCACGCGGTGAAGAACCACCACGCCCTGAAGACCAGCCGCGCGTTGTCGACGGCGACCATGCGCTCCGACCTCGCCAAGACCGGTACGAACCACCACACCGCGGCAGTTGTGCAGGGTGTGTCAAACTAACGGCTGATCTTGGTTGTTGAGTGGTCAGTTGTTGCTCGGGGTCAGGCGGCCCTCGAAGGCGATCTGGAACGCGTTCAGGGCCGCCTGTGCCTTTGCATGATCCACCGCTTGCGGCCCTTCCCCGCCGGGTCCAGACCCCGGCCCAGGCCGCCGAACCGCCCACCACTCCGGGCGGCCGGGCACCAGCGGTCAGCCGAGCCTCGCTGCAAGCCGGCCTCCTGGCGGCCGACGCCCGCACCGCCAGTCTCGCCGCCCAGGTTCGCAGCCTCGAAGCCTGCCTCGGCGAGGCGCTTGGCGAGGCAGGTCTGGCACGAGGCCGGCATCGGCGGCCCGGACGACACCGAACAGCTCAAGGCCCGCATCACGCCCCTCGAACAGCACGTCGTTGACCCCTGACTCAAATTCCAGGACCAGGGCGACGAGCTGAACGCCGCCCGCACGACCATCCGCGAACTCATGGCCCAGCTCAACCGAGATCCGGCCCGACGGCGCTGAAAGCACAGGTCAGCGATCCAGCGCACCTTTGGTGCGCGCCGGGGGCGTGGTAAATCCCGTGGCGTGCGCCGGAGGTGCTTCTGTCTGCCCTGACGTGGGC
>NZ_JBHJUV010000098.1:0-20776 GCF_042268025.1 Streptomyces sp. NPDC056161
CAGCAGGCACCGATCGTCTACGAGCAACAGTCAGCTACCCTGACGCTCGCCGCATAACGACACGAACAGGTGTCCACTCCCCGGGGACAAGGCCCCGAGGGGGCTGGCCAGCACTCGATGCCGCCGCATGGACGACGGCTACGGCGGAGATCTCTCAACTGATCCGCTGACGGCGAGGGGGCCTAGCTGCGGACTGTTGCCTTGCCCACCACTCCCCGCCGGCCCATCCAGGCGAGGCGGTGAAACCCCGGCATCTTGTCGCCGGGGCTTCACCGTTTATCCGAGAAGCAGCTCCTCGCGGCAGCAGCTGGCCTGCGCAGAAACTCACGCAAGATCGGGCTGCTGGCTGACAACCCAGTGCAGCGCCTACAGCAGCCTGCACCCCGGCCAGCAGCAACTCCTCGCCGTCATCGGGACGGCCGAGGCCGCCCTCGCGCTCCGGCCCCAGCCCGAGCCGCGCAAGCGCCCCCGCTGCCGTCCCACGACGGTGTCGACGCCCGTCGACGCCGGCCTGCCATGCGCACGCGCCTGGGCACACGCCCGCAACGGACTGGGAACCTGGACCGCCGCGCTCGCGCCCGGTCGCGGGCAGCTCGTAGGCCCGCATCTGGTCATAGGTCAGCAGCGCCCGCTCTGTCCGCCTCCAGCAGCCGGTACGCGCCACCCGGTCCCGCTCTCTGCTCGGCATCTTCGCTGCGAGCCCAACATCGAGGACATCCTTCGGGCGGCTCAAAAAACCGATCGTTCGCCGACACTTCGTCGCCATGCCACTCAGCGGCTGGTTAGCCTCCGAGGGTGATGGCTTCGTCGAGCACGGCCAGATCAAGTTGCTGAAGTCGGTTCGGGTCGGCGATGAGTTCGTACCCGGTGATCCTCTCGCGGGCAGTCTCGACGGTAAGGGCGAGCCGCAGTCGCCCGTACGGCGCGACCGCGATCCCCACAGCGCCGTCGATGAGGACCACCTCCGCGACGCGCACATTCCGCCCGAAGACGGCGATCTCCTCTGCTACGAAGCGCGCACCGCGTACCTCGACCGGCCTGCCCTCGCGAAGGGCCGCGCGATCCGCACGCCGTACGGCGTCGGGCGCCAGCACCGCGAGGACCGCGTCGATGTCGCCCGCTCGCACCGCCGCCAGGAACGCCTCGACCACGAGCCGCTGCCGGGCGAGCTCCGCGCCAGAGACGGCAGGAGCGCCCCGTACCTTGCTCCGGGCACGGCTCGCGAGCTGCTTCGCAGCGGCGAGAGAGCGGTCCACCACGGGGGCGATCTCGTCGAACGGCACCGCGAACATGTCGTGCAGCACGAACGCGACACGCTCGGCAGGACCCAGCCTGTCCAGCACGACCAGAAAGGCGCGGCCCATCGAGTCGGCCAGCACCGCCTCCTGTTCCGGACTGCCACCCGCAGCGCGATCTGCACCCTGATCGGACACCGGGTGGCCTGCCGGGTCCTCCCGTCGCAGGCACCGGGGGCTCGCAGTTGCTGAGGTTTTCGGGTTGTCGTCGGGGCGGTGACGGTTCATGATCCCTGCGGTATGACGGTGGGATGCGGTATCCGGAGGGTGGGGGCCTGACCGCTGAGCGTCGGGCGTTTCGGGAGAGGATCCGGTTCCAGGCCGGCGAGCGGTTCGCGGCGGGTGAGAAGACCGCAGTGATCGCGGAGGACCTGCGGGTGAGTGTGCGGTCGGTGGAACGCTGGCGCCGGGCCTGGCGCGAGGGCGGCACGGAGGCTTTGCGCTCCGCGGGCCCGGCCAACTCCCCGACCGTTACCGATGCCCAGTTCGCGGTGCTCGATCGAGGAGGAACTCGGCAAGGGTCCGTCAGCGCACGGCTTCGACGATGAGCGTTGGACTCTGGCCGGGGTCCGGACGGTGATCCGCCGCCGGTTGCGGCTGAGCCTGTCGGTGGCGACGGTGTGGCGGCTGCTGAAGCGGCACGGCTGGTCCTGGCAGACACCTGCCCGCCGTGCACTCGAACGCGACGAGCACGCGGTGGAGCCGTGGAAGAAGGAGGTGTGGCCGCGGGTAAAAGTCTCGCGGCGGCGTCCGGGGCATGGATTGTCTTCGAGGACGAGGCCGGATTCGCGATGACTCCGCCCCGGGCCCGGACCTGGGGACGACGTGGCCACACACCCGTGATTCACGTTCGGGGCAGATCCCGCCGCAGGACTTCGGTCTCCGCGCTGTGCTGCTACAAACCCGGCGAGAGGGCCAGACTGATCTACCGGCCCCGTCACCATCTGCTCCTGAAGGGAGCACGGAAGAGCTTCTCCTGGCAGGACTACCGAGACCTGCTGGTGAGGGCTCACATCCAGCTCGGCGGTCCCATCGTGGTGGTTTGGGACAATCTCAACACCCACCTGGCAGCGGGCTTGAAAAAGTACGAAGCCGAGCACGACTGGCTCACCACCGTCCGTCTCCCCTCATACGCACCCGACCTGAACCCCGTCGAGGCCGTCTGGTCACTCGTGCGCAGGGCCATGGCCAACACTGCCCTCGACACACCCCACGACCTCGACCGCAAACTCCGCCGCGAGTTAGGCAGGATCCAACTCCGACCCCACCTCACCGACGGCTGCCTCACCGCCACCGGCCTGACCATCGACCCACCGACCCCACCCTGAAAACCTCAATAGCCGACGGTATGCGACTGAGCAGACGTCAGACTCAGATAGTGGAGCTGATAGCGGACTGCTACTCGGGCAAGGAGATTGCCCGCACGCTGAACGTGTCGCCGAAGACCGTCGAATCTCACGTCCAGCGGCTCTTCGACCGGTGCGGAGTGCGCAACCGAGCCGGGCTCGTCGCCAAGTGGATGACGAAGGCCGCGTAGGGACGCGCGCGGGCTCACGGGGTACCGGATGTGCTGTGTTCCAGGTACCTGGTGAGCCTCTGGTGAGCCTCGTCCCAGCTCCACTGCTGGCTCACCCAGGCCCGTCCCTTGCGTCCCATCTCGCGCGTCAGCTGCGCATCCGACAGCAGCGTGTCGAGCCGGGCGGCCACCTCCGCAGGACGGTGGCCGTCCACGACGTAGCCGGTCTCGCCGTGGCGTACGGCGTCCGGGGCGCCGCCCGAGTCGCCCGCGACGACCGGCAGCCCGGCCGCCGCCGCCTCCAGGTAGACAATGCCGAGTCCCTCGACCTCCATGCCCGCCCGGCGGGTCCGTGACGGCATGGCGAAGATGTCAGCCGCGCCGTAGAAGGCGGGCATGGCCTCATGCGGGTGCCCGCCCGCGAAGACTACCGCGTCAGCGACCCCGGAGCGTTGTGCCAGCGCCCGCAGCCTCCCCTTGTAAGGGCCGTCGCCGACCAGCAGCAATCTCGCCCCGGGATGCCGGCGGCGAAGTGACCTCAGCGCCTGGATCAACGTGTCCTGCCCCTTGCGGGGCACCAGCCGGGCGGCGCACAGGACGACCGGGCCGGACCCGAGACCGTAGCGTTCCCGAAGGCCGTCGCCATCGTCGCACTGCGGCGCGAATGCCGCCGCGTCCACACCCGGGGTGAGCCGCACTAGGCGATCGGAGTCGCCCGGGGCAAGGGCGGTGGCCAGGTGGCATCTGGTGTAGTCACCGCGGTAAGTCAGCGCGTCGACGTGGTGGCCTATGCGGCGTAGCAGTTGACGCGCGACCGGGGTGCGCGCCCACCAGACCTCGTGGCCGTGGGTAGTGGCCACCACCCGGCGCATCCCGGCCCGGCTGCGCAGGGCCGGTGCCATCAGGCCGAGCGGTGCGGCGGCTCCGAACCAGACACAGTCGCAGCCGTACCGGCGGGCGAGATGGACGGCACGGGCTGTCGCCCTGGGGGTCGGGAGCAGCATCCGCGTCCAGTCCCGTACGACCGGGAAGGGCTGCTGCTCGTCGAAGCGGTCTTTGCCTGGGGTATGGGAGGCGTAGACGACCACCCGGTCCGCCGGGAAACGCCGGACCATGGCGTGCACGAAGGTCTCTATGCCGCCCTGGCGGGGCGGGAAGTCGTTGGTGATGACAAGGGTGCGGGACATGGTCAGTCGGCCTCGGGCGGGTGGTGGGTGAACAGGTAATTGCGGTGGAACTCGGTGACGTGCACGACGCGCGCCCAGACCCCTTCGCGCCACACGTGCATGGCGTAACCCATCGCGTGGAGCCGGTCGGTGACGTCCCGGGCCCCGAGGCCGTACTTGGCCAGATGCCGTTCCTCGATCTCCAGCAGGAGCGTGGGGCGGTGACTCAGCAGCGTGCGGTGGGCGCCCTCGAGGACGAAGACTTCGGCTCCCTCGACATCAGCCTTGATGAAGTCGAGACGTGCAGGGGCGCTGTCGTCGACGGTCCGTACGGCGACCTCCAGGCGTTTCTCCTCGGCGAACTCGGTGTTGGGGCCCAGCCCGAGAGCTCCGTCGGTGACGAACGCCCGGCCGTGCACCGGCAGTCGGCGGCGGTAGGGCAGGCTCATCGTGAAGGAACCCGTCCGGCGGCCCAGGGCCGTCTGGTGCAGGCGGACCGTGCGGCCGCCCAGGGCGTACCGGACAGCGGCGAGCACGCGGTGCGCGCCGGGCAGTGGTTCGAAGCTGTGGACGGTGCCGGTGGGCCCGGCCAGGTGCGCGAGGGTGATGGTGTACAGGCCGTACTCGGCGCCGATATCGAGGCAGACGGCCCCGGGGCGGACATACTCACGCAGCCCCTGAATCTCGGGCTCGACGAAACGGGTCCGGCGAGCGCCGATACACAGCACCGCGTACGCCAGCGCCAGACGCCCGGCGCGACCCGTGCCCGGCGTGACCGGTCCACGGCGCCGAGCCTCGGGAGCGGGCGTGCGGCTCGGGTTCTCGGGAGCCGCCTCACGGCCCGGAGACCGGGCTGCGAACCCATGCCCCGGACTGTTCGGCGACCCGTGATCGTGGCTCTCGTGCGTAGCCCCATACCCGAGGCTCCTGGAGTCCCGCCAACGGCGGAAGGCTTGGCGGCCGACCTACGGCGGAGACGCTGGGAGGCCGACCCGCGGCGAAGACGCTCGGGCACTCGCCCGAGGCGCAAGCCTTCGGGACCAAGATGCAGACGGAACCAGGCAGCGATGGTTAATGGCATCAGGAGGTAACCGAATCGGGTGGCGGGGGCCAGGCAGACGGCCAGGGCGAGGGCGAGGGCAAGCCGGTCAGCGGCCGCGAGCAGCGTCCGCGGCGGTCTCATCGCCAGCGACACGGCGACGGCCACCGCGGCTAGGGCGAGCAGCGCAAGGGCGAGCAGGCGTCCGCCCGGCAGCAGGGTGGCGACGAGGTATCCGGGCAACGGACTCGTGGCGGGCGAGGCGACCCGGCCCGCCCCCAGGGGATAGAGCAGGATCTGCTCGGTGAAGGCGCTCGGCGAGACGAGGACACTCGGCACTATCAGGACGGCGAGGACAGCGGTGGCCACCGCACACGCGCCCGACGCGGCCCGGCCGCCCCGACGCACCCCGAGGATGACCAGCGCGACCACCAGCGCGGGCCAGGCCGCCCACTTCATCGCCGCCGCCGCTCCCGCGGCCAGCCCTGTCGCCACGGGGCGGCTCGTGGCGGCGGTCGCGAGGCCGAGGCACATCAGCGCCGTGACCGGCAGGTCGATGCCCCCGGTGGCCAGCGGCAGGGCGAGCAGCGGGAAAGCGGCCAGGACCGCGAGGGCCTTGGGCGCGCAGTGGCCTGCGGCCGTACGGGCGGCCGCGCCCAGGGCGAGGCAGAAACCAGCGCGAACCACCAGCGGGCGTCGGCCATGGGGCTGTCGCCGAGCAGGGCGTGCGGCAGCCCGAACAGCGCCATGGCCGGCAGGTACGGGTTGTAGTCCTCGATTTGCCCCGGCTCGGGCAGGTACGGGCTGCCGGTGTGCAGCAGCAGCGCGCCGGAATGGTGCACGACGTCGACCTCAAGCTGCCCTTGCCTGTGCGCGACCAGCCACACCATGGGTACGACGGCCGCGCCTACCGCGGCGACGAACGGCGCGGCCTGGCGCAGCGGGGTCGACATACCGACCGCCAAGGCCGCGGCCAAGGCATCTCCGACGGCCGCGCACAGTCCCCAGACGCGGTGCGGTCCCAGGTCAGTGACCGCGGCCATGAGCGCAGCCGCCACCGCGCACCCGGCCCACACCACCGGCCATGGCCCGGTCCGGGCCCTGCCGGCTGACGGCGGCCGGCCCGGGGGCGCAGGAAGCGGGCGGTGCAGCAACGGAGTTGTGGTCATGCGCTGCGCCTTCCGGGTCGGGTGTACACCCAGTCTCGGAAGGCGACGCGCATGGATCGTCACACCAGGCTGCGATCTTCGGCGTCAACCCGTGGTCTGACGCCGGACCCGCGCATCAAACCAGGCGGTGACGCGTCCGGCGGGCGGCTTCAGGAGAATCGGCACATGCCCCGACTGCACCGCCCCGCCACCCTTCGCCTGGCAGATGTGCCGCGTCGGCCCTGGTATCCGGCCGTCAGCGCGAGCGAGATCGCCGCAGTGGCAGTCTTGGAGATCACCGCGGGCCGCATCACCTCACCCACCGTACTGGTCACGGCGGCCGGCGCGGTTCTCCCGCTGGCCTGGCGCCACCGCCGACCCTGGCTCGCCGCCTGTGCGACGGCCGCCGCGCTGCTCAACTTCCTCTTCCGACCCGAGCTGTTGCTATCCACCGGACTGGCCGGCCTGACCGGTCTGTACGCCTCCGCGCGCAACCGTGTGCTGCCCCCAGTCGTCCTGACGGCCTGTGGGATCGCCGCGGCAGTCCTGGTCAACCTGGGTCACATCGCTCTGGGAGCATACGACCTGGGCGGGGCCACGCCTGCGCTGGGCGCCGACGGTTCGCTGTCCTACTTCGCCGAGTCGCTGCTACTGGCGTGCGCCGTCACGGCCACCGTGGTGCTGGCGGACGGCGCTCGCAGCCGCGAGGAGTACCACCGGGAGCGCGAGGCCGCCCAGCGGCAGTTGGTGGAGATGGAGCGCAGGGGGGCCGCGGCGGCCGAACGCGCCCGAATAGCCCGCGAGTTGCATGACATCGTGGCCCACGCCGTCTCCGTGATCGCCGTACAAGCGGAGACGCACACCTACACCATCCCGAACCTGTCCGCCGACGCCCGCGACGGCTTCCAGTCCATCGCCCGCTCCGCCCGCGCCTCCCTCGCGGAGTTGCGCAGCCTCGTCGACATCCTCCGCCAGGAGGACGGCACCGCGGCTACCTCCCCGCAGCCGACCTTGGAGGACCTCACCACCCTGCTCGAAGCCCACGACGCCGCCGGCGGGATGGTGGACCTGCTCACCTCCGGCTCCCGGCCCCACACCACAGCGGCTGTGGAACTGGCCGCCTACCGAATCATCCAGGAGGCGCTCACCAACGTCCGCCGTCACGCCCCCGGTGCTCGGGCTACCTGTCGGAACGACTACACCCCGCAGCACATCCGAGTGCACGTCGCCAATACCGCCCCCGCCTCCCCGCCACCGGCCCGCCCGCGCGGCAGCGGCGGCTATGGCCTCAACGGCATGCACGAGCGGGCGGTCCTGCTCGGCGGCAGCCTCGACTGGCATCCGACACCCGACGGAGGGTTCACCGTGACCGCGCTCCTGCCGGCCACCGCACCCGGCGCCACGGTCTTCACCCCCCGATCGGCATAATCATCCGACGTACGTACCCGCAACGGGCAGCGTCGAAGGGAGAGTTAACCGGTGCCGACGATCCGCGCTGTGGTCGTGGACGACCAGGCTGTCGTACGCAGCGGCTTCGTCAATCTCCTGACCACCCAGGAGGACATCGTCGTCGTCGCGGAGGGCGCGGACGGCCAGGAGGCCATCCGCTTGGTCCGCGAACACCGACCCGACATCGCCCTGCTCGACATCCGCATGCCGAACACCGACGGCATAGTCGCCACGCGGGCGATACTCGCCGACCCCGACACCACCACCCGCGTCCTCATCCTGACCACGTTCGGCCTGGACGAGTACGTCTACGACGCCCTCGCCGCCGGAGCCAGCGGCTTCCTCCTGAAGGACGCCACCTTCCCCGAACTGCTGCACGCCGTCCGCGTGGTGGCCGCAGGCAAGGCCATGCTCGCCCCCGACATCACCCAGCGGCTCATCGCCCGCTTCCTCCCCGAACGCCCAGCCGCGTTCTCCCGCCCCGAGGCCCCGGACCTGACCGCACGCGAAACCGAGGTCCTGCTTCTCGTCGCCCGTGGCTACTCCAACGACGACATCGCCGAACGGCTCACCATCACCGACCACACCGTCAAGACCCACATCAACCGGATCTTCGCGAAACTCGGCGCCCGCGACCGGGCCCAGGCCGTCATCGCCGCCTACGAACTGGGCTACATCACTCCGGGCCAGTGAAGCTCCCGGCCGCGCCGCCGACGTCACCGTGTGGCGGGCGCCGGAACGGCGGCCCACCCCCGATGAGCCGGCCAGGAACGGCTGCAGGAACCTCACGAGCCCACCCTGCCCGGCGTCCTACGGAAACGCTACGAGCGGCCAACCCGACGACGTTCCGCTGCCTCCATACATGTCGGAACCTCACCCTGCGCAGCAAACCGAGCGATGCGGCACAGCAGGGCGAACGTTGCCTGATGCAGCACTGGCTCCTGTGGTTCCTGTTCCTCGGTCGCCAAGGCGCCTCTCTTCTCGTGGTCGGGGGCGAGAGCCCGCCCATGGCACGGCTGGCCAGCTACGCGACCTGGGCGGGCGGTCTGTCGAGTGGCGCGCTGGTGGGCCACTGGGTGATGGGGCGGGGCCCTGCGGGAGCGGATGTCCGGGGGCGCGGGCGGCGGACGGCTCGCTCACTCATCGTGTAGTGGAGCTGTTCGAGCCTGAACACGCACCACTGGCAGGCTTGGAGGGCGAGGGTCTCGCCTGCCACGGTGATATCGCCGATCTCCGTCACGGGAAGTCCGGTCCGCTCGCACCTGAAGCAGCTCCGGCCTTGCCGGTCGAACCGGCTCCACAGCTCCGCAGGCAGGCTTCAGTCCCATTGAGGCTCCTCCTCCGCGAGGTGGGGCAGGGGGTCCCGCCGACCATGGGCACGAAGCGCACCGGACGGGCATGCCAGACGAAGTTATACGGGCCGGCCGAGAGGGGAAGCGTGAACTCCTCGCCGTTCTTCAGGGCCTCGGCGGGATCGCACCATCCGTCAGACAGCCAGTCCCAGACGTAGCCGACCACCGACGTGTCGATGGCCGAGGCGATGACGCGCATCTGGATGCAAGCCCAGCGGATCGCGCGGTCCGGCGTGGGCATGGCCGCGACCGCGAGCTGCCTGCCGTCTTCCTGGCGCCACTCGCACCAGAAGCCCGGCCTGGGCACCACCGGCTCCGGTACGGCGATCGTGCACCACGTGAGTGTGCCGTCATCGCTGGTCCCCCAGTCCTCGGCGAGGGCTTCGACGATCAGCATGCCGCGCCCGCTCTCCTCGTCCGCGCCCGGTCTTTTCACCTGAGGCCGGCCCGAAGTTCCGTCAGCCACCTCGATGCGGACCTCGCCCCGCCAGTACGAAACGGAGAAGCTGACGTCCTCTGTCTCGCCGTACCGGACGGCGTTGGTGACCAGCTCGCTGACGAGCAGGTTGGCTGTGTCGATGCAGGCGCCGATCCCCCACAGCCGGAGGGGTACCAGCCGGCGAAGTCCTCGTCGTGCCACAGCCCGTCCAGTTGGTCCCGCACCCAAATGGCCGTCGTACCGTCCGGGTTGCTCGACCGCGCGATCTTCGCGGTCAGAGACGGAACCTGCTCCACCGGAACGAGGACGGAGCCACGACGGGCACCTCGACAACTGCTTCGGCTTGCGGAACAGCCCCGAGCATGCCCGCTGATCATGCTGCCGCACCGGGAAAACCCAAGATTCCCGACAGAGTCATGTTCGGAAGACAGAACAAGCTCAGAGGCTCATTGTCAGTGGTCACTCGTACGCTCAGGCCCGTGAACGTCGACGATCTTGAATGGCAGTCACGGACACTTGGCGGAATATTTCCCCGCCTGGTCACCACGTTGGTGGAGCGGGGGGAGGTGGAGCTGCTGGTTCAGGCCGCATCAAAGCAGGGGGAATGGTTCTGCGCCCAGGCTGCAGCTCGCGGGCTGTCCCGAGCGGGCAAGGTCGAGCGGGCCCTGAAGGTGCTGGAGCCGTTCATCGAGGCTGGGTGGAATCGGGCGCGCTGGGAGAGGGCCGAGGTCCTGCTTGAGGCTGGGAGGGTGCAGCAGGCACTGGACGCCGTCCGCCCGGACGAGGAAGGTCTTGCCTCGGAGTGGGTGTGCCGCGACTTCGCGAAACTGCTGGCCAGGGCGGGAAGGCTGGACGAGGCGATCACCGTACTCACGCCGCATCTGGACAAGGAGTGGATCCTGTCCACCCTCGTCGAGCTGACAGAGGGCCAGGGCCGTGATGAGCAGGTCCTGGAGCTGATCGCGCCGCGAGCTCAGCGGGCCCGCAGCGCCCGCGGCGAGGAGCGATGGAGTGTGAAGCCCAGCAACGCGCAAGACCTCCAAGCCCAGGTCCTGGAGCGTGCGGGCCGGGTCGACGAAGCCGTACGGACACTTGGGGCAGACATCGCAGCCGGGCACTTCGTGGTCCAGAACACACTGATCGCCTACGCCGAGCTCCTGCGGCGCCACGGGCGCCTGGAGGAACTGCGCGTGCTGGGCACCGGCAAGCACGCCGGTGAGACACTCGCGTACTACGCGCGGGCACTCGAAGACGACGGGCAGGCAGATGAGGCCGAGGCCGTGCTGCGGCGTTTCATCGCAACCGCCGAGTATCCGGACCGGTTCCGCTGGCCCCTGATCGAACTGCTGGGCCGCCAGGGCCGGATCGAGGAAGCCGTCGAGGTGGGCCGCCCGACATTCGACTACCGCGACGCCTGCCTCTTCGAAGGCATCATCCAGCTGCTACACGAAGCCGGACGGCTGCACGACGCCCTGGCGCTCCCCGACGAGCGCAGTGCTGAGTTCGTCGAGGAACACTCATCCTGGTTCAGCTCGAACCGGATCTGGCTGCTGGGCGAGGCCGGCCTGCACGAGGAGGCCCTCGCCTACGCTGAGACACTGCCGCCGGACATGTACGGCCTGACGGTCAGCAAGGCGTGGATCCTGGAAGAGACGGGGCGCCTTGAGGAGGCTCTCGCCCTGCTGCGGGCGGACACCGGACTGCAGTCGTCGGAAGTGGCCGAGCTGCTCATTTGGCATGGCCGCGCCGCCGAAGCCATCGCCGGCATGCCCTCCCTCGCCGAACAGCATGCGGCCAGCCGGCAGCGTGACGCGGCCAAGCAGGCCGACCGCGGCCCCCCGTCCTCGCTGGTCAGGGTTCGGCGGCAGCGGCATCGTGGGCGCCCGCCGCTGCTGCTGCCGAGCGAGATCCAGGCGGCCTTTGCGGCTGTCGTACATGTTGACGACGAAGCCGAGCTGGTCGATGTCGACTTCCATGTCGTCGGTGCCGCCTGTCCACTCGCCGCTGTCGGTACCGCGGGGTCGCCGTCATGCCTCGACCGGCCAGACTGCACGATCGCCTTCAGCGTCCAGGGCGAGGGGCCACTGCTGTTCCTCGTCGGCGCGCCGGCGGGACGAGCTGGCTTTGCAGCGCTGGCGCACGAGCTTGCAGGACGGTTCAGGGTCGTCACCCACGATCCGCGTGGGCAGGCCCCGGCTCGCAGCAGAGCGTTGATCTGGTTGCTGTCGCTGAATGTCGCCGCCTCGACGAGACGCTTGGACAGTTTCTTCTGCCGCCGTCTGTTCACGATCGCTCAGGCTAGTCAGGAGGCGAACGAAACGTCTGGTCAAAGCCACTCGTTGATGGCTGCGACCAGGGCGGTCGCCTCGTAGCGGACCGCGAGTTTGTCGAACCGCGCGGCCACGGCGCGGTGTCTTTTGAGGCGATTGATGCCGCACTCGACCGCGTGTCGGGCCTTGTAGTCCTCGGGATCGAATTTCGGAGGACGACCGCCACGCGAGCCGCGTTTCTTGCGGTTGCGGGCCTGATCGGCCTTGTCCGGGATAGTGCAGTAGATGCCGCGCCGCCGCAGCGTAGGGGAGTCCGTCATGCCCCGATCCTGAGCTGCGGACGCACCGGATCATGCTTCGACAACGCCGCCGCGGAGAGTTTCCGGGCCCTGCTCAAGGTCGGTACCCGCAACGCCGGAATCCGCGCCTGCCGACAAGGGCGCCCCAGCAGCTCACGAGCGTCACCGGCGGCGACTCCGCATGGAGCACCATGACGAAGATGATGGAGATCAGCGCCGTCAGCGTCGCAGGAGGACGCATGGCGCGGATGGGCGGAACCACCCCGCGAGGTTACAAAACTCGGCATACCGATGACCTGCACCTTTCGGTCGGTCGCGCCGTCCTGGAACAAGGCTCCGGGGGTTCAGAGGACCGAGCGCCGCGGCCCCCCGTCCCGAAGTGCGCGCGCCAGCGCCTGCTCGGCGGGGGTGAGCGGAAGGTCCGGGGCGAAACTTTCCGGGTGCCCCGGTGGCGGACCGGTCAGGAGCGGTGTTGTGGGGGTGTCCGGTGGCGGGGGTGGCTGAAGCGTCCACAACTGCCCAGAAGCGACCAGGCTTTCGTACACGGCACGCAGGAAACGGACGGCGAAGGTACGCATGCAGGCAAGCGTCCCCCGGAGCGCCAAAGCGAGACCAAAGTGGCGTGCGCGACGCGGGGCCGGAGCCCAGGGCTGTTGCAATCGCCTTTAGAACCCAAGTGAACACCCAGGGCCAGAAGTAGTGAACGCCGCCCCGCCCGAGCGGAGGTTCCGGTCGGCCATGATCGTGTGGTGGAGTGCGTAGTACACGCTCTCGTGTTCCCAGCGTTCGTGGTAGAGACCGACAAGCGTTGCGGCGGGGGTGGCGGCGGGCGTCGGTCAGGGTGGTGACCAGCCGGTAGGAGCCGGTGAACACGGTCCGTCAGCCCCACAGCACCAGCATGTCCGGCCGCAGCGGGTGCAGCAGACGGCCGGCATATGCGGTCTCGCCCTCCTCGGTAGGGCCGAAGACGGCGCCGATCAGGGACCCGTGCCGGTCTCGATCAGGGCATCAACTCCAGTGTGGAGTAGCCGTGATGGGCCGTCCGCCCCAGCCAGGCCCTGTTGCGCGGCGCATAGGGTACCCTCAGTGAGCTGCAGCCGTCGAACGACACCGTCCTGCAGCCGCTGAAGCGCACACCTGGTGTCGTCGGCCGGGCCAGGGGCCTGCGAGTACCTCGAACAGAGCCCGCAGCGGCGCGGCCCCGATCCGGCAGCGCGGACGACAGGACAGAGTGAGACGGCAACGGAGCTCCTCCGGTACAAGCTGTCCTGGGCGACCGCCTGTACCGACGAGCTCCGTTGCTCCACGCCGAGAATCCATCAACCACCCTGCATAACCTGCAAGTTCGTTAACCCACCCGGCCTTGGGGGAAGAGCCAGGTTCAGCTGCGGCTGCAGCAGGTAGTAGACGCCGCGCCAGTAGTCGGCCGTCGCCTCCATCACCACCACCTCGACCTGCCGCTCCGTCAACCAGCCGAGCATCCACCGGAGTTCCACCCGGGTGGTACCGAACCGCTCGGTCTCCAGACTCCGCGTCCCCGCCCGCCGTGTGCTAGGGGGTGCGCACGCAGGCCAGCAGGAACCGCTTGCCCAGATCCACCCTCGCGGACCGCAGATGAATGACCTCGTCCTTGACATCCTGCCTGCTCACCACACGCTCCCGACACCCGCAACGGACTCATTCAGCAGATGCACCGGGGAGTCAAGGGAAGAATCAGAATCTGACACTCGTGCCCCGACCGCACAAACGGCCGCCATGGCGACAAACCGCGGCCCCCTGGCTGACCCCCGCACCATTCCTGGCAAACGAGCACACCGGCATCGCAGCACCATCGGCGTGGCCGGGACACCCACCCCGACTTTCCCGCCCCGGAGGTAATCAGCGCAGCCATCTGCATTCCTGGCAAGATTTCCGTAGCCGGAGATCACCACGGGGATGTGCCTCGCCGCCTGGGTACTGCCGGGCACCCTCCAGTTGTGTGGTGGTGAACTTCCCTCTCTTCTCCGGTTTGACCGGCGTGACGATCGTCGATGTCGACGCAGCCGACGCCGTCGTGATTGTCCGAGCTCGTACACGTTTTCACAGAAGGTGCCTGGCCGAAACCGACCAGGCCGGCGAGCTTGTCGGCGATATCGTCGATCACATCCGAGATCCCGCAAGGTGTGCGGCGGGACGGCTCTTTTCAAGCAGCGTCATTCGGCGACAAAGGTCCGCCGCACCCACTCGAACACCTGAAGTTCTTGGCCGTCGTCGTGCAGGTACATGTCTTCGGTCGGCGCGTAGTGCTCGTAGCGGTTCCCGAGGAATAGCTTGAATGTGTCCGTCGTGTTCGAGACATGGCGGATCCGCTCGCCATCCGGCACGAGAGATCCGCCGCCGCGCAGAACGGCGTTCGGATGTTGCGTCATCATGGAGCTCTTCCTTCCCATACGGGTGTCATGGAGTTACATAAAGGCACGCCCAACAGCGATGGCACAGATCAGCAAGCCGTGTGGACCAGCCTTCGGCCGTCGCAGCGATCATGCCTCAGGCTTTGGCCGTACGAAGGATGGGATGGCGGCCGGAGGTACGCAGTGAACACACTGGAGTGCGCGTCCAGGTGAATTTGGGCGTCGTCGAACTTCAGCCTTTGCCCTGCGAACGGGTACCAGCACTTGCACATCGCCTCTCTTGTGCTGAACAAAAACCGGTCCCAATGCACATTGGGCTCGGTGTCGCGCAGCTTGCGGACGCGTTGCAGCTCGCTGGGGAGCGCGATGGTCCTCAGGACTCCCTCCGGGAGCGGCGCATTGGGCTCGGCGTCGATACCCACCATCGTCATGTCGGAGGTACGGGCAAGTGCCGCAGCCCTGTATCCAAAGCAATGTGTGATGCTGCCCAACACCGAATCGGGCCACTGCGGCGCGCCGTGGCGGTCCCGGAGAATCGGTTCCGTCGGCGCATCGAACGCGTCGAGAGCCTGGTGGACACACCAGATGACTCTGGCAAATTTGGCGCCCAAGGTCGACAGAGCCCATGCGATGTCCTCGGACCGCTCGCCGACGCCGCCGACAACGATCAGCCAGTCCTGGTCGGAAGCCGGCCGCAGGGACTCAACGAACTTACGATTCTCAGCGTAGGCGACGTGCAAGTCGCTGATTCCCAGCAAGCTGCCATGGTTCACGCCGCACCTGTCCAACGGCCGGACGACTGCGGATGCTTCGAGCGTGAGGTCATCATTTGGTCGTCAAATCCTCGACTCCGTCCCGGTATTCGTCGTTCGCCACATAGGCGAGCGCTCTCCGCTCTAGGTTGCCTCGCCCGTACGTAACACCAACGCGCTGTTGAATCCAGCCTGGCCGCGCGCGGTGACAAGAACGGTCTCCAGCCTGCGTTCGCGCGGTTGGCGCACCAATCAAGGCCATACGACGGATCAGTTTCGTCCAAGTTACCCACCGGCGGAATTACGCCGTTTCGCATCGCGAGCAGCGCCGTGGCCACACTCAGCGCCGAACCGCCGGCCAGCAGCCGTCCGACCAGGCCGTGCGGTGCGGTGACGGGAACCCGGTGTGGCCCGAACACCGCGCACAGCGCCTTCGCCTCGGCAGCGTCGGCTTCCGGGCGGCCGGCGCCGTCGGCCAGCACCATGTCGACCTTGTCCGGTCGCACTCCGGCCCGCTGCAAGGCCAATTCGATGGCCCGGGAATACTGCCGTCCGTCCGACACAAACATCCGGTAGTGGTGCGCGTCATGGGTGGCCGCGTAGCCGGCCGGCACACCGTAGCCGGCTGGGGCGGACCGGGCTCGTGCCGCGGCCGCCTCCTCCACCATCAGCACCGCACCACCTTCCCCCGGCAGGTGGCCGTTGGCCGCCCGGTCGAACGGCTTGTAGCCGGCCTTCGGATCGGTCGCGGTGGACAGGTGGCCAGTGCTCGTCTGCATAGCCAGTGCGTAGGGCGCGAGCGGTGCCTCGGTGCCGCCGGCCGGCACCGCACCGGTGGCACGCCGGATCGCGCGGTCGGCCCAGCCGAGGCTGTCGATCCCGGATGCCTCATCAGAGACCACCACTCCGCCCGGTCCCTTGGTGCCGTGCCGGATGGCCCGTTGCCCGGTACTCGTCGCATAGAACCAGGCAATGGACTGGTACGCGCCGACTGCCTTGCGGCCGGTGGACAGAACACCAGGCCGCGTCCGCCGCCGGCCGACACCGCAAGCTGGCCGCCGTGGTCCCTCAGCCGACATCGCCCAGCTCTCCGTCGATCAGGGCGAACAGGTCGGTGGCCTCGGCGTCCTGCAGTCGGTCCAGCACGTCGTCATCGCCCTCGGGGCCCGAGCAGTGCGCGACGAGCGTAGATAGCCGACGCTTCAGATCCGCTCGCGCGGCCGGGTCGATCGTGTCGGCGACGGCGGCGAGCTCGGCTTCCCAGGTGTCGAGTTCGGCCAGGAGGCGTTCGGCGGGCGGCACTGCGCGGGGGACTAGGCGGCGGTGGAGTTCGAGGCCGGTCTCGCGGCACGACGGGTGGTCGAAGACCAGGGTCGATTCGAGCTTCAGGCCGGTCGCCGTGGACAGCCGGTTGCGGAGTTCGACCGCGGTGAGGGAGTCGAAGCCGAGGTCGCGGTAGGCCCCGGCGGGGTCGAGCGCCTCGGGGTCGCCGTACGCAAGGACGATCGCCGCCTCGCGGCGGGTCAGCTCGGTGAGGATTTTCAGCTGGGCTTCCGGGTCGGCCGCGGACAGGCGCTCGCGGAGCACGACGGCGTCACCGACGACGTCCGGAACGCGGCCCGGGCCAGTGCTGACGCGGGCCGGGCCAATCAGAGTGCTGAGACAGTCGGGGAGGTTGCCGCCGCGGGCCAGGGCACGCAGCGCCGGCAGGTCGAACCGGGCCGGCAGAGCGGTCGGTCGGGGGCCGGCGAGAGCGGCGTCGAACAGGCGCACGGTGTGCTCGGGGTCCAAGGGCGCAATGCCGGTGCGTCGCATCCGGGCCCGAGCCTGTTCGTCCAGGTCGGCGGCCAGCCCGTCGCCGGACCACAGTCCCCAGCCGAGCGCGAGGGCTGCGTCGCCGCCGGCCCGCCGGCGGGCGGCCAGCGCGTCGAGGTAGGCGTTGGCGGCGGCGTAGACGGCCTGGCCCGGGCTGCCGAGCGAGCCGGCCAGCGAGGACAGCAGGACGAACGCCGCCGGGCGGTACGGCGCGGTGAGCTCGTGCAGGTACCACGCCGCGTCGGCCTTCGGCCGCAGCACCTCGGCCACCTGCTCGGGCGTGGCGCCGGTCAGCGGGGCATCGGCCAGGACGCCCGCGGCGTGCACGACGCCGGTCAACGGCCCGGTCACGGTGTCGAGCAACGCGCCGAGCTCCGCACGGTCGCCGACGTCACAGGCCGCGATCCGCACCCGCGCGCCGGCCGCGGTGAGCTCGGCGGCCAGCTCCGCCGCGCCGGGCGCGTCCGGCCCCCGGCGACCGGTGAGCAGCAGGTCGCCGACGCCGTGCTCGGCCACCAGGTGCCGGGCGAGCGCCGCCCCGACCGCCCCGGTGCCGCCGGTCACCAGCACCGTGCCGGGGGCGTCGAGGCGCGGCGGCAGGGTGAGGACCAGCTTGCCGATGTGCCGCGCCTGCTGGAGGTCCCGGAATGCCTCGGGCGCACATCGCAGGGGCCTGACCCCGATCGGCGGCGGAGTCAGCACCCCGGCGGCGAACAGCCGCAGAAGCTCCTCCAGCATCTCAGCGATGCGGTCGGGGTCCTGAGCCGACAGGTCGAAGGCGGTGTAGTCGACGCCGGGATGCGCGGCGGCCGTGGCGGCGGCGTCGCGGATGTCGGTCTTGCCCATCTCCGCGAAGCGCCCGCCCCGGGGCAGGAGCCGGAGCGAGGCGTCGACGAACGCGCCGCTGAGCGAATCGAGCACGACGTCCATGCCCGCCCCGTCGGTCGCGGCGAGGAACTCGGGCTCGAAGTCCAGGGTGCGGGACGACGCGATATGGGCGTCGTCGAGCCCTGCGACGCGCAGCGCGGGCCACTTCGGCTCGCTGGCCGTGGCGAACACCTCGGCCCCGAGGTGCCGGGCCAGCTGGACCGCTGCGGTGCCGACCCCGCCGGTGGCAGCGTGGATCAGGACCCGTTCCCCGCCCTTGAGCCCCGCGACGTCCACGAGCCCGTAGTAGGCGGTGAGGAACACGTTGGGCACGGCCGCCGCCTGCTCGAAACTCCAGCCCTCGGGGACGCGGGCCAGGCAGCGGCGATCGGCGATGGCGGTGGGCGCGAAGGCGGCGGCGAACAGCCCCAGCACCGCGTCGCCGGGCTGAAGGTCCTCGACACCGGGTCCGACCTCGACGACGACGCCCGCGCCCTCCCCTCCGGGCTCCGCCGCGACCGGATACATGCCCAGCGCGATCAGGACGTCGCGGAAGTTGAGGCCGGCGGCGCGGACGCGGACGCGGACCTCGCCTGGAGCGAGGGGGCGGGTGGCCTCGGGGTGCTCGACGAAGGCGAGGCCGTCGAGGCCGCGGGAGGGGTCGGTGGTGAGGCGCCATTCGCGGGTTGCGGGGACGGGGAGGGGAAGTGTGGTGGGGGCGATGTCGGGCGAGTCAGCGCGGATTACTCGTGGGACGAGGATGGTGCCTTCGCGGATCGCGGCTTGGCTGGTGGCGGTTGACAGAATGGTGCGGAGGGCGATGTTCGAGTTGGCGGCGCTCTCGTCGTCGAGGTCAGCGGCGGGTTCAGCAGGATCAGCGACGTCGATGATGGCGAACCGGCCGGGATGCTCAAGCTGCGCGCTCCGGACCAGTCCCCAGAGCGCGGCACCGCAGAGGTCTGTCACGTCATCGTCCGGGCGAGCTGCGACGGCGGCGTGGGTCCGGAGAACGAGCCGGGTGTCGGCGAGACGTTCGTCGGCGAGCCAGCGGCTGAGGAAGCCGATGGCATCGATGAGCGTCTCCCGGACTTGATCAGGGGTCTGCGAATCGACGGGAGTCACGGGCTGGTCCAGCACCAGCGCCTGCGGCGCGTGCATGTCGAGACCGTCAAGGAACGCCTGGGCGTCGGCATAGCCGGACACGGTGACGAGTCCGGCGGCCTCGCCCGCGCTCTCGATGTCAGTGGCCGGCAACCAGGCCAGCTGATAAAGCGGACTGTCCTCGCGCAACACCGCCGGGTCGAACGGGCGCAATGCCAATGACGCGGCTTCGAACACGGTCCGTCCCATGTCGTCGGCGATCGCGACTGCGAAGGCGTCGTTCCCTCGGGGCGAGAGACGGACGCGCATGGCGGTCACATGCGACACGGCCGGGAGGTGGAGTGTGACGCCGTGCCAGGCGAACGGGAGCCGGGCTCGGGCCGGGCCGCCCTCGCTGTGGAAGGACAGCGCGTGCAGCGCCGTGTCCAGGAGCGCGGGGTGCAGGCCGTAGCCGGCGGGGTCAAGCCCGGCAGGCAGGTGCACCTCGGCGAGGATGTCCGGGCCCGAACGCCATGCGGCACGCAGGCCGCGGAACGCGGGTCCGTATTCGAGGCCGATGTCGCCTAGGTCGTCGTAGAGGGTGCTGACGTCGAGCGGAGTCGCCTCGGGCGGGGGCCAGGGGGAGAAGGCAGTGGTGGGGCCTGCTGGGGCCGCGCGATCGGTCGGATCGGGATCGTCGGCCGATGCGGCGGCGATCACAGCGGCATCGGTGGACGCGGCGGCGATCACAGCGGCGTCGGTCGGCGCCACAGCGATCGTGGCGGTCGGCGCGGCGTCGATCGTGGCAGCATCGGTGGACGCGGCCGAGGCCATCTCCTCCCCGCCGAGCGACCCGGACGCATGCAGCGTCCAACCCTGCTGTTCCTCACCGATCCGGCGACTGTGGATCGTCAGCGCGCGCAGTCCGGCCGCATCGGGCGGCGCCACCGCGACCTGCACCGCCGCCGCGTCTTCCTCGCCGGCCGGAATCAGCAGCGGTGCTTGCAGCGTCAGCTCACCGACTGTGCCGACTCCGGCCAACCGGGCCGCTTCCAGGGCCAGGTCCAGCAACGCCGTCCCCGGCAGCAGCGACGAACCGGCCACGGCATGATCGGCACCCCACTCCGGGTGTCGGGCGCTGAGCCGGCCGGAGACAGCCACGGTGCCGTCGGCGGCCAGTTCGACCACGGCGCCGATCAACGGATGCGGGGACGTCGCCTGGCCGAGGCCGGTGGCGTCGGTGGGAGTGTCTGGGATGTCGAGCCAGTAGCGGGTGCGTTGGAAGGGGTAGGTGGGCAGGTCGACGTGGGTGGCGGCCGGCCCGGGGAACAGCCGGCACCAGTCCACTTCCGCGCCATGGGCGTGAAGGCGGGCAGCGGACAGCAGGAAGCGGTCCAGGCCGCCGTCGTCGCGGCGCAGGGTCTCCTGCACCACGCCGCCCTCCTCCAGGAGGTCCGACAGCGGCGCGCCCAGTACCGGGTGCGGACTGATCTCCACGAACATCCGGTGCCCGGCTGCGGTCGCGGCGTTGACGGCCTGCTCGAAACTGACAGTACGGCGCAGGTTGTCGTACCAGTACCCGGCATCCAGACGACGGTCGTCGGTGAGCAGGTCTGCGGTGAGGGTGGAGAAGAACGGCACCGTCGGCGGCTGCGGCTCCACATCGGCCAGCACACGCGCCAGCTCCCCACGCAACGCCTCCACATGCGGGGTGTGCGAGGCGTAATCCACCGGCACCCGCCGGGCCCGTAACCCCCGCTGCTCACAGACCACGATCAGCTCGTCCAGCGCCTCGGCATCACCCGCCACCACCGTGGTCACCGGACCATTCAACGCCGCCACATGAACCCGCTCCGGCCAAGCCGCGATCAACTCCCGGGCAACCACCCCGGACAGAGG
>NZ_JBHJUV010000099.1:0-20719 GCF_042268025.1 Streptomyces sp. NPDC056161
GCCGCGGCGCGAACCCGCGCGGCCGACCGGACGGACGTGCCGGTGGCCAAGCCACGCGAGCGACGGGGTCCGCGCCTGCCGCGACCGAGGTCCTGGGCCCTGAGGCCCGTACTCCCCAAGTACCGCGGGATCCGCTGGACGTGACCGCGCCTTCAAGATCTCGGCCCTCGCGCCGGTCGACCACGTCGGCTACGCCATGGCCTCCGCCATGCCCTCGCTGACCCCGAACCAGGTGCGAGATGTCATCGCCGGATTGGCCGCGATGGTCTGCGTCGCTGTGGCAGACCGCGAATCCCCCGGACACTCTGGCCCGCCTCTACGCCCAGGATCCGGCCTTCGCCCACCTGACCACCGAATTCGTCCCTCGGCTCGAACATCTGACGGCGCTGCTGCTGGCCGGTACTGCGGCGACGGCGACGACGGCGTCATGCTGCCGGATCCGCACAGGACACCCGACGGCTGGGAGGCGGTCTTCGCCACCGACCACGTCGGCCACTTCGCTCTCGCGACGCGGCTGCGGCCCGCACTCGCTCGCGTCGGAGACCGGGTGGTCGTCATCAGTTCCGGGGCCCACCTGAGAACACCGGTCGATTTCGACGACATCCATTTCGAGCGCCGCCCCTACACGGCCAGGGCGGCGTACGGGCGGTCGAAGACGGCGCCGCGCGCCACGGCGGCCGGGCTGGTCGGGCGCTCAGTCGCGGTAGGCGGCGATGGCGAGCCGGACGAACGAGCGGAGCAACGGATTCGTGTCGCCCTCGTTCCAGGCCACCACCACACGGCTCGGCGGCATGTCGGTCAGCGGGACCACGGTGAGCCCCTGTCCCGGCTCGTGGTCGAGCAGAGTCATCCCGACCGTGCCGTTCCAGAGGACGGCCTGCCGGCATTCCTCGACCGCGCGCACCACCGGGCCCTCGCGGGGTTCTCCGCCGTTCCAGTAGGACTGCCAGTGGCGGTCGGTGCCCTCCGGGAACCGGAACCAGCGCCGGTCGGCCAGGTCGGTCAGCTTCAGGCTGTCGTGGCGGGCCAGCGGATCGTCCGCGCGCAGCAGAACTCCCACCGGGTCGGCGCGCAGTTCCCGCACGGCCAGCCCGGTCTGGTCGAACGGGCCGCGGGTCAGGGCGACGTCGACCGTTCCGGCGTGCAGCCCGCAGGTGGGGTCGGTCAGGTCGACGTCGCGGATGCGGGCCTCGACGCGCGGGTGCCGCCGGTGGTAGGCGCGGGCCAGTCGGGTTGCGCCGGGATCGGAGCTGTCGCCCAGGATGCCGACGGTGAGGATGGTCGCGCCGGCTGCCGCGGCCACCCGGACCCGTGCCCGGTCGGCCTGGTCGAGCAGGTCGTGTGCCTCGTCGAGCAGTACCGCTCCCACCGGGGTGAGCGCGACACCGGCGGACGACCGGTCGAAGAGGGCGGCTCCGACCTCGGTCTCCAACTGCTTGATCGCCCGGCTCAGGGGAGGCTGGCTCATGTGCAGCCGGGCAGCGGCCCGCCCGAAGTGGAGTTCCTCGGCGACCGCCACGAAATAGCGCAGCGTGCGTAGCTCCATGGTGCGACGATACCCGCCCGGTATCGAGGTGTCGGAACGGGTCTTGGACAGTCGCGGTGCCCTGGCGGTGGGATCGGAACATGACTGATGAAACGAAGGCCG
This sequence comes from Streptomyces sp. NPDC056161, assembly GCF_042268025.1. Lineage (NCBI taxonomy): Bacteria > Bacillati > Actinomycetota > Actinomycetes > Kitasatosporales > Streptomycetaceae > Streptomyces > Streptomyces sp. NPDC056161. The sequence goes on from NZ_JBHJUV010000099.1 coordinate 1,649, forward strand.
CCGAGCCGATCGCCGATCCCGCCGTGTCAGTGGTCGGTCCCGACGACGGGGAGACGATCGTCCTGGGCACCACACGCATGCGCGTCCTGGAGGACGGCAGCACCACGGGGGACCGGCTCGGGTTCGCCGAGTCCGTGCTCGCTCCGCACACACCTGGCCCGCCGCAGCACCGTCACGCCCAGCACGACGAGGGTTTCTACGTCGTCTCCGGCTCGGTGCGGTTCACGGTCGGGGACCAGGAGCACGACGCGACGGCGGGCACGTTCGTGATGGTTCCGCCCGGAGCCCCGCACACGTTCGCCAACGTGACCGACCGACCCGCCGTCATGCTCAGCACGTTCACACCCGCCCAGTACGTGCAGTACTTCCGGGACCTGCGGGACCTGATGGCCGACGGCCGGGCACTGACCCCTCAGGCGAGCATCCGGACGATGAGCCGCTATGCCACCGAACCCGCCACCGACTTCGCCTGACGGCCGGTACGGCAACACTGCTTGGTATCCATCGCTGGTGACGGTGAGTCACCTGAGTCACCTGCGTCCGACCCGGAAATGGGAATTGTGAACGTCGCTTATTGGATCGTCGCCGGGCTGCTCGCGCTGTTCTACCTCTACGGAGGCGGGATGAAAGTGGTGCGGAGCCGTGACCGGCTTCGCCCGATGATGGCCTGGGTGGACAGCACGCCGATGCCGGCCGTCAGAGCCATCGGACTGATCGAGGTGCTCGGCGCGATCGGGCTGGTCCTTCCGCCGCTGACCGGCATCGCGACCTGGCTGGCCCTGGCGGCGGCCATCGGGTTCGTGGTCCTGCAGATCTGCGCGACCGGGGTCCACCTGAGGCGCGGGGACCGCCGGATCGCCCTCAACCTCACGCTGGCTCTCTCCGCTGCCGTGACGATCTGGTTGGCGACGACGTGGACGTGATCACCCGACGCCCTCGTCCTCAGGAACCTCACCGGACACCCGGTGGTCCTGACCCACCGGCTCGAAGGCCGTGGACGACGGCAGCCGACGGGCCGTTCGGTGTCGGGCACCGACCCGATCGGCACGAGGACCGCCTCGGGCTCCTGGATGGGTGGACGACTCGAAGTGAGTCGAAGGAGCCCTCACCACTCTCACTTCGCCTGACCGGACGGGGCCGTCCGTTAACGTCACGGCGAAGACCTCGCACCTGCGCGGGCCATCCCTTCCTGACAGCGGGACGTCCCCTCCTGGGACAGGCCGGGCGGGGCGAGGACCGGCGGCACGTATGCCGTCGCTGTTCCGGACGAGGGCTGTTCGTTCCCCCCGGGTACGGCCGTCGGTCCGTCAGAGAGGATGAGAGCTGGATGAAGGCAGTATCGGTCCGCGCCTACGGCAGTCCCGACGGGCTGGAGGTGGTGGACCTCCCCGTTCCCGTGCCCGCTGCCGGACAGGTGCTGATCGCCGTCGAGGCGGTCGGCGTAGGCGGTGTGGACACCTTGATCCGCAGCGGTGCCCTGGCCGCCTACGGCTACCAGGAGGGCCACGTCCTGGGGGGTGAGGTGGCGGGCACCGTGACGGCGGTCGGCGACGGCGTCGACGCCACTTGGACAGGCCGTCGGGTCTGGGGCTTCACCGGCACCGGTGGAGGCTACGTCGAACAGGCCGTCGCGGCCGTCGAAGACGTCGTCTCCCTCCCTTCCGGCCTGTCCGCCGTCGACGCGGTGACCCTCGGCAGTTCCGGAGTGGTCGCCCACTTCGGACTCTCCCGCGCCCGCTTCGCACCCGGGGAGACCGTTCTGGTGCGGGGAGCGGCCGGCAGCATCGGGATCACGGCCGTACAGCTCGCGGCCCGCGGTGGCGCCGCCGCGGTGGCGGTCACGACCTCCTCGGCGAAACGCGGCCGACGGTTGCGCGGGCTCGGTGCGACCCATGTGCTCGACCGCTCCGGCGAAGGCGGCGCGGACGCCCCCGCGGGCTATGACGTCATCATCGACGTGGCGGCAGGCCCCCACCTGCCCTCGTTCCTCGACCGCCTCGATCCCAACGGCCGCATGGTGGTCGTGGGAGCCGTCGCGGGCCTGCCCCCCGCGGACTTCGGCATGCGGATGATGACCGACTTCCAGAAGTCGCTCTCCTTCTCCGCCTTCAGCGCCGCCACCGTCACCGCGCCCGACCGGAACGCCGTACGGAGCGAGCAGTTCGCCGCTGCCGCCCGGGGGGAGATCCAGACAGTGGTCCATGAGCTGCTGCCGCTCGACCAGGCGGCCGACGCCCACCGGAAGATGGACGCGGGCGAGGTCTTCGGGCGGATCGTGCTGACACCGCAGTCATGAAGCTCGTGGCTCACGGTCGGCGCCGTCGGCTGCGCGACCTTCGGGGCAGGCGAGGTCGAGATCGTGGATCCACGTCGGCACCGGCAACCGCCGACATGTGTTCGTCCGGACGGTTTCAGGCCACGGCGCGCCGTGAGCGCGGCGTGATCGGCGGGGCCCCGGCCCCGTCGTCGGGCCGCAGATCGCGGACGAGAGCGACACCGACGAGGCCGGCGAGGCTGGTGACGACGATCCACGCGGCCACGGCCCACCAGCCGCCGAAGACGTCGAGGAGCCAGGTCGCGATGAGCGGCGCGAGGCCGCCGCCGATGATGGTGCCGCCCTCGCGTCCGATCGACATGCCGCTGTAGCGGATGTCGGCACCGAACAGCGAGGTGAAATAGCCGGGCTGGATGGCGTCGTTGGAGGCGTTCGCGACCGCGATGACGGCTGCGATGAACACGATGATGAGCGCGCTCTGCGTGGTTCTCAGGACGAGGAAGAGGGGGAACGCCGCGACGGCACCGGCAGTCAGGCTGAAGGCATGACCTTGCCGAAGCCGACACGGTCGGCGAGTTGTCCCCACATGGGGCACAGCAGGGCCGCCGCGGCGGCACCGACCAGCAGGGCGGTGAGGGTGACCTGGCTGGCGATGCCGAGGGTTCCGGTGGCGTAGGAGAGGCAGAAGACGGAGACGACGTAGAAACACGTGTTCTGGCCGATGCGCATCAGGAAGATCGCGACTATGTTGCGCGGGTGTGAGTGCAGGGCGTCGAGCAGCGGGAACCGGGATCGGGTTCCCGCGTCCTTCATCTGCTCGAACTCCGGGGTTTCGGAGACCCGGCGGCGCATGAAGACGCCGACGAAGACGATGAGGACGCTGAGTACGAAAGGAATCCTCCAGCCCCAGGCCAGCAACTGGGTCTGGGACATGAGACCGCCGAGGATCACGAAGACGAGGTTGCCGATCAGCATGCCGACATAGACGGCGGCGGAGAGGAAGCTCCCCCAGAACCCGTGCCGTCGCCCGGTGTACTCAAGGGTCAGCAGGGAGGCCCCGCCCCACTCGCCGCCCGCGCCGAGCCCCTGCAGCAGCCGAATGGCGACGAGGAGAACGGGCGCGGTGACACCGATGGCCTGGTAGGTGGGCAGCAGACCGATGGCGGTGGTCGCCAGGCGCATGACCATGAGGGTGATCATGAGGACACGTTTGCGGCCGAGCCGGTCGCCGTAGTGTCCGCAGAGCACACCGCCGATCGTGGGCCAGTTGCTCCAGCCCTGCGACCTTGAGCGCCGAGAGCCAGAACTTCTGCGGGCTGGAGAGATGGAGTGCGACGACCTCGCCGTCGGAGCACACCGGGGCGAAGCTCTGCGAGGAGGCGGCGCGGCCGTAGGGGCCGGGTTCCTGTCCTGAGCGGAAGTAGCTCGCGTACGGCTCGATGAGGAAGTGGGACATCGCCTCCAGCATGGAGATCTCGACGATGTGTCCCTTGCCGTCGATGCCCCGCCTGACGAGAGCGGCGAGGACGCCCTGCGCGGCGTACAGGCCGGTGACCGCGTCCGCCACCGCGGGCCCGTTGATCTTCGGCGCGAGCGGGTCGAGCGTCATGCTGAGCAGGCCGCTGTACGCCTGCGCGACCGTGTCGTAGGAAGGCCGGGTCGCATAGGGTCCGTCGGCGCCGAGACCGCTGATCGCGCAGTAGATCAGGCGCGGATTGATCTCCTGGAGGCGCTGCGCACCGACGCCCAGCCGCTCGGCGGCCCCGGCACGGAAATTGTGGATGTACACGTCGGCCGTGGAGATCAACTCATCGAGCACACGCTGGTCGTCCGGATCCTTGTTGTCGATCGTCATGCCGCGCTTGTTGTGGTTGAAAGCCTGGAACGTCGACGCGTAGAGGGTGCCGTCGTAGACCCGGAAGGCGTCGCCGGTTCCCGGCCGCTCCACTTTGATGACCTCGGCTCCGAGGTCGGCGAGCAGCATCGACGCGTAGGGCCCGGTGATGAAGGCCCCCTGCGCGTGTGTCGTCGCCCTGGCTGAGCACGGGCTGGTGCCGTCGGTCCAGGCCGCGCGCATGACGTACGCCGCGTCGCCCGAGGCGCTGCACGGCGCGGTCGCGGCGGGATTGCCCGGGGCCGGCTCCGTCATCCTCGGCAGCTCCGAGGACACCGCACACCTGCTGGCGTCCATCGTCGCCGCCGCGGCCGACGGAGGCGGCAGCGGCAGCGGCAGCGGTTCGATCGAAGCCTGTGCCCGGACGGCCGTGCAGGAGCTTCGGAGCACACTCAGCCCGGTCCCGGGCGTGGGACATCCCCTGCACCGCGAGCGCGATCCCCGCGCCGAGGCACTGCTGGCGTACGCGGAGTCCCTGGGCGTGCGGGGGCCCCACACACGTGCCCTCGCCGCGGTCGTCGACGTGGTTCCGGAGATCTACGGACGACGTCTCGCGCTCAACGTGTCAGGTGCCATCCCGGCGGTGCTGCTCGACGCCGGCTTCCTGCCCCGGGCGATGAAGGGCATCCCGCTGATCGGACGCACGATGAGTCTGGTGGCGCATCTGCTGGAAGAACAGGTCGCGCCGATCGGGTTCGCCCTCGCGGACGCCGCCGAGAAGGAGGTGGACTACTCCGGGCCCGCGCCGTCGTGAACCGGGCGCCGGGCGCCCAGCACCGAGTGCAGCAGCACGGGATGCTGGTCCAGGGCGAGGGAGATCCGGTCACGGACGTCGCGCAGGACCGCCGACCGCGAGGTGAGCATGTCCGCCATCGTGGTGCGCAGCGGCGAGGTCGAGCAGTTCACCGCCCCGATCGCCACGCCTTGGCGGTCCAGGATCGGCATCGCGACGGAGACGACAGCGTAGGCCAACTCGTCCTGGATGCCCGTGATCCCTGTCTCCCGGGCCAGGGCGAGCTTCTCCCGGATCCTTGCCGGGTCGGTCTCCGTGTGCTCGGTCAGCTTCGCCGGCGGTTCGGCGCCGAGGACGCGGTCCACCACCGCGGTCGGCGAGTGGGCGAGGATGGCCCGCCCGAGAGATGTGCAGTACGCCGGGTAACGTGTGCCGATCGTCGGTGTCAGCTTGCGCTGCGCGGACACCGATGCGACATACAGGATCTCGGTGCCGTCGAGGACCGCCACGGAGGAGCTGTCGCCTGTTGCGTCCACGGCCATCTGGAGGAACTGCTGCATCACCTCCTGCATGCTCACCGAGGACAGGAAGGCTTCGCTCAGCCTCAGCACCCGCGGGGTCAGCAGGAACCTCCGGCCGTGTGTGGTGACGAATCCGAGTACTTGCAGGGTCAGCAGCGACCGGCGTGCCGCCGCCGGGGTGATCTGCGTCAGCTCCGCGACCTCGCTCAGGGTCAGCTCGGGGCGGTCACGGTTGAAGCACTGCAGCACCTCCAGCCCCTTCGCCAGCGAGGCCACAAAATCGGTCTGCTTCGCCTTCACGTTTTGCGGCATGCGAAAACAATGGCCTGCCTCGGCACGGCGCCGTCCAGCGCGATACTCCCCGGCGTCCCGGCGGTCCCGAGCGGGCGCCGAAGTGTCCTCAGTGGTGTTCCCAGTGGCGGTGCGGGCGGACCTCCAGCGCCGTCCGGTCCCATCCGCCCAACCTGGCCGTCGCCCCGTAGGTGCTGTGCAGAAAGTCGCTCAGCGTCCGATCCGGGTCGGCGGAGTCGGCGACCGCCTCATAGGGCAGTACGAACTCACCGCTCTCCCTCAGGTATCTGGCCGCCGCGGGACGGACCGGGCAGTCGGCGAAGCCGGCCGGTTCGGGATAGGCGTAGGCGTAGAACGCGCCCTCCGCGCCGCCACCGGGCCAGAACCCGTAACTGGACAACTCGGCGGAGTACGCCTCCCGTGTCACCCAGTCCGGCATGTTCGGGACGCCGCCGCTGGGATGCGGTGGCGCGGGCCGCCCGGAGAAGCGGGTGTAGGCCAGGTCCATCGATCCCCAGAAGAAGTGCACGGGGCTGGTCTTGCCGACGAATTGGGACCGGAACTCGCCGAACACCCGGCTGGCCTGGGCGAGTTGGCCCCAGAACAGCCGCGCGGCGTGCGGGTCGTAGGAGGCGTGCCGGTAATCGTCCGCGAACGGGATGGCCGGTTCCACCTCGTTCGGCCGCGGGTATATGCGCGTCCGAATGCCCAGCTCCCCCAGCGCGCCCATGGTCTCGGCGTAGAACTGGGCGACGGGCTTGGGCTCCAGCGCCAGCTCACGTCTGTTGCCGCCGCCGGCCCGGATGACCAGCCGCTGGTCGACGAAGTCGAACTCGATATCGAATGAGCCGGTCCGGTACGGGATCGCGGAAGTGGTGAGCCCCCGTGGCGTGACATACAGGGTGACCTGCCACCAGTGGTTCACCATGGGTGCGTGGGCCAGCCGGATCTTGCCGACGATCTGGGTCCACATGTGCAGTGTGTCCCGGGACTCGGCCCAGTCCGCCACCCGCAGCCGTGGCCAGCTCCCGACCCGCTGTGTTCTCTGCCTGGTCATCGCGCCTCCCACGGGCCTCGCCGCTCAGGCAACTCGCCATCGCCGATTTCCGGCGCCCCAAATCCCTGACACCACACCGACCATCGGACGAAAACATTCCAGTTGACCCCAGATTACCCCCGTACACCAGGGCTGACCAGGCAGAACCAATGCGGCGGACGCAAGCTGCGGACAGCCCCCCGGCGGATCCCGAAGGACGTCATGAGCGGGTTCGGGCTGTGTCCGGGAAGCGGTCACTGCTCAACGGTCAGAGGTGATGTCCACGAGAGACGGCGTCACATTCCGTCAACTGCCACAGGAACGCGGAAACGCGACTGCGAACTCCTACGGATCGGGGAGGCAATCCACGGTTGCCCGCGGCTCGCCTCTGGCCCGTGCCCGAGTGAATCCGTGGCGGCGCCGCTCGCGGTGCCGGATCAGGGGGAGTTCTTGTCCTCGTGCTCGGGCAGGCGCCGGGCCAGCTGTGTACGGGAGGTGACTCCGAGTTTGTGGAACGCCTTGTGCAGGTGGTACTCGACGGTCCTGGGGCTGATGAACAGCCGCGTGGCGATCTCGTTGTTGGTCTCGCCCTGAGCCACCAGCCGGCAGATCCGCAGCTCCTGCGCCGTGAGGTCGCCCTGTGTACCGGGTCCGGGCCTGCGGGTGCGCACCCCGGTGGCGGCCAGCTCGATCCGGGCCCGCTGTGCGAATCCGGCCATGCCGGTCTGTGTGAACAGGTCGAGTGCCCGCTGTAGTTGGCCACGGGCGGCGGACTGCCGCCGCTGCCGCCTGAGCCATTCGCCGTACTGGAGGTGGGCGCGGGCCAGGTCCGGGCGAAGGCGGGTGCGGCCGAGGCGGTCTATCGCCTCCCGGTACAGGTCCTCGGCCCGGTCGGCGGCGGTCAGCAGTGCCCGGCAACGTGCTCTGACGCCCAGGGCCCAGTCGCCCGCGCCGCCGGCCGCGGCGAGCTGTTCGAGCGCCCTCGCCGCCTCGTCCGTCTCCCCGACGCGGGAGGCCGCTTCGATCAGTTCGACCAGCCCCCAGTTCCGGAACCGCTGCGCCGGTTCGTCCTGGGCGGCGTCGCGGGCCGCTGCCAGGGCCTGGCCGTACTCCCCGGTCCCGTTGTGCAGCACTGCCGTCGCCCACTGGATGAAGCTGACTCCGACGCCCTCGCCACGGTCCAGCGCGTCCTTGGTCCCGGTGTCGATCAGGGCGGCCGCCCTGTCCACCTGGCCGCGGAAGGCCGCCTCGCCCAATGCGCCGTAGGGTGCGATGCCACTGCCGGTCACCTCGGCGATGGCGGCCTGCTCGTCGGCGAGTGCCGCGGCCTTCGCGAACTCGCCGGCGAACAGGTGCGCACCGGCACGGGTGCTGAGCGCCACCGGCAGGATCGCGAGCATCCCGGACTCGCGGCCGTAGCCGACGAAGCGCTCCGAGATGACCTCCCAGCTGTCGAAATCCCACAGCAGCCCGGCCGCGTGGCCCGCCAGCCAGAGCCAGCGCAGGCCCTCCTCCCGGCCGACTAGCTCGGTGCGGAAGGCGTGCACGGCCTGCGCGAGGACCGGCGCGCCGGCCGGGTAGCCCGCGGTGATCAGCCGTGCGAATCCGTCCAGCAGCAGGTCCGCCAGGGCGGGCGGGCCCGGCGGCGGCGGTGCGGACAGCGCCGCTCGCGCCGCCTGGGCCAGTCCGGCACCGCCGCTCAGCCGGCCGGCGATCAGTGCGGCGCCCAGCGCTTCGAGGTAGGTCGATCGCGCCGGCACCGGGCTGGCTGCTCCGAATCCGGCCGCCGCCCTGAGCAGCAGGGCCGACGCCTGGCTGCCGAAGTCGCGGGCGAAGGCGATCCGCCCGCGCAGCAGGTCCGTGCGGGCGCGGTCGTCCGGTCCGAGCGGCCCCGCTTCCGCGGCCGCTGCCAGTTCCAGGGCCGCGTCGAAGCCGCCGGCCTGCATCGTCGCCTCACCCGCGGCCAGCATGCGCCGGGCCCTGCGCGCCGGGTCGAGCGTCAGGTGCGCGCTACGGGTGAGGAAGGCGGCGGCCCCGGCCATGCCGCCGCGGGACCGGGCCCGCGTCGCGCACCGCTCCAGTTCCTCCGCGACCGGTTCATCGGGGCCGAGTGTCGCCTTCGCCAGGTGCCAGGCCCGCCGATCCGGGTCCCGCTGCGGGTCGGTGGCCTCGGCCAGCGCTCTGTGCACGGCGTGCCGGTCGGTGTGCGGGGCCGTGTGGTAGACGGCCGAGCGGACCAGCGGGTGGCGGAAGGCCACATGGCCGGCGATCGCGAGCAGCCCGGCGGACTGGGCCGCGCCGGCCGCCTCGGGCCCGATGCCCAGCAGTGTGGCCGCCCGCCACACCAGCACCGGGTAGCCCAGCGGCTCCGCGGCAGCGATCAGCACGAGCAGGCGTGAGTCCGCGGGGAGTGCCGCGAGCCGCTGGGCGTAGATCGTCTCGATCCGTGCGGCCGGTGTGGGCAGGTCGGGGACCGCGAAGCCGCCGGCCAGTTGGTCGGGCCCGGTCGCGCGGGCCAGTTCGAGCAGCGCCAGCGGGTTGCCGCGGGCCTCGGCGATGATCCGCGCGCGCACCTGCCGGTCCACGGGCGCGATCATCGCGGCATCGAGCAGTGCTTCCGCGTCCTCGTCGCGCAGCCCGCGCACGTGCAGTTGCGGCAGGCCGTCCAGGACGGCTTCCCCGCCGCGGGTGGCGAACAGCACGGCGACCGGTTCCGCCTGTAGCCGCCGTGCCACGAAGGCGAGCACCTGGAGGGAGGCCGCGTCGACCCACTGCGCGTCGTCGATCAGGCACACCTGCGGCCGCTGCGCGCTCGCCTCCGAGAGCAGTCCCAGTACCGCCAGCCCGACCACGAAGCGGTCGGGCGCGGGGCCCGTGGTCAGCCCGAGTGCCACGCCGAGCGCGTCGCGCTGCCGTCCGGGCAGGCGCCGGCTCAGCTCCAGCATCGGTGAACAGAGCCGTTGCAGCGCGGCAAAGGCAAGCTGCTTCTCCGATTCCGCCCCGGAGAGCCGGACGATCCGTGCGTCGGCCGGCCGCTGTGCGGCGTAGTCGAGCAGGGCCGTCTTCCCGATACCGGCCTCACCGCGCAGGACCAGCGTGCCGCCGCGGCCCGCGCGGACCACTTCGAGCAGGTCGTCGAGGGTGGCGCGCTCCCGCTGCCGACCGAGCACCGTCCGCTGCTCCCTTCAGCATCCCTACGCGTGAGGCTAACTCTCCGTGACTGCGGCAGCCACTCGGCACCCAACCGGCGAGGGCCCGGAAGGGACTGGGGATTCCACGGATTCGTACGGCACCTGGCCGCGCCCACAATCGAAAACACATTTCAGGCTATTTGGCCCCAATGAGCGACATTCTTCCCGACGTAGAGACTTCCCACCACGGAGAACGGCTGGCCATGAACACTTCACCCAACAAGAGTCCCCGTGCGGACTTCCGCCGCTGGGCCGGCGGCATCCTCGCCCACCACAGCGCCGGCACCGCCGCCGACGCCCCTCGTGAGGTGTTCCAGACGTCGACGATCGGCGCGCTCCTCGCCGGCGTCTACGACGGCGATGTCACCATCGGCGAACTTCTGGAACACGGCGACTTCGGCCTCGGCACCTTCAACCGCCTCGACGGCGAGATGCTCGTGCTGGACGGGGTCTGCTACCACCTGCGCGCCGACGGAAGCGTGCGCCCCGCCGGTGACGACGAGCTGACGCCGTTCGCCGCCGTCACGCACTTCGTGCCCGACATCCGCCTGACGGTCACCACCCCCTGCTACCGGGAAGCGCTGGTCAAGCGGATCGACCAGGCGATCACGAGCGAGAACCTCCTGTATGCCGTCCGCGTGACCGGAGAGTTCAGCACCGTGCACACCCGGACCGTGATGGAGCAGGAACCCCCGTACCCGCCGCTGACCGAAGCCGCCGCCGGGCAGCAGGAGACCGTCCTGCACGACGTCCTGGGGACGCTGGCCGGCTACCGCACCCCCGCCTACGAGCAGGGAATCTCGGTGGCCGGGTACCACCTGCACTTCATCGACGACACACGGCGCCACGGGGGCCACGCGCTCGACTTCCGGATGAAGCACGGCACCGTCGCGATCAGCGCCGCCTCCGAATTCCATCTGAGCCTGCCCCGGACCGCGGAGTTCCTGGGTTCCCGGCTCTCGCAAGCCGATGCCGACCGACAGATCCGTCTGGCCGAAGGCTCCTGAAGCCCGGCCCGCACCCACAGGAGTGCCCACGATGAACACCTCCGACGTCCGCTCCGCCCAGGCGGCGATCGACACGCTCTGCGCCTACGGAGTCCAGTACATCTTCGGAGTGCCCGGAGCGAAGATCGACGCCCTCTACGACGTACTGGTCGACGGCGGACCCCAGCTGGTCGTCTGCCGGCACGAGTGCAACGCCGCGCTCATGGCCGCGGCGGCCGGGCGGCTCACCGGAATCCCGGGCGCCACGATCGTCACCTCCGGCCCCGGCACGACCAACACCCTCACCGGCCTGATCACCGCCACCACCGAGCAGTACCCCGTGATCGCCCTGTGCGGCGCCGTACCGCGCCGGGACAGGCTCAAGCGAACCCACCAGTCGATGGATGCCACCGCCGCGCTCAAACCGTTCACCAAGTACGTCGGAGAGGTCAACGACCCCGACAACGTCCCGGAGACCGTCGCCAACGCCCTGCGCGCCGCGGTCACCGAGCCGCGGGGCGCGACCGCCGTCGTCCTGCCCGCCGACATCGTGAGCGCCCCCACCTCCGCGAGCGTCAGCCGGCCGCAGCCGGTGCCCGCTCTCGGTCCCGCCCCGCGCTCCGGGATCCGCGAGGCCGCGGAACTGATCCGCAACGCCGAGCGCCCGGTGGTGCTCGTCGGCATGCGCGCGGCGGACACCGAACCGTGTGCGGCGCTGCGGCAACTGCTCGCCGTGACCGACCTGCCGGTCGTCGAGACCTTCCAGGCGGCCGGAGTCGTCTCCCGCGCGCTGGAGGACCACTTCGTCGGCAGGGTCGGGCTGTTCCGCAACCAGCCCGGCGACATCCTGATCGCGCACGCCGACGTGCTCGTCACCATCGGGTACGACGCGGTGGAGTACGACCCCGGGCTGTGGAACACCGACCCGGCGCGCACCGTCGTGCACATCGACTCCGTGCCGGCGGACATCGACAACCTCTACCAGCCCACGGTCGAGCTGCGGGGCGACATCGCCGCCACCGTCGCCGAACTGGCGGCGTCGCTCTCCGGCCTGCGCCTCGGCGACGACGCGAAGGCGGCGGTCAGCGAACAGCGTGCCGCCCTCGAACGCATCGACCACGAGGCGCGCCACGCCGCGGCGACCGAGGAGGGACTCAACCCCGCCGCCGTGGTCCTCAAGCTGCGCGAGCTGGTGGACGACGACGCCACGGTGGTCAGCGACGTCGGCTCGCACTACATCTACATGGCCCGGCACTTCCGCGGATACCAGCCGCAGCACCTGCTGTTCTCCGACGGCCAGCAGACCCTCGGCGTGGGCCTGCTGTGGGCGATGGTGGCCGCCCTGGTCAGGCCCGGTACCCAGGTGCTGTCCGTCTCCGGTGACGGCGGCTTCCTCTTCACCGCTCAGGAGCTGGAGACCGCCACCCGTCTCGGCGTCCACCTCACGCACGTGATCATGCGCGACAACCGCTACGACATGGTGGCGTTCCAGGAGATGCTCAAGTACGGACGTACCTCCGGCGTCGACCTCGGCGACTACGACATCACCCAGTTCGCGGGCGCGTTCGGCGCACGGGGCGTCAGGGTCGAGACGATGGAGGAGCTGGAGGCCGAACTGAAGCGCTCGCTCGCGCCCCCGGACCCCGGCGACAGCGGCGTCACGGTCATCGACGTCCGCGTCGACAGCAGCCGCAACGCCGAACTGTTCGCGCAGCTCCACGAAGGCGTACTGGAATAGGGCCGGGCCTGCCCCGGTGTCACCGCGGAGCCGGGGCGAGGGCCGGGGCGTCGGAGCCCGGCCGGGCCGGCCGGGCGGCGGGCACGCACCGGCAGGCGGACAGCAGACCCGCCGTCCCCCGTCGCCGTGGCGCGTCACCCGACGTGCCCGGCCGCTACGGCGGTGTCACGCACGCACTCCCCGGAGGACCCGCCGTGTCCGCACACAGCATCTCGGTCGGCGACGTCGACATCACCCGCGTCATCGAGTGGTCCGGCCCCGTCCGTTCGGCCCGCGCCATCATCCCGGACAGCGACGAAGGAACCTGGCGGCGCAACCAGGACTGGCTGGCGCCGGACTTCTGGAACCCGGCCGACGACGCCTACCGCTGCTTCGTCCAGACCTGGGTCCTGCGCAGCGAGGGCAGGACCGTCCTGGTGGACACCGGGATCGGCCACGACCGGGAGCGCCCGCAGATCCCCCGGTTCAGCGGGTTGCACACCGACTACCTGGACCGTCTCCGCCAGGCCGGTGCCGCTGGAAGCGGCACCGGGACACACCCCCGGCTCGTCCGTACTCACCCTGCACTCGGGCACCGATCGTGCCGTCTTCGTCGGCGACCTGCTGCACAGTCCCGTCCAGGTCCTGGAACCCAGCTGGAGCAGCTGCTTCTGCATCGCCCCCCGGCTCGCGGCCAGGACCCGGCGCGCCTACCTCTCCCGCGCCGCCGAACGGCACGAACTCGTCATCCCGGCGCACTGGCCGGGACACCGGGCCGCCACGATCCGGAGCGACGGCGCGGCATACGCCCTCGACACCTGGGCCGATCTCCCACGCCCGTGACCGGCCGTCCCGGAGCGACCGGCTCGCGCCACGATCCCGGCGCGCTGACACCTGTTCCCTGCTCCGAGGGGGACGGTGGGCGGCTCGCCATCGGCCGGGCGGAAGGCCGTGGCTACGGCGGAAGGCGGTGGCGAAGGCGAATTCGTTGTCGTAGCCGACGCTGTCGGCGATGGTGGCCAGCGTGGCGTCGGTACGCAGCAGTGCGTCCTCGGCATGTCCCATCCGCAGCTCGGTCACATAGGTGCCGGGGCTCTGGCCGATGACTTCCTTGAAGGTGGCGCTGAAACCGGCCCGGGACATCCCCGCCGTGTGCGCCATGACTTCCAGGGTCCACTTGTGCTCGGGGCGTTCATGGACCGCCTGGATCACCCGAGCGAGTTTCGGATGGGTCAGCGCCCGGAACCAGCCGGGCGCCCGGTCCTCGCCCTGCTGCCACCAGGTGCGCAGTGCGTACACCAGATTGAGGTCCAACAGCCGGTCCAGCAGCACCTGTTGCCCGTACCCGTTCCCGTCGGCCTCCGCGGCCAGCAGGCCGATCGCGTCGCGATGGGGAGGGCTCTGCGCCTGTGCCGGGATGTGGACGAATCGGGGCAGTGTTGCGAGCAGGCTCTTTCCGACGCTGCCTTCGACCACGTAGGCGCCGCACAGGACGTGGGACGCCTGCCCCGACCGGTGGTCGCTGCCGCGGCGCCGGGCGTCCGTGATCGTTTCGATATCGGCGCCGATGCCGACGCCTACGTCTCCGCCGGGGCCCAGCGGGTTCTCGGCCGTGCGGCCACCGGGTTCGCGGACTGGGCGGCACGTGAAGTCCGCGACGCGTCCTGGGCGGCCTCCGGAAGCGGGCACAGCTGAGGCGTGCGGTGCGGCATCCCCTCGCGCACCCCTGTCCCCCCTGACTTACCTGACGCCTCTGACACATATGACGCGTATGACATCTCTGACGCGCATGACATCTCTGACGCGTCGAAGGCTGACTGCTGGGTGTCGGCGAGGGGCGGGGCCACTTCCGACCACTGCGACTGCGGACGGGGATCAACTCAACACCTTTATATAAACTAGTTTGGTCGTGTAGAGTCAGTCCCATGCACGGTGACCTGCAAGCCCTCGGCAGGGCGATCAAGCAGTCGCAGTACCGCCAGAACCGAGCCCTCGACGCCGCTCTGTCCACGGTTCCCCTGTCAGCGCTCCGCCCCCGACCGGGGACGCCCCTGTCCCCCTCACCCGTCTCACCCGTCGCAGACCCTGATGTCCGAGGTGGGCGTACGGAGGGAAACACAAGCGGCCGCCGACGCGCAGTGAACACGTAGCAGGACCCTCACGGCGTGCCGCAGGACGTGTCGGCGCGTCGGTGCACGACACGTCTCGTGGTCCGCGGTGCGGTGGCACCGGCCGGAGATCAGCTGCTCCGGCCGAAACTCGGCTGCGGGACCGAACTCGACCCTGCGCGGGAGACGCCTCTCGTCCAGAGGGTCTCAAGGAATCGCCCGGAGGGGGCGGTCCGGTACGCACGAGGCCGCCGCGTACACACCACGCAGCACTCCACGTCGGCGGCTCCTGACCACCCTGACGGGTCACACAGAACCGGCTAGTCAAAGGATTTGGAACGACGCAATGAGCACCGACAACCCTTTCACCCGTCTTCCCGAGGCGGCGTCCTTCACCGTCACCAGCACGACTGTCGCCGATGGCGCCGCCTGGTCGCCCGAGCAACTCTCCGGCATCGCCGGCGTCCCCGGCGGCAAGGACATCTCTCCTCAGTTGTCCTGGCACGGCGCCCCGGACGGCACCCGGAGCTACGCCGTCACCGTCTACGACCCCGACGCCCCCACCGGATCCGGCTTCTGGCACTGGGCCGTCGCCGACATCCCCGCCACCGTCGGCGAACTGCCCGAGGGCGCGGGCGACGACACCGGCTCCGGACTCCCCGAGGGCGCCTTCCAACTGCCCAACGACGCCCGCGCCGCGCGCTTCTTCGGCGCCGCCCCGCCGCCCGGACACGGCCCGCACCGCTACCTCGTCGTCGTGTACGCCCTCGACGTCGCATCCATCGGTGTCCCCGCCGACGCCACCCCGGCCTTCCTCGGCTTCGTCATGTCCGGCCACACCCTCGGCCGCGCGGTCCTGACCGCCACCGCCGAAACCCCCGCCTGACGAACTGCACCGAGGACGGCCCCTGACTTGTCGTGACCGGAGGCCGTCCTCCTTGCGGCAACCCGCCGTGTCACCGCCACCGTGAGCGTGTGCACCCGCGGAATACAGGGCGGTGACCAGCCCCTGACACCTGCTCGACGAACCAGGCACCCGAGGACGACTCATGAAGATTTCCTGCCAGTTCCCGACTTCCCTCGACACGCCGAAGCACATCGCGCTTGCCGAACAATTGGGTTACCACCGTGCGTGGCTGTTCGACAGCCCGCAGCAGAGTCCGGACGTGTGGATGATGCTGGCGCTGGCCGCGGAGCGCACCGAGCGCATCGGCCTGGGCCCGGGAGTGCTGGTGCCCGGACTGCGCCATCCGATGGTCAACGCCTCGGGTGCCGCCGCGCTGTCCGCGCTGGCACCGGGTCGGGTCGCCGTCGCCTTCGGCACCGGATTCACCGGCGCTCGGGCCATGGGCGCCAAGTCCACGACCTGGGCCGATCTCGCCGAGTACGTCCGTGTCTTCCGGGCCCTGCTGCGCGGCGAGACCACCGACTGGAAGGGCGCCCGGCTGCGCATGCTGCACCCGGCGGGCGCCGCCCCGGCGCGCCCGATCGAGGTGCCCGTGCTGATCTCGGCAATCGGCCCCAAGGGCATCGCCGTCGCAAGGGAGCTGGCCGACGGGCTGTTCAGCATCAACGAGGAGACCAAGCACGCCAAGGAGTTCGACTGGGCGGCGCTCGCCCTGCACGGCACCGTGCTGGCGGAGGGCGAGGCCCTTGACTCGCCCCGGGTCCGTGACGCCGTCGGCCCCGGCAACGCACTCGCTTATCACGTCGCCTACGAGTTCGGCGGCGACGTGACCGCCCTGCCCGGCGGACGGCAATGGCTGGACGTGATCAGCCAGGTGCCCGAGCGGGAGAGGCACCTCGCGGTCCACGACCACCACCTGGTCGCCCTCAACACCGCCGACCGGGCCGCCTGGGCGGCCGGCAGTTGGGCCGCCATCCCGACCACCACGGTCACCGGCTCGGCCGCACAGGTGGCCGACCGCCTGGCCGCGTACGGCGAGCAGGGCATCACCGAGATCCTCTACCAGCCCATGGGCCCGGACATCCCCCACGAACTGGAGGCGTTCATCACCGCGGCCCGCACGGGCACCGTCAGCTGAGCCCCTTCCCCGCATCACATCTCGCCCGAGCCGAGCGGGCCCAGGCTCGATGCCCGATGAGGACTGTGCGCGGCGTAGCGACATCGTGATCGTCGCTGTGCCCTGGGCAGGGCACGCGGCGACGGCGGCGTCTCTGCACAGGAACTCGCGGGCAAGCTCGTCGTCGACTGCGTCAACCCGCTCGGCTTCGGGGCAAAGGGCGCCTACGCGCTGAAGCCCACGGAGGGAAGCGCGGCCGAGCGGGCCACGGCGCTGCTGCCGGATTCGCGGGTCACGGCGGCCTTCCACCACCTCTCTGCGGTGCTGCTGCGGGACCCGGCCGTCGGCCAAGGTTCGGCTGCACGTGTTCCTCGGCCCGCGCCCGCCGCTGCCGGCGCCGCCCCCGCCCGCCGAACGTGCCCCTAACGCCCGCCCGCCACCCGCAGTACCGCGCCGTTGGCGTAGGAGGCGTCCAAAGACATCAGCCAGGAGACCGCGGCGGCGATCTCCTCCGAGCGCCCGAGGCGGCGCAGCGGAATCTCCTCGGCCAGCCTGCGCACGCGGTCGGTGCCTCCCAGCGCCGAATTCATGTCCGTGTCGATCACTCCGGGGGACACCGCGTTCACCCGGATGCCGTCAGGACCGAGTTCCTTCGACAGGCCGACGGTGAGGGCATCGATGGCCGCCTTGGTCGCCGCGTAGTGGACGAACTCACCGGGAGCGCCGTAAGTAGCCGTCCCGGACGAGATGTTCACGATCACTCCGCTCCCCCGCCCCGCCATGAGGCGGGCCGCCCGGCGCGAGCACAGCAGCGTGCCGAGGAGATTCACCTCGACGACCTGCCGCAGATCGGCGGAGTCCTGGTCGGCCAGCCGCCCCGGTGAACCGGTCACTCCGGCGTTGTTGACCAGCCCGGTGATGGGCCCGAGACGCTCCTCCGCCGTGTCGAACAGCCGCTCCACATCAGCCTCCGCGGCAATGTCCACCTGCACGGTGACACAGCGGGCCCCCGCTGCCCGCACCTCCTTCGCGACCGCCTCGGCCGCCGCCGCGTCCCGGACGTAGCCGACGGCCAGGTCGTGGCCGTCCGCCGCGAGCCGCAGACAGGTCGCCGCGCCGATCCCGCGGCTGCCGCCGGTGACGACGGTGACAGGGCGTGTCGCCGCGTCCTTGCTGTCGGTGCCGTTGCTCGTCATTGCCATCAGTCCTTCGCCATCAGTCCTTGCACACCCGGACTTATCGCACATCTCTTGTGCTCTAACAAAGGCTAGTCCGCACTCAACTTAAACGCAAAAGATATGTGCGTTAAGGTGAGGCATGAGTACCCCACAACGACGGCCAGGTGGTCGTACGGCGCGAGTGCGCCGGCAGATTCTGGAGGCGACCGCGGACATTCTGGCCGAAGAGGGGGCGGAGGCCGTCACCGTCTCGGCCGTGGCGGCACGGGCGGGCGTGCACCACACCACGATCTACCGTTCGTGGAACGATCGCCGATCCCTGATCGAAGGGGTGATCGCCGGGGTCGTCGATCTGTCGGTCAGGCTGCCCGACAGAGGCAACCTGCGGGACGACCTGACCGAGTTGCTCGAAAGCATCATCGCGCTCCTGCAGTCGCAGATGGGGCCGATCCTGGTCGCCCTCACGCGGTCACCGGACGAGAGCCTCGCCAATCTTCCCCAGATCCACTGGAAGATGCGCGTCGAGCACTGCGCGGCCATCCTCGCCCGCGCCCGTGACCGCGGTGAGCTGACCGCTGACGTCGATCCCCGTCTGGTTCTCGACCTCCTCACGGGACCGAACCATCGCCGTACTCAGATCACCCGCGAACCCCTGAACGACATCGACGTCACCAGGACCGTCGACATCGTCGTCAGGGGCATCACGCAGCTCACCGCCGATGGCTGACTGCCCGTCCGGCGCAGACCGCCGCGATCACCGGATGCCCCTCTTGGGGCTTGGTGAAGGCGCGGTTCGAGTTCACGCGGCCGATGGAGATGATCGGGCTCTCTCCGTGCGGAGTCGGCGCACAGCGGGGCGTACCGAGACCGACGAGGTGCAACAACTCCTCGCCGGTCCCCAGGATCCGCACGTCTTCGCTCGCTCCGCGGCCACCTTCCTGGGCACCGCTGCCTGCGGTGGATGGACGTCCGAATCGTCATGGGCGTGCCCAAGTGACCGGATGACACCGCACCCGCAGTCAGGTCGGGTAGCGACGGCGCATTGCTGCGCCGCCGCCCCCTCGGAACCGTGCATGCGACTTATCACCGCACACGGCTCGGGCAAGCCACAAGGGCT
>NZ_JBHJUV010000100.1:0-20183 GCF_042268025.1 Streptomyces sp. NPDC056161
AGTTCTCCGGGATTAGGCATGGCCGTATCAGTGTCGCAGATCCAGTCGGGTGACCTGCGGCGGAAAGCCCGCACGGTGGTCGTTGTCTGTCGTTCCCGGTCGCTGTCGGCCGCCCTCGGACGGCCCACAGACGGCCCGGCGGAAGCGATGCAAGGCACTGCCCGCACGCCTGTGACCTGCATTTTCCGAGCCTGGCCAAGGGCATGGGACATCCTTCCACGACGGGCCGTCTGTCGGCCCGGCCCATGCTGGCGGTAGCGTCGGCCCCATGATGTCGGGCGACGGAGACACACAGGGCAGCGTGACGCCGTTCACGGCGGAGGCAGCGGAAGACGTTCTCAGGGAGGCATGCCGACAGGCTGGGCTCGATCCGGCGGATGCCGAGCTGCTGAGGCTCGGGTCAAACGCCGTGTACCGGCTCGCCCACACCCCCGTCATCGTCCGCATCGCACGTAACCCTGACGCTCTGCTGGAGATGGACCGGGCTGTAGGCGTGGCCCACTGGCTGGCCGAGCACGACTTTCCTGCCGCCCGTGTACTGCCCGGCGTCCGCCAACCGCTCGTGATCGGGGGCAGAGTCGTCACCTACTGGGAGAGCGCCCAGGACCGCGAAGAGTACGCGACCGTGACCGAGCTGGGCGACCTCCTCCGCCGTCTGCACTGGCTCGAAGAACCGCAGTCACTCGGTCTCCCCTACTACGACCCGATGGCCAAGGTCACGGCAAGCCTCGGGGAACTGAACGGCGTCACGGACGACGACCGGACCTTCTTGGAGGAACGAGCCGAAAAGCTCGGCAAGGAGTACGACCGGTTGGATTTCGTGCTCCCCTTCGGGATGATCCACGGGGACGCGAGCATCGGCAACATCCTCCGCCACCGGAACGGCCAAGCGATCCTGAGCGACCTCGACGGCTTCACCCTCGCTCCGCGCGAGTGGGATCTCATCCAGACGGCAATCTTCTACGACCGGTACGGCTGGCACGATCGGTCGCAGTACGAGGGATTTGTTCACCACTACGGGTTCGACGTCATGAACTGGCCGGGCTACAAGGTGCTGGGCGATATCCGTGAACTCATGATGACGCTGTGGATGGGGCACCAGGGCGCTGCGAGCGAGAAGGCCGCGGAGGAGTTCACGCATCGTGTGGCTGAGATCAGGAGCGGCGACCGTCGGCACGACTGGCAGCCTTTCTAGGTTTTTGCAGGTCGGGCTGAGCTGGGGAGCGTAGGTGCTCACTGAGAGACCTCTTGCCTACGGCTCCCGTGGCGATCTCGATCATGATGAGCAGCGTGACCAATACGGGAGTTATCTCACAATTCCCGGGCCACTACTATCCAAGGCTTTCCGTGCCGCCTCCATGAAAGAATGACGATACTCACGCTTCGTGGGTTCCCCCTGAGGTGGAACGGCGCCGCGCATACGAATGTGTAGCGCCTGGGTGTAATCCTGGGCAGCCTGAGCTGTCTCATGCGAACAGGTCAGCTCTAATGTCTTCTTTGCCAGCCACAGATCGTGCAACTTCTCGTCTGCCGGATCTTCAGTGACCAGTAGACCAAGTTCTCGGCGGTCAAGTATCAACTCGACGCGTTGCGCGGCAGTGAGGAAGTCAACGATTGCTGACTTACGTTCGGCACGCTGCAAAGCCGCACGTTGCCCTCGATCACGTTGTCTCTCGACACGCGTGGCCAGGTACTGACCTACGAGCGTGCCCGAAGTCCCAAGAAGGACACCAGCCAGAGCCAGAACCGTTCCGCCAGTAACCCCGTCCATGGCGTACAGACTGTTCTACGGCAGCTGCCTCAGGGCAGGGTTCGCGAAAAATCGCCCTGCTCTGATTCTGCGATCACGGCTGAGAGGGGATCGAGCTCTTGGGCCTATACGAGTCTGTGGCGCTCCACAGTCTGTGTTCCCTGGCCTGCTCATGGAAGTCCTGAACAGAAGCCACGTCACTGAATCGCCCGAGGTGCTGACGGAACTCGCCGAGATAGGCCACGCAGCGCGCGGACTTGAGCTGTTCCCCCAGGTCCAGGGCATCGAGCGCCACGCGGCACGCCTCATCGGGCTCTCCCGCATGCAGGTGGGCGTCAGCTAGGACCATGGTCACGAAGAAGTCGCTTCGGACGTGGCTGCCGCTCATGGCATTCTCGGCGTGTGCCACTGCCTGGCTGGCGCTCTTTACGTCGCGGAAGCAGTGAGCGGACTCGGCTGCAAGTTCAGCTTGATCGAAGTACGTGATCCACTCGGGCTCGTCGTCACTGTTCACGCTCTCCAGCGCCTTTGCCGACGCTGCAAGGGCAAGTTCACAAGCCCGTACATCGCCCGTACGGGCAAGGGTGCGAGCCTCCATCGCGTGGAACTGGGCCCGGAGGGTGGGAGTTGCCACGCCCGAGATGCCCATGAGAGCACCGCGTGCCAGGGTGGCACCGTGCGTGAAGTGGCCGAGGAAGGTCGCCTGATGGCTCATGGCTGACAGGATGCTGCCAGCCAGCCGGCGGTTGTTGGCGTCCTGGGCGAGGCGGAGCGCTTGGAGGAAGTACCGCTGAGCAAGGCCGTGGTGGCAGGCGTCATACGACATCCACCCGGCAAGGAGCGTTGCCTCGGCAGCGGTGGAGAACAGGGCGCGTCCCACCGGTTCCGTGTACTGGCCGGCGAGCAGCGGCGCGACCTCACGGCTGAGGTACTGGATCACGGAGTGACGGGCGTGGTCGCCGCCGAACCGGTCGTCGAGCTGGGCGAACATGTCGCTCGTGGACTTGATCATCTGCACGTCGGCGAGCCCGACACGCGGGCCGTTGGCCGGCTGCGTCGTCGGGAAGGACGGCTCAGGGGCCACCAGCCACCGAAGCGATGCCTCGTTCCACGCGGGCTCGGACGGCTCGGCCTGCATCAGAGGTTCGTAGCCGTTGAGATCGGCCCGCCAGAGCCGGTCAATGTTGCCGATCGCCGCCTCAGGACTCGCGGGATAGCTGGTGTCGAGAAGTGCCGCGTCCTGGCCGGTGATGTGATTGAGCCCCAGCTCTGCGGCGGTCATCCCCAGCGCCTCGCAGAGCAACGGGCCGTAGAACTCGTCGGGAACGCTGTGGCCGTTCTCCCAACTGGCGATGCGTCGCTTCACGCTGGCGTCGGCGGGAAGTTGGTGCCCGTGCCGGGCCGCGATGCGTCGCAGCTCGTTGACCAGGCGCGGCTGGCTCCAGCCGCGTTTCTTGCGAGCCTCACGGAGAAGAGTGCCCACCGCTTGGACTGTGCCCGTAGTCCTCGCCTCCCCGTAATTCGAGTACGGCCGCAGTGCCGTTCGGATTCCCCCTGATGGACGCGGTCAAAGCTCCCGCCGCTCAGGAGAACTTGGAGACTACGTCACCACGGTGACGGGGGATGATGCGATGGTCCGTTACTCGTCATCCCCCGTCACCTCTCGTCATCTGCCCAGCTCAGGGCGGGGTGGCCGACGCTGGTCACACAGCGGCTGATGGGCCGCTGAAAGCCGGTAGGGGTGAGATGACGTGCAGAGGATGACGCGGCGAGGCATCCAATGGCTGTCCGCTGTGGCAGAGGATCCGGAGCTGTGCCGGGCGCGCTGGGCGGACGATCCACGTAAGCCGTACACGCTGCCGACGGGCCGTCTCTTCGATGTCGTGGTGACCAGCCAGCGAATCGGCATGGAAGCGTTCGACCAGTTGGAGCGGCAGAACATGCCGGTCGGCCCTGCGGTGATCGACTACGCCGCGAAGCGCACGGGCTTCTTCCTCCCCACGCGGTCTCACGCAAGGTTCACTCGCGCGCTGGCCGGGGAGACCGACACCCCGCCCGAGTACAAGTACCTGGAGCACGGCTCGTACATTGTGGTGCCTGGTCCTTTCCCGCTCTCCGGTGACCGCTACCAGTGGCTGAATGCTCCTCTCCGCAGGCCCGAGGCTTCGCCGCTGCGGACCGTCGCCCTGGCCGTCATGCTCGTTGCTGCCGCCGACACCTTGGCCCGAGCTGACCGGTACGGAGAGCAGTACCCGAACGTACAGGCCGCCTACGCGAAGGACGTCCAGACGGAGGCGCCTCATGTCCTCTGAACACGACTCGTACGACGCCGCCAACTGGAACCCCATCGAGACCGACGAGTGGTACGCCGCGCGCAACGCGACAACGGCCCTGCGCGACGTGCTCACCGCGGCCGGCATGACTCGGGACTTCCCGTACCTCCGGGCGGAACTCAACGCCTTCGGGCAGGGACTCATCGAATTGGGCCGAGTGTCACCGGAAACCGCCGAGCGCTTGGCCGAGCTGCTTCGGCGCGCGATCGAGTGCCGCCGTGACCTGTCGGACGCAGACAGCACATGTGGCCGCAACACGAACTGACCTACGTGCATTGGAGTGATCGAGCGATGGATCCGCGACGGGTGATCGCAAGGCGTGCGGAGGATCTGGCGCCAACCGTGCCGTACGTACGCGGCTGGGCCGAGGCCAAGCGAGCGACTGACGCTCTGGCCGAGCAACTTCGCGTGCTCGGCATGGAGTCCGACTTTCTTGGTCTGAAAGCCGACGTAAACGTGTACGGCGACGGGCTCGTCTGCCTGGGCCCGATCCGCCCCACGACGGCGCAACTTCTCGCCGAAGCCATCGCAACGGGCCTGGCTCTGGAAATGGCGGCTTCGGACACGGCGTTTCCCGACGCTTCGGCGGCCTGAAGGCCGACTCTGATCAGCCGTAAGCACCGGGGCGTGCTCCGCGACAACGGCGGCGGCCACCCGGTCACCACGGAATTCTTCGCACAGCCAGCACAGGAGGACGTCCATGCTGAGGCCCGTCTTCGCTGAAGACTTACAGGCGGGCGGGCAGTACGCCACCTATCAGTGCTGGGCCGCCGCCTACCCCCTGCATGAGGTCCGTTCCATCACGCTCGGGTCATGGGGCGGCACAACTCCCCGACTGGCGCTGCGCTGGCTTCGAGAACGTACGAGTCACATCACGGACCAGCTCGACACCGCATATGCGCAGTCAGGCCGCCAGTGGCTCGCTGACGAGCCGGAGCATGAGCGAGTACTCGCCTATCTGGTCATGGGAACGGCTTACCAGCTCACCCTGTACGACGAAAACACCCGCTACGTGCTCGTGGCGTACCCAAGAGGAGCAGGATCGTGAAAGGACTCGTGCGCGGCTACTGGTGCGAGTGCCGAACTGAAGACCTCAGTGGTGACCAGCCGCCGGAACTCCGGGCATCCTTCGACGCCTACTCGCCGTCCCAGGCGGACAGGTGGGTCGCAGTCACGCTCCGCACCATCTCACCCGCACTCGACCCGGACGCTTCCGACCAGGCATGGGTGTGGCTGTACCAGGGCCGCGTAGCAACCCGGCGCGCCCTCTTGCGCTCCGAGTCCTGCACGGTCACAGTCACCCAGGCTGGCCAACGCATCACGTGGACGATGCGACCGGTGCTCTTTCTGCCGCTTACCCACCGCCAGGGGGTACTCCCCGCCTGCGTCGACGACTTCAGACCCCTTCCGACCAACTGAGTTACACCATTCTCCACTGGTTCAAGGCGGCTCGCTCCGCTCACCGCGCGCTGTCCAGCTGCTGCACTCCTGTCTCAGCCCCGCTCCAGCCCGGCCAGCGCCTATGCCGGGCGCAGCGATCGCTGTCGTCATGAAGCTACGTCGGCAACGCTCAGCCCAGAGATGGGTCCGGCCGTGACGTAACGAGGAGGCGTGGCTGAGGCCGGCACGGGGTTGCTGGAAACACACAGGGCGGGTGCACCGTTCGACTCCGAAGTCCCAACCGTCGAAAACCAACGTCAGGAAGATTCACTAGCCTTCAGCGGAACCCACCCTATTAACGCCTCAGGGTCACCACAAACCGACGGTATATCGGCGGAACCGAGCCGAGTAGGCAGAGCTTTCGTTAGTAGCGAAACAACTAGCCCCCCCAACCTGCCAATTTGCGCGAGAACATGTTCAGGCGCCTCAATCACCCATTCCTGTTTGGGTAGATCAGAGAAGCGTCGAGAGACTCGAACAATTAGATATTCGCCGTATAGATAGGCGGCGACTTCCTCAACTCTCGGCGGGGGAGTATTTCCGCCGCCTATAAAACCCAGTTCCTTGAACGGCTCAAGAGTTGCGTTAATCCATGATGTATCAGTCCGTCGCAACTGAAGCTGCTCGCAAGACGGGTTCACAAGCATCACGGGTAAGTCGTCTCGGCTTCGTTTCCGCGAATCTTTCTCACCAAGGTTACCTATGGCGTAAGAGGAAGTTGCGCATTTCATGGTTACGCCACAGGAAGGAGTCACACCAGAAGTCCGGCAGCTTGAGTGGTGCATGCTAAGCAGGACTTTTCCGTTACCGAATAAGCCGTCCGCACATATATCAACATTCACTCCTAGCGGATCACCGCAAGTCTGGCAGGCCACCGGCCACATATTGGTAACCCAGCGAAAAATACTGTCTCTGTCTAGGAGGTCCTCAAGGTCATAGCTGACATTAATCTTGAAAGAATCAAGATTCTGCATCTTCTTTTTCAGCGTTTCGGCATACTCAGCTTGCTCGTTCGACAAGGAGATGGATTGCGCAAGCGGAGTGTCACCGCTCGCCTGAAAATTCTTCCGCATTTCCATCGACTGCACAAGACAATCGCCGCTTAACGGCACGAGCGCACCCCAGGAATCGTGAATAATCTCCCACGCAAGGGCGTTATTTCCCGAACTGGGACCCACAACCGAAGGCATCTCCCTGGGGCCGGCGATGGCAACAATTCCGCCGCACTGAATTGCAGAATTGCGCCATTGCGAGAATTGCGAGTGGGTCGAACTGGCCGCATCATCCCGGTATCCCGCGATGAAAGATATTTGGGGATCACTCTCCGCGGGGCGTAATAAGTCGAGATCAGTCTCCGTAACTTCGGCTACCATCCCAGCGGCCTGCGCACCAATAAAGCCGCTATCCAGCCTTTCAAATCCGAATACCTCCGGACCGCCATGTACGGCAAGATTCCAGAGGGGCATGTACGCGACAGGAAAAGGTATCCCGAAAGCACCTGCGGGGAATAATACCCAGTTCAGGGCATCGCGATTAGTGCCACCCCATTTAACAACTCCGCCTGCAAGTATTCCATTGTAACGGGCCCGTCTAAACTCAAGGGCACGTTCATGGTCGCTGTAGTCAATCGCTTTACGGCCTGGAGGAATGCGTACACCAAGGGGTGCCCCTTGCAGCACGACGGCGTACCCGGCACTGGCGACGTCTGACACCCACTTTGGATCTAGAGTGAGATCTCCTTCTGCTGCTACGTCACCTTCTGGGTCACGCAGAAGCACGGAGGCGCTGGTGCGATAGATTCCCCAGCCTTCGATCACTTCGAGCTTCCAGAGTCCTCCACTAAGCCTTTGAAACCCGCCCATGACCAGACGCTCGGTTCGCATTTCATGGACAGTTCCAGTACGAGTATCCTTCACTGCTATGATTTTTGCAGGCTCGAAAAGTAGGACCGGAATATCCTCTTCCGCACTCTGCATGAATGGCGCCATGCCAAAAATTGGATCGCTCAAGTAGGTAGCTCGGCAGGCCATTTTGTTGTCCATAAGAGCATCAGCGACTAGATTACTTGCCTCAGGAGTGCCACCCTGAACTGCACCCTTTGGCGGTATGCTCCAATGCTGAGAAGCTGGCCTGTCACTCCTGCGCTTCGGCTTCCTTGGTTTATTCTTTCTTTTAGGCATGGAACTCCCGTCTACTGGCTCGGAATCAGGCGAGTTGACTCTTCTGCTTCATCGAATAGCCGAATGATCAACTGCCGAAGTTCCGTCCCCTGCCCCGTTATGTCGTTGCCCAGTTCCACCAAGTCGCCAATATAGTTTCGAGTAACCTCGTCGAGCGGTAGTCCACTTTGGCGGCGATGCAATTTCTCGGCCTCACGAAGATTATGCTCGATCAGGCCAACTATCCTAAGTGCTTCAGATTTCTCAAGGCGTTGCTCCGCGAGCCCTTCACGTAGCCGCCATATGTACCGACGCGCTGCATTTAGGTAAATTCCCCCCATGAAGGGAACGCCGCTATTCGGATCGGCAGCCGAGGTCAAGATTTCGAACAGAATATCCAACCGACTACGCACATAGCTGACGGCCCCGGATTCAGAAACTTCCGCTGACGAATTACGCAGCCCAAGACTTTCCAGCGTTATGTTTTTACTCTCCGTCAACGCATCAACAGGCTTGATGCGATCCGCGTTTCGTGAATCTACAGCTACCGAAATTCCAAGAGTGGCTGCAATTATCCTTCTTGCTGGAGAAAGGTTGTACCACTCAGCGTTTCGCGGAGCGGAAGTTGCTGAACCTTTGATACCTAGGGTGCGACGTATGCTCTTACGTGCGGCGGTTAATGCGGACACCTTGCTACTCCGTTCCTGTTGCGGAGCGCTCCGGGGAAACTTGCGGCCCGTCCGAGACTATCCCAGACCGCTGCATTACTGTGTCCACTTGCAGTGGAACGGCTATGTGTCCACGTACACTTTGCGAGATATCCCCACCGCCTACCGCATCACTGGCTGGCTGCAAACTACCTAGTTGAGTTAGCAGGGCTGGGGCTGATATTCCGACGACTACGGCAGCATAGGTGCCGGTTATTTGTCCAGAAATTCCAAGAAGGAACGCCGTACCAGCCCCAAGAATAGTATGGAGCAGTGCCGCTATAGAGTCAGCAAGAGGATCGAAATATTCCCTGAAGGAAGGAGGTTCCTGGGTCTCTTGCGTCGAGTTCAACCGGAAATTCCGTCGCGCAGACTGCCACAGCATGGCGGAGTTGTAGAGGCCGATTAACCCTCGCAAGGATCCACCGAGGGCCCCGAGAAGGATCAGTAGAGGCCCACCCATGTTCCTCCCCCTATTGCTGCGAACCGAACGAAGCGGCCACTTAGAGCCTAGAAGGTCTAGCCGAGGCGTGGAAGATCGCTATCCAAAGATGGCCGGATGGATGCCACGAACGGGGTAGCACGGCCCATCCATGGCAGTTGCGGCCAGGGTTGAGGCGACTGCGTCGAAAAACCAACCCGGTTGATCACCAAGGCCAGAGTCAGACGGAGACCACCAAGTGGATCACTTTGATCCGCCGTCAGAGGGCCAGCGCTCAGCTGTCGTCGAGAAAAGCTGGACACATTGCCCGTGGCCAGACGCCGCCGCTTGCCTCGCTCTCGCGTGCATCGCGACAGGGGCCGTCGCTGTCCCAGCCACGGGACAAGACCGATTCTCGGCCAGCCCGTCTCAGGTTTCGTGACCCGTAGCCGTCCTTACCCGGACGGCCAACCGCCCATGAACGCAGTTGGACTCCCTTGGCCCTGGCCGATCACCTCACCAACACAGGGGGAAGGCGTCTTGGGCTCTCGCCGATGCATGCCGCTCCCATCAGGGGGATGAGGGGGTGGGGATCCATGGCCTGCAACATAGTCCCGAGGTGGCTCCCGGGGACCTTTATGCCCACCCCCCTTGACCGCGGACCTCGAAGGTTCTCTGACCGGTCTCACCCCACCAGGCAAGCTAGCAAGGAGCACTGACAACGGACCGCAGCCCTGCGCTTCGATCGCTCATACACGAACGATGTGCAGGGCCGTGAGCGCACCGTCATCGGCCCCCGACATCAAGCGGATAGGAAAGTTCCAGGTCATCACCTGGTACGTGAAACTCCTCCAAGGCAAGCGGCTTGCCGATCTCGCCGAGCGTCACGCGGATGATGTGGAGGACGGGCACGCCGTCGGGTAGCCGGAGCGTCTGGGCCTGGTCCGGGAGCGGCATCCGGGTGCGCAGGTACTCGGTGAAGTGGAGTTCGTGGCCCAGCTCGGCCAGTGCCGTGTAGAGGTATGGGGCCGGCGGAGGCGCCTCGTTCTCGTACTTGGTGTCGAGCAGGACAGAGAACGGGACGTACGTGCGGTGGAGTTGGCGCAGGCGTCCGCGTTCGGCGGTCTCCAGCGCGGCGTAGGTGTACATCGGCTCACCCGGCGGGATACGGAGCAGATCAGCCAGTGCGAGTGGCGCGTCCGTGCGTGTGGCGGTGGGTTCCTCTGCGCTCTCCCAGCGCAGGCCGTCCGCCTCCGCGTAGCGACCGTCAGCCTCACGCCGGACGCCGCGCGGCCTAGTCAGACTGGGGCGGCTGTGCGGTGAGCGGACGAACATGCCCCGGCCCATCATGACCTCGACCAGGCCGGCCGCCCGCAGCTCGGCGATCCCCTGCCGCACCGTCGGGCGTGTCACCCCGAACTGCTTGGCCAGGACTTCCTCCGACGGGAGGGGCTGACCTGCGGGATAGGTGCCGTCCAGGATGCCTTGCCGCAGGTGATCGGCAATCTGCCGGTACTTGGCCGGGGTGTTGCTGGGCGGCATGTTCCCTCCGTTGCTCGCTCTGGTCCGTAGCCCGTACAGCGTCCCTCATAACAACCACCTTGACAACCCGTACTACGGGATGCATTGTTGTGAGCCAAGCCCGTACTACGGGTGGAAGCCGACCCGTAGGGAAGTGGCTTCCGTGGGCCGGAGGAGACCGGGAAAGGCGACGTAGTCGCACGTCAACGGGCCGTCGGACACCGCTGATCTTTGACAGCTCAAGAGCGCGCTGAAGAACGCGAGTGATTTTGGTCCCCGATGCGCCCAGCGCGTCGGGGGTCATGACCGCTCGTCACATGACCCGTGGTCCATAAGACGCCTCGGGGCGGCTGCCAGTCCTTGGCCGGAGAGCAGCCGCCCCTACGGGGCCGTCCCTATGAGAGAGGTAGACCCTTGCCGTACATCGATGCTGGTCAGGACGGTGTTACAGCATCCCGGGCCGACCGCGAGCCGACCGCTGCGGAGCTTGCGGACATCCAGCGTGAAATGCCCGTGATCGAAGCGGAAATCGAGTTGCTTGACGCGGAGATCACGGCGTTGGGCCGTGTCCGCTCCCACCTCGACGAGCGGAGGCTTCGACGAGCGGAACGGCGACTGTTGGAGGAGCGCCGGCGTCTGGCCGCCGAGCAGCGGAAGGCTGCTCGGGAGGCAGCCGCGGTGACCGTGATCGCCGGGGCCCGCCGGTACCCTCTGCCACCGCCGGCGGCTGGAGAGGACCCGCGGTTCTCCTTCGGACTCCTTGTTGACGTCGCCAAGGTTCTTGAGGAGCACGAATTCCCGCCCGTAACGGCAGGCCGTGACCTGCTGGAATTGCAGATGGCCTTGTTCAGGTACCTCTACGCCGCCGAGCAGTCCGGCACAGACGCCGTCGGCGTCGGCGGAGGTGCCGCATGACCGTCATGCTCGGGAAGTCGAAGCCTCCGGCGCCGCCGCTCAGCGGGCCGGAAAAGGCTCTGCTGGTGGGCGCGGCCGGGCTCGGTGTCGGCGTCGGCGGAATCGGGCTGGCGTCCTCGTTCGACACCGTCTCTGCGGCCGGGGCACGCTGGGGCTTCTCCGTTCCCCAAATGCTGCCGATCGGCATCGACACCGCCGTTCCGGTCTTCACACTGGTCAATCTGCTGCTGATCCGGACGGACATGCCGTTGGCCTGGGTCCGCTGGGTTCCGTGGGGGCTCACCGGGGTGACGTGCTGGCTCAACGTCGCAGCCGGGCAATCCTTGTCCGCCAAGATCGCGCACGGCACCATGCCGCTTCTGTGGGTGGTGCTGTCCGAGGTGGCCGCTCACGTCTACGCGGTCCGGATCGGCGCGGTGACCGGCCGTCGGCTGGAGAAGATCCGGCGTTCCCGGTGGCTTCTCGCCTTTCCCTCCACCTTCGCTCTGTGGCGCCGTATGACGCTGTGGGAGATCACTTCGTACGCCGCTGCGCTCGACTGTGAGCGTCAGCGTCTGCTCACGCGTGCCGAGTTGCGGGAAGAGTTCGGCAGGGGGTGGCGCTGGAAGGCTCCCAGGCGTACGCGGGTGCTGCTCAAGCTCGGCGAACTCACGCCCGTACGCGAGCGTGCGCAGAACACACGAACGCCCTCGCACGCGCCGGAACAGTGGCCCGATGCGCAGCGACCGGTGTCGTCGTACGCACAGGTCACGGACGGTACGCCGTCCGTGAAAAGGCGAGCGGAGAGCCGTCGTACGCCTGACTCGGCAAGCGCGCGTGCGCTGACTCGACGGGCGTACGACGAAGCGGAGACCGAGCGTAAGCGGCAGCGTGCGCAGCAGGCGTACGCCGAATCTCTCGACGCGGGACGCCCCATCGGGCCGAAGGCCCTGGGCAGGGAATTCGGCTTCACCGAAGGGTGGGGCCGCAAGCAGATCAAGGCTGTCGAAGCGCAGCGAGCCACCCAACAAGCTCAGCAAGCCCAGCAGAACGAGAGCGGCCGGTCGATGGCCGCCGCCGGCGCCGGTGGCCGTCAGTAGCCACCTCAACCACGAGCTACAGCAGTCTCGCGGGGCCCGGTCTCAACCGACCAAAGCAGCGGCCGGGCCCCGCATTCCTCCCCGTTCCAGGAAGGAACCTCAGTGAACCACGAAGAGGAACACGAACTCTTCAAACGGCTCGAAGCGGACATGGCCTCCGAGTCGGGGGCCGACGTCGTCGACCTGGGCAAGGCACGATCGGCCCGCGACAGGGCAGCCGACCCGAACACCCGCCCCGAAGCCGCCCGCGTGACCGTCGACCAGCCGGCCGGCCCGGACGGGCCGGGCTACCTGGGTCGGCTGCTCGCCGCGAAGCGCCGTCCGGTCATTCCCGAGTGGCTGAAGTCCACGGCGGAATTGAAGACGGCCGCTGGCTGGGTGGCACGCCACTACGCGCACACTGCCGGCTATCACGTCATGCGCGCCCCGGTTTACGCTGCCCGCCTGGCCCTTCAAGCTCCCTCCGGTGCGGGGAAGTTCGTCGGCGGGACCATGCGATGGGTTGCTGACAAGGAGGGGGAGCCGGTACGGCTCGCCGCCGTTCGGCGCGAGGATGCCGCCGAGTATCTGAAGCTGTCGCGGCAGCGTGATGGGCGGGTCCGGTTGCGCACTCTTGTCACGGTGCTGGCGATGTTCACCGGGCTCGGTGCCGCACTCGCCATGTACGTGCTCGCCCCTGACTGGCTTCAGGCGGTCTCGGTGAACGCGGTCGTGATGGCGCTCGGGTTCGCCGGCCGCCGTGCGGATGACCCGGTCATCCACCGGGCGGTGGAGCTGCCCAGGGCGACGAAGCTCACGAGTGACGTTGTGCTGCGGGCGCTCGGCTCGCTGGGCATCCCGGCCATCAATCAGGCGCAGGGCAAGGGGCGGGATGGTTTCGAGTTCACCGCTCCGATCACCCGTGACGGTCCCGGCTGGCGTGCGGAGGGCAACCTCCCCTTCGGCGTGACGGTCACCGACATCATCGAGCGGCGAGAACGTCTCGCCTCGGGCCTTCGCCGCCCGCTGGGCTGCGTCTGGCCGGAAGCGGTACCGAACGAGCACACCGGACACCTGGTGCTGTGGGTCGGTGATCAGGACATGTCGCAGGCCAGGAAGCCGACTTGGCCGCTGTTGAAGTCGGGCCGTGTGGATCTCTTCAAGCCGGTGGCGTTCGGGACCGACCAGCGCGGGCGCTGGGTGGAGATCACGCTCATGTACATCGCGGCCGTCATCGGCGCGATCCCTCGTATGGGCAAGACGTTCCTGTTGCGCCTGCTCCTGCTGATCGCCGCCCTGGACCCGCGTGCGGAGTTGCACACGTACGACCTGAAGGGCACCGGCGACCTCGACCCGGTCGGCAACGCCGTCTCGCACCGGCACTGCGCTGGGGACGAGGAAGAGGACATCGAGTACGCGGTGCGGGACCTGCGGGCGCTGCGCGATGAACTGCGGCGCCGCGCGAAGGTGATCCGTGCCCTGCCACGGGATGTCTGCCCCGAGTCCAAGGTGACCTCCCAACTGGCGGACAAGAAGTCGCTGGGGCTGCACCCGATCGTGGTCGGGGTGGATGAGTGCCAGGTCTGGTTCGAGCACGAGAAGTACGGCAAGGAACTCGAAGAGATCTGCACCGACCTGGTCAAACGCGGTCCCGCAACCGGGATCGTTCTGCTTCTGGCCACGCAGCGGCCGGACGCGAAGGCGCTGCCCACGGGCATCAGCGCGAACGCGTCGGCCCGGTTCTGCCTGAAGGTCATGGGCCAGTTGGAGAACGACATGGTGTTGGGCACCTCCGCCTACAAGCGCGGTGTGCGCGCCACCATGTTCAGCTGGGCTGACAAGGGCATTCACTACTTCGTCGGCGAAGGGGCGGACGCCCGGATCGTCGGCGGGGTGTACGTGGACGCGCCGGCCGCCGAGGCCATTGGTGCCCGTGCCCGCACGGCGCGCGAACTGGCAGGCACGCTCTCCGGTCACGCGCTTGGCGAAGAACCGGAAAAGGACGAGTCCAGCGCGTACGACCTGCTGCGCGACATCCTCGCCGTGGTCCCCGCCGACGAGCCCAAGGTGTGGTCCGAAACCGTCGTCGCCCGGCTCGCCGAGCTGCGCGCCGAGGTCTACGACGGATGGGATCCCGAATCCCTGGCTGCGGCTCTGAAGCCGCACGGCGTCTCCACGCTCCAGGTGGGCCGTCGGATCAACGGCAAGGTCGTCAACCGGCGCGGTATCGACCGGTCCCACATCGTCACCGCGATTGCGGAGCGTGACGGAAAACGGCACGCGGGCTGACCGCTCGGGGCCGCTAGCGCTAGCGGCACACCCCGCTAACGTTAGCGGCCCCGCTAGCGCCCCGAACCTCATCTGATCAGGCCGCTAGCGGATAGCGGCCCATCTGCGGAAACCCCTGGAAACCGCCTGGAAGGGCCCGTCATGGCCTCCGCCCTGCTCGCTATCACCCTGATTCCCGGTGTAACTCTGTGTTACTCCGCCTTGTGCGCTGCCTCGCCCTTCGGCAACTGCCGCAAGTGCCGCGGCATGGGCCACGCGCTCAAGACCGACCGCAAGGGACGGCTGAAGCGCGGCAAGGACTGCCGCCGCTGCCACGCCACCGGTAAGCGCATACGCACCGGCCGCTGGCTTTACAACCGCTGGGCCCGCATCTACCGCGCCGGGACCGACACCCACCGCCCGGAAGGCTTCCGATGATCCTCACCTTCTCCGCCGTGCTGCTGTTCGGTCTCGCCTCCGTCGTCGCCGTCAAAACCAAGTCGACCGGCGCGGGTGCCGCCGTCCTGCTGTTCCTCTTCGGCTTCTTCACCGCCGGTACCGGCGCCTACGGACCCATTCGCGACCTGGTGGCGTCCTTCGCCCGGTTTCTGTCCCAGCTCGGCCACTGACGGGAGAACCTTCGTGAACGAACCCAGCGAACCCATCGTCGCGCGGCACTGGCTCGTCATCGCCGTGCCAAAGGCCGCGCCCGCCCTCGCCACCACGACCGTGCTCGCGCTGGCCCGCATCTGGAACGCCAACGGCGCCGAACACTCCGTCGGCGACGCCGTACTCATGACCGCTCTGTCCCTGGGCGCCGCCGCGGCGGGCGCGTGCGCGAGCGTCGGCCGCGCCGGGGACAGCACCATCGCCGGGACCGCGTTCGCCACGTCCGGGGCGCTCGCCTTCGCCGGAGTCGCCGGATACGCCGACCGGCTGCCCCTGCCACTGCTGTTGTGGGCCATGGCCACCGCCGGCGCCTACGGACTCGCCGCCCGCTACTGGCGCACCGACAGGCGCGAACGCGTCACCCACGAGCGGCGCCTCACCGAGCGCCACGCGGAACACGCCCACGTCGAACGCGTCGAGACCATCCGTGCCACCGCCCAGATCGAGGTGGCTCGCACCGGCGCCGCCTACGCCGGACAACTCGCCGCCGCACTCACCGCCCGCGCTGCGCTGCCCGGCTTCGACCCCAAGGCCCTGGAAACCGCCGGGCTACCCGCACTCCCCGCCCACGACAACCACACGTGACGTCACCGGGGGCGGTCGCCTCTCGCCAAAGACCGCGACCGCCCCCGCCTCTCCGTTCCCTTGCACAGAAACAGGAGAAGTCCAGCATGGCATCCGAGCACCACCCGCCGCCCCAATCCCGCGTTCGCAGCCTCTACGCGGTGGACGGCTCATTCACCGATCGCCTGCCGCCGCAGGACATCGAAGCCGAACAGGCCGTGTTGGGCGGCATGCTCCTCTCGGCCGACGCCATCGGTGAAGTGGTGAACGTGCTCGACCCGAGCGACTATTACCGCCCAGCCCACGAGTCCATTCACCGCGCGATCTGCGACCTGCACCACGCAGGGCAGCCGGTGGACCCCATCATCCTCAGCGCGGAACTGTCCACGCGCGGTGACCTCACCCGCATCGGCGGAGCCTCATACCTGCACAGTCTCGTCGATGCGGTCCCCACCGCGGCGAACGCCGAGTACTACGCCGAGATCGTGCGCGGCAAAGCAAGGCTCCGGCGCCTGGTCGAGCACGGCACCCGCCTCGTGGAGTGGGCCTCAGCACCAGGCGCCGACCCCGAAGAAGTCGGCGCCGTGGCCGTCACCCACGTCAGGGAACTTGCCGCACCGGAGCATTCCACTCTGCTCAGCAGCCCGGCCGAGGAATCCCCCACGGGCACCGTGCCGAACCCCCTCTACGACCCTGCGCCCGACCTTCGCCGCCCGC
This sequence comes from Streptomyces sp. NPDC056161, assembly GCF_042268025.1. NCBI lineage: Bacteria > Bacillati > Actinomycetota > Actinomycetes > Kitasatosporales > Streptomycetaceae > Streptomyces > Streptomyces sp. NPDC056161. The sequence continues at coordinate 16,523 of NZ_JBHJUV010000100.1, forward strand.
ACCGGCCCGGACCCACCCCGCACCCGGCCGTGTTCTGCGGCTGGCTGGGCGAAACCGTGCGGGAACTGGACCCGACCACCGAGGCCGATCCGGTGGCCGTGCTCGTGAACCTCATGTCCGCGGCCGGAGCCATCATCGGCCGTCGCCCGCATCTGTGGATCGGCAACGACCGTCATCCGGCGCTGCTCTGGGCGCTCACCGTCGGCGCCACCTCCGCCGGCCGCAAAGGCTCGGCGACATCGACGGCGAAACGGCCCCTGGCCACCGCCTTCCCGGATTTCTTCGGGCCGGACCACACACCCCGTGGCCTCAACTCCGGTGAAGGACTGATCGAGTACGTCAAGGACGACAACAGCGACGGCGCGTCCCCGGCCAGCCTGGACAAGCGGCTCTGGGTGGTCGAGTCCGAATACGCCGTGACCATGAGCCGTGGACGACGCGAGGGCAGCAGCCTTCCGGGCGTTCTGCGGCAGGCATGGGACGGCGAAGATCTGGGCTCGATGGTCCGCAACTCGATGAAGGCCACGAACCCGCACATCGCGATCCTCGGCCACATCACCCCGGACGAGTTCCGGGCGAAGATGCAGGACTCGGAGATGGCAGGCGGGACGTACAACCGGTTCCTGCCGATCTTCTGCCACCGCAACCTGATCCTCCCCGAGTCCCGAGGAGCAGACCCTCAGCTGATCGACAACCTCGCGCACGCTTGGCGGACCGTGCTCAATGACGCCGCGAAGGTCGACGAGGTGAAGATCAGCGCCGCCGCACGAGCGCTCTACCGGGACGAGATCTACCCCGCTCTCACCGAGGACACGGCAAGCGGAGCACTCGCCGAGTTCACGGCCCGCGCCGCCCCCTACGCTCTGCGCGCCGCCATGATCTACGCCCTGTGCGACCAGGGCGACACGATCCAGGAAGATCACATGCGCGCGGCCTGGCACCTGATCAACTACGCCCACGCCACAGCGGCTCACCTGGTCGGCTCCGGCTCGGGTGATCCCAAGCTCGACAAACTCGCCGCCGCAGTCCGCAAGGCCGGTGCAGAGGGACTGACCGGCAACGACATCCACCGCCTGTTCAAGAACGACCGCAAGGCCGAGCGCGAACGGCTCATGGCCGCACTGCTCGAACAACCCGGATACACCCGCCGCCAACGAGCCACCCGGGGACGGCCAACGACGGTCCTCGCCTACGCGGTCTGAGACGGGAAGGGCGCAAAGGGCGGAAAGCACACTGACCTGCGGAGACCGCAGGGGCGAGAAGTGCGCCACGAAGCGGGCGGTAAGCCCCGCACGCCCTGACCACGAGCCCTTGGCGCCCCGCTTTCCACGCCCTTAGCGACCGCGCAAAACACCAGCCCAGGCGGCTTTCCGACCTTAGCGCCCTTTGCGCCTGCCCCTGGCTTCCGAACCGACCCGACCGTACTCCGGCCCCCGATCCGTACTCCGGCCCCAGGAGTTCCCGCCCCATGCCTTCCCCGAACCCCGCCACAACAGCACTCCCTGACCGCTACCTCACGCCCGAAGACCTGGCCGCGCTCCTGGGCGTGCCGCTGGAGACCGTCTACCAGTGGCGCCGGAAGAGGACGGGCCCGCCCGGCTTCAGAGTCGGGCGGCACCTCCGCTACGACCCCGCCGCGGTGAGCCGATGGATCGCTGACCGCATGGAGGACGACACCGCGTAACGCCCCCCTCCACACCCCACCGGGGACGGCCGAACGGCCGTTCCCGGGCTTCCTGCTGCCCCTGAAACCCGACCGTCCCGAAGGGAAGTCTTTTCATGGCCGGCCACATCCAAGACCGCTGGTACAAGACCGAAACCGACGCCGCAGGCAAGACCATCCGTGTCAAGACCGACCGCAACGGCAACGGCCTGCGCTACCGCGCCCGGTACATCGGACCCGACGGCACCGAGAAGTCCAAGAGCTTCCCCGACGGACAGAAGCGCCTGGCTGAGAAGTGGCTCACCAACACCGCGTCCGACATGTCGCGCGGCCACTACATCGACCCGCGCGCGGCCCGGATCACCTTCAAGACCTACGCCGAGAAGTGGCTCAAGACCCACACCGCCGACATGTCCAGCCAGATCGTCGCGGAACAGCGGCTGCGCCTGCACGCGTTCCCCATCGTCGGCACGCGACCGCTGGACTCGTTCCGCCCCGAGCACATCCGTGAACTCACGAGCGCGCTGGAGGCGAACCCCGCGGTGAGCGGCGCGTATGCGCGCAACATCTACGGCGACGTTCGAGCCGTGCTGAGCGCGGCCGTCGACGACGGCCTGTTGCCCCGAAACCCGTGCTCTGCGAAATCCGTCCGGCCGCCGACCGTTGAACGTCGCCGCGTCGTGCCATGGCTGCCCACCCAGGTGCAAGCCGTCCGCGCCGCACTCCCCGAGCGGTACCGGACCATGGTGGACACGGGCGCCGGGTGCGGACTCCGCCAAGGTGAGATCGTGGGGCTCGCTGAGGATGCGCTCGACTTCGAGGGCGGCATCCTGCGGGTGGTCCGGCAAGTGAAGCTCATCCGAGGGAAGGCCGTGTTCGCCCCGCCGAAGTGCAACAAGGAGCGGGATGTACCACTGCCGTCGTCGGTGGCGAAGGCTCTGCGCGTCCACATGGACGCCTTCAAGCCCGTTGAGATCACGTTGCCGTGGCGGAAGCCGGACGGCCCGAAGGTGTCGGCCCGTCTCCTGTTCACGAACACCGCGAGTGGGGTCGTGTGGCGCAGCAACTTCAACATCCAGGAGTGGAAACGCGCGCTGGCAGTCGCCGGCCTCATCCCGGACGCCGGGCCGGACGGCAAGTACGAGTCGGCGCGCGAACACGGCATGCATGCGCTGAGGCACTTCTACGCCTCGGTGCTGCTGGACGCCGGGGAGAGCGTCAAGGCCGTTAGTCAGTACCTCGGGCACACCGACCCGGCGTTGACACTGCGGGTGTACGCGCACCTCATGCCCAGTAGTCAAGAGCGCACCCGCATTGCCGTTGACACCGTGCTCGGTCGGCATCAGACCGAAGGCGACTCCTAGGACTCCGAGAGGGATTCCGAGAGGGGTCGGATTCAATCCGGCATTGCCATTGACACCGAGCTCGGTCGGTATCAGATCGAAGGCGCACTCCCTAAGATTCCTAGATGAATGCCGGATCGAATCCGGCATTCAAAGGAACGGCCTAGGCCATTCCTTCAGATCGATGGAATCCGGGTTTGCGGAGGCGTGGGCCGGTGGGGCACAATCACTGACGCCCGACGACGTGCGTATGCACCAAGTCAAAGGCCATCCGCGCGCCTTGGGGAAGGAATTGATGCGGATGACCGTGGTCCCCATGTCCTTCAGAGAGCACAGGAGCCATAAGCATTATGGGACACCAGCCGTGTGTTTGCCAGCCGAGCAGCCCGCCCGCCTGGGCAATGTGCCTCGCCTACGTCAGTACCCTCGTAGCGGGAGCCACTCTCATTTGCACACACCAGGTCACTACGGCCGAGGCATCCGGATACGTCGCGCCGTTTCTGGTCCTCTACGAGCGGATGCTTGCGCGCCAGTAGGAGCGCTGCAACCTCCTGACGGCCCAGAGACGGCCCAGTAACCCGCGACAGGCCCTCCATCGATCCTAAATGTGCAGGTGGGGGGCCTGATTCCGTTGGAGGCTCGCCAGTTCTCCGGG
>NZ_JBHJUV010000101.1:0-19609 GCF_042268025.1 Streptomyces sp. NPDC056161
CTCGACCCCGGCGACGGTAGAAGTCGGCACGACCGGCCTCATTCCGAACCCCTGCGAATCACTCCAACGAGGCACCCACAGAAGATCTGCGCCCATCGCCGAACGCAACTGCCGCAAACCTCGCAAAGGTTGAATAACAGGCTTGGATTGTTGTTCATCAAGAGATGGCTAGCTGAACCTGCGCCGACACGGCCCAACCTCCCCCAGGGCGTAGTCGAATCTGTTCATCAACCCGCGTTCATCTATCTGGTACTGTTTCATCTTGTTGGGGTCAGGGGTGATCCTTGATGATGCAGACACGGGCGCGACTCCTGTGAGGATCCTTCGGCGTAGGGAACTGGAAGATCATCAGGGGCCGCGCTCGCCACGCAATAAACCGGACTTGGTGCATCAAACCGGAACTATCCTGCGGCCGTGAGGCCGTTGACGGTTCCTACCTGATGCCTCGCCCTGGCGAACTGCGGGGAGGTGAATACTTTGAGGGAGTGCCAGGAGCCGAGCCGTTAGCTCCATCCCTCCGCGGGCGCGGCCGGTTGTTTTCTTCTACAGGTGACAGCGCTGCATAAGGCGCGATTGGATTCTCCCGCGACGACTCGGAGATCATAAATGATGTCGTAACGGTGATGCCTCCGGCTACCGGAGTCGTGGTGCCGGACGCGGCGGTGAAAGAATCACCTTTTCCCTTCTGGTCGAACTCCTGGGCGCCGGTGCGATCTTGCTTCTGGGGGGCGACCTTCTGTTCGTCGCTGCTCGACGTGTTGCTCGCCTGGCGAGATATGGGCGGTTCGGGACTATTCTGCCGCCAGCGTTTCATGACGGTCTGCGTCAGCCCGGTGGCGAAACTCCTGACAGCCGATGGGATTTTCGCGGACGGCTTGGTTGGGGTCTGCGGCCTTCCGGTCGAGATCGTAACTTCGTGACTCTTCAGATCCCCCTCGTGGCCTTGAGTGATGCCTGAGTCAAACAGGGCCGCCGTGATACGGGATATGGCAGCGTTGGGAGGAATCGTCGGGCTGACCTTCGGGACGGCCCTACTTGGCATCTTGCTTGCCCCGGGAGACACCACTTCCTCCTTGGTTGCCCCGGGAGACACCCCTTGCTCCTGATCGTACTTCCTCTCCCAGCGCCGGAGGGTGGCAGCGGCTCGTCTCAGCTGTTCGTCGTCCCCGTCCTCGTTCTGACTATGGGGATCTGTGGATGGCGTGGTCATGGAACGTCCTTCCTCGCAGCGGAACTGTGCACTCCGCTCCACAGGAAGACGGATCATCGGGCTGAAAGGTTCAATCGGGCATCGTCGTCTCTAAAGTGGCGGAGCTGGTCGAGCACGGCTCCGGCGTTGTTCCGTTGTGTCCGGCTTCGTAGTGTTTGATCGGATGCCGTAGACGGCGAAGACGTCGTTGTGGTTGAGAAGGTCGCGGAGGGTGTGGGCGATGTTGGCTTGTCCGGCCAGGCGGAACGTACTGGCGGGCTGAAGTGCTGCGTAAGAAATTGGTGGGGATCGAGGTGGAGGTGGCCCGGCCGGAGGCTGCCGAGGTCGTCTTCGGGTAGTGGGCCGAGGCGATCGACGGCGGGCGCCAGCCGTCCGCCATCATCGAGCCAGAGCCGGTGGTGGCTGGTCCGGGTGCGGGTGGTATGCGGCTGGTGCGGGAGCGTGTCGAGGACATGGGGGTGGAGGTCCTCACCCCGGAGTACCGGCGGATCATGGAGCTCGTGGCCAGTTCGGACGGTCCGGTGATGCCCGGGAATTCGCGGTCGCGCTGGGCAGGGAGACGACACCGGCGAAGGTGGAGCCGGTGGAAGAAGATCGCCCGCAGCGGCGGAGTCGTGGTCCTGCTGGACGGCACCCTCGTCCGTACGCGCCGTTGTACCCGGACGGACAACCGGAAGAGCTTCGCCGGCAAGCACAAAGCCCATGGCCCGCTGTTTCCCGCGCTGACCGACGAGAAAGGCAACCTGATCCGGATCTCCGCGGCCAAGCCCGGCCGCCCCAGCCTCACCGCGGACCAGACCGCGCACACAGCTCCGCGTCAACGCCAGGCCCGATACCCGGGCCGGCCGCCCGCTGGGTCACTCCGGGCGTCTCTGTGACCCCGACCGGACGCATCCTTGTTTGAGTAGATCCGTCGCCTGCGGCCACCGTTTCTGCTCAACTGGACTCAATACACGACGAGTTCGCGTCCCCATGCGCCCGTTGTGCCGCACATGTATCGATCGACAAGCAGTGCGCAGAAGCCATCAGATCAAACACACGAACTATGCCAGGTTCTTACAGATCCGCCAGTGAAGCGGCAATGACGACCAACCTTCTTTTCGGTGACAACTCTGATGTTGACGCCTCGTAACGGCGCAGCTATCTTTCACGTCGCGCAGAGAGTTCGGGATCTAGGACACTTTCGTGTCGAGCTTGGCGGGCCGGGATTGCCATGTCGTTTACACCAATAATTCGTGCGAACTTCCCTGGGTGGTGGGGTAGTCGCGGTGTACGGATTCGGTGGCAAGCCTCACGGTCTGCGGCGCTGTCGTGCATGAATTACCGTTTCAGAGTCCGTTAGTGGAGCCAGGGTAAATCTGCCGGGTCTTCCGTGATTAGATAATCCGGGTCGTCCAATTCACCATTTTAAGTGTCTGGTTCGGGAGATGGTGTGGGTGGTCTTTTCAGGTATGCTCGGCGATTCACTGGAGGCCGGCGGAGCGCCTATTCCTCTCCTCGTTCGTGAACCTCTGCGCTGGCGCCCGAGGGTGCCGCCGGTAGCCGTCACGCCTGATGAGATCGGAGCACTCCTCACCGACCCTCGGCGCGGGCTAGAGGTCGTGAGCGACGGAGCGGTCAGGGCTGTTGGGTACGGGGGAGAGTTGCGTCCTGGCGCCGGCGGCTTCGAGGCCCTGGGGTCGCTTCCCGCGCTGTATCCGGAGTGGCTCGGCGATCCCACCTTCGCTTCGACGCACAGGGTCCGCTTCCCTTACATCGCAGGCGAGATGGCAAACGGGATCTCCACCACCCGCATGGTTGTGGCCATGGCCAGGGCGGGCATGCTCAGCTTCTTCGGCGCCGGCGGGCTCGGTACGGCGCGAGTGGAAGCGGCCCTCCGGGAGTTGTCCGAGACGCTTCGTTCCTCGCCGAACTGGGGTGTGAACCTGCTCCACTCGCCCAACGAACCCGGCTACGAGGACCGTGTGATCGACCTGGTTCACCACTACGGAGTGGTGAATGTGTCGGTCTCCGCCTTCATGGACCTCACTCCGGCGGTCGTGCGGTGCGCCGCAACCGGCCTGCACACAGATCCGGAGGGAAGGATCATTCGGCGGACCCGCCTGTTCGCCAAGGTTTCGCGCCCTGAGGTGGCTGAGAAGTTCATGTCTCCGGCTCCCGATGAGCTGTTGCGGGTCTTGCTGGAGCAGGGGCGGCTGACCGCTGACGAGGTCTCGCTCGCCCGGCGGATTCCGCTCGCGACGGACGTCACCGTCGAAGCCGACAGCGGTGGCCACACCGACAACCGTCCGCTGACGGTCGTCCTGCCCGTGATGCTGGCCCTGCGGGACGCCCTCTCCCGCCGCCACGGTTACGCCGAGCGCGTCCGGGTCGGTGCTGCCGGCGGACTTGGGGATCCGCTCGCTGTGGCGTCGGCGTTCGCCTGCGGGGCGGACTACGTCGTGACGGGGACCGTCAACCAGCGATCGGTCGAGGCCGGTACCTCCGACGAGGTGAAGCGGTTGCTCGCCGAGGCGGACCTGGCCGATGTCACGATGGCTCCGGCGTCCGACATGTTCGAGTACGGCGTCAAGGTGCAGGTGCTGCGCCGCGGCACCATGTACGCGAGCCGCGCGGCCGGGCTCTACGAAGCCTACTGCCGCTACGACTCGCTGGAGCGGATTCCCACGGGGGTTCGCGACCGGATAGAACGCGACCTGCTACGAGCCGGCTTCGATGAGGCGTGGGCCGCCACTCGTCGGTACTGGGCCGACCGCGACCCGGATCAGATCGCAGTCGCCGAGCGTGACCCCAAACACCGCATGGCCCTGGTCTTCCGCTCCTATCTGGGTCAGGCCAGCCGCTGGGCCATCGCCGGTGAGCCGTCCAGGCGAGCGGACTACCAGGTCTGGTGCGGGCCCGCGATCGGCTCGTTCAACCGGTGGGTGGCCGGCAGCCCACTGGCCGAGCAGCAGCACTGCACGGTCGTGCAGATCGCCCGCAATCTGATGGAGGGCGCGGCTGTGGTCACCCGTGCGCGTCAGTTGGGCAGTTACGGCGTCCGCGTTTCGTGCGCGGGCAATTACGTTCCCCGTCTCCTGTCCTGACTCACTTCAAGCGACCCGCCCCCTATTCCTGCCCCGTTGTTGAGAGGTGCCGTCCATGTCTGAGTCCCGCGCTCCTGATCCGGTTCCCGTTGCCGTCGTCGGACTGGCCGCGTTGCTACCGGGGGCCTCCGATGTCCGGTCGTACTGGCGCAACGTCGTCGCCGGCAAGGACCTCCTCACCGAGGTGCCGTCGACGCACTGGCTGGTCGACGACTACTACGACCCGCACCCGTCCGCTCCGGACAAGACATATTGCAGGCGCGGCGGCTTTCTGCCCGCCGTGGACTTCGACCCCTTCGCGTACGGCATCCCGCCTGCGACGCTGACGGCCATTGACCCAACGCAGTTGCTCGGTCTGGTCGTGGCCGACCGGCTGCTGGCGGACACAGAAGCCAACCTGGCGGCCCCGCTGGACCGAGAACGGATCGGTGTGATCCTCGGCAGCGGCTCGATCCCCATGTTCGGCACCATGGCCGCTCGTATCCAGCGCCCTGTCTGGCTGCGGGCACTGCGGTTGCAGGGCATACCGGAGGAAGAGGCGCAGGCGGCCTGCGACCGGATCGCCGACCAGTTCGTTCCCTGGCAGGAGTCCAGTTTCCCAGGGATGCTTTCCAACGTGATCGCGGGGCGGATCGCGAGCCGCTTCGACCTGCACGGCATCAACTGCACGGTGGACGCGGCCTGCGCCAGTTCGCTGGCTGCCCTCAGCGCCGCAGTGAACGAACTCGCTCTGGGCCACGCCGATGTGATGTTCACCGGCGGCGCGGACACGCTCAACAACCCCTTGATGTACGTCTCGATGAGCAAGACCCCCGCCCTGTCCTCCTCCGGCGAGGTGCGGCCCTTCGATGCGGACGCCGATGGCACGGTGATCGGTGAGGGCCTCGGCATGGTCGCCCTCAAACGTCTGGCCGACGCCGAGCGCGACGGTGACCGCGTGTACGCGGTTCTGCGGGCGGTCGGAGCGGCTTCCGACGGGCGCGGCAGCGCGATCTATGCGCCTGAACCGCAGGGACAGGCGCGGGCCCTGCGGCGTGCCTACGAGATAGCCGGCTACTCGCCGACCACGGTCGAGCTGGTCGAAGCGCACGGCACGGGGACACGAGCTGGGGACGCTGCCGAGTTTGCCGCGTTGAGGGAGGTCTTCGCAGCAGACAGTGCCGACACAGCCTGGTGCGCTCTGGGTTCGGTGAAGTCGCAGATCGGTCACACCAAAGCGGCGGCCGGCGCCGCAGGGCTGATCAAGGTCGTACTGGCTTTGCATCACAAGGTGCTCCCGCCGACGATCAAGGTCGCCCGTCCCAGCCCGGCGCTGGAGATCGAAAAGAGTCCGTTCTACCTCAACACGCAGGCTCGGCCGTGGATCAGGGCAGACGATCATCCGCGCCGGGCCTCGCTGTCGGCCTTCGGTTTCGGTGGCAGCAACTACCACGCCACCCTTGAGGAGTACCGTCCCCAGCACGGTCGGCCGCAACCGGCGCGCTACCACGCGCTGCCGCAGGAACTCCTGCTGTTCAGTGGCGCGTCGCTGGACACTCTCAGGGCCAGGGCCCGTCAACTGCTGGACGAACTGCCGTTCGCCGAGGCGGCTCGGGAGAGCAGGCGAACGTTCGACCGAACTGCCATGTGTCGGCTTGCCCTTGTCGCCGCCGACGCGACGGAGACCTGCACCAAGCTTGACCAGTTCCTCGCGCTGCGTCCGGACAAGCCGATGACGGCGCCTGGGGGAGTCAGCTACACCACCGGGGAGGCCGAACCGGGCTCGCTCGCCTTTCTCTTCCCCGGCCAGGGGTCGCAGTATCCGGGCATGGGCTCCGGGGTGGCCATGGCCTTCCCCGCCGCCCGCGCAGTGTGGGACCGGGTAGCGCGGTCGGAACTCGGGCCGGTGCCGCTGCACCAGGTGGTCTTCCCGCAGCCGGGCTTCAGCGAGGCCGAGCGTGCGGCACAGCAGGATCTGCTGACCCGGACGGAGTGGGCCCAGCCCGCGCTGGCCGCACACAGCCTCTCACTGCTGGCGGTACTCGACGTGCTCGGACTGCGGGCCCAGCGGCTGGGCGGGCACAGCCTCGGCGAACTGGTGTCCCTGCACGCGGCGGGAGTGTATGACGCGGACACCTTGCTACGCCTGACCCGGCGGCGCGGTGAGGTGATGGGCTCGGCCTCGGAGGTTTTGGGGGGCATGCTGGCCGTAAACCTCCCGCTGCAACAGGTCGAGGCGGAACTGGAGGGGGCGGAAGGGATCTGGGTCGCCAACCACAACCAACCCGACCAGGTCGTGGTGTCGGGGGAGGTCTCAGCGGTCGAGCAGTTCGAAGCGCGGCTCGCCCGGCAGGGCGTACGGGCGCGGCTGCTTGATGTGGTCATCGCCGCGCACACCCCCCTGGTCGCTTCCGCGAACGCGGCACTGCACGATTTTCTCAGCGCGGAGCGGCTGTCGCCGCCGGTGACCGAGGTGTGGAGCAACCTGACGGCCGAGCCCTACGGCCCGGATCTGACAAGGCTGCGCGAGATGGTGTCCGTGCACGGCGCCTCACCGGTCCAATTCGTCGACCAGATCGAGGCGATGTACGCCGCAGGCAGCCGGACCTTCGTCGAGGTCGGCGCCGGGTCCGCAATCACCGGGATGGTCGGCTCGATCCTCGGCGACCGGCCGCACCTTGCGATCAACCTCGACCGCAAAGGCGCGTGCTCAGTGGAGTCGCTGCTCACCGCTCTGGGCCGGCTGGCCATCAACGGCGTCGAGTTGGACTTCGAGGCTCTGTGGCCGGCACCGGACCCGGTGGTCCGGCCCCCTGGCCCAGCGGCCGTCAAGATCAATGGCGCCGAGTACGGCCGCCCCTACCCGCCGTCCGATGCGGAGCCGGTCGCACCGGTCCGCACGCCGGCCGCACCGTCCCCGGCCGTCCTCCCGACGGAGTCCCGGCCCGAGCCGGCCGCCGTTCCCGCATCTGCTTCGTTCCCGTACACGTCCACCGAGAAAGCGAGTACATCGATGCCGCAGTACCAGACCGCACCCGACCCGGACTGGCTGCAGGTCCTGGCCGAGACCCAGCGGCAGACTGCCCAGGCCCAGGCAGCTTTCCAGCAGGCCCTGCTGACCGGCCACCAGTCGTACCTGCAGTTCGTCGACAACACCATGGGCCGAATGGCAGGCGGCCTGGCGGACGCGGGCGAGGCCGCCCCGGCGACGGGCGTAATCGCGCCGCTCGTCGCCCCGGTCCGGGAAGCACCCCCGCAGGTCGAGAGCCCTGTGCGGTCGGCGTTCCAGGCCCCGGCGCCCGAGCTCATGGCTCCGCCCGCGTCGCCCGCCCAGTCGGTAGCCACCCAGTCCGTAGCCCCCCAGATCGTCCCCCCGACAGCCCCGCTTCCTGCGGTCTCTCCCGCCGCGCCGCCCGTGGCGGCTGCTCCCGAGCCGCCCACCACCGTTCTGAGCGCTGAGCTGCTGCTGGGGATCGTCGCGAAGATGACCGGGTATCCCGTCGAACTCCTGGGTTCCGACATGGATCTGGAGTCGGAGCTCGGTGTCGACTCGATCAAGAAGGTGCAGATCCTCTCCGCCCTTCGGCAGCGCGTCCCTGGGCTGCCCGGCTCCGACTCTCCCGGCGCGGGCGGCCTGTTCAAACTGCGCACCGTCGACGCGATCGTCGAGCACCTGGCCGCCGGCACGCCTGGGACGGGTCAGCACGGGAAAGAGCCCGGTGGGGACTCGGCCGAGGAGGGTGAATGACGCGCCGGCTGATCAGAGGCAGTCGGCGCTGCGGCGGTGCGTGGTGCGGGCCGTGGAGCTGCCGTCCGCAGGTGTCGGGATGGGTGGCCTGACAGGAGCTGTGGTCCACGTGGTGGACGGCGGCAGCGGGCTGGCCCGGGACGTGGTGACCAGGCTGCACGCGTGCGGGATCGAGACGGTCGAGGGCGGCTCGCTGAGCGGGGCGAGCGCCGTATTGCTGCTCGGTGGCATGGCGCCCGTTGAGATGCCCCAGGACGCATTGACCGTGATGCGCGAGGTGTTCACGGCGGCCCAGGAGGTCGCTGCCGTTATGGCGACGTACGGTGGCCTGTTCGCCGTCGTCCAGGACACCGGCGGCGACTTCGGTCTGAGTGGCGGGCACGGGGATCGGGCATGGCTCGGCGGTATTGCCGCTCTGGCGCGGACCGCGGCACGGGAGTGGCCCGCGGCCTGCGTCAAGGCCATCGACTGCGCTCGCGGCCCCCGCGACAGCGCTGCGGTCGCCGAGGCCATCGTCGCCGAGCTGGTGTCCGGGGGGCCGGCCCTCAATGTGGGCTTGCCCCTCGACGGCCGGCGCGTGACCCTCGACACGGTCGTCGCCCCCCATGGAGCCGAGCTCGCGGACGCCCCACTCGACGAGGACAGTGTTGTCGTCGTCACGGGCGGCGCCCGCGGGGTGACGCCGGCAGTGCTCGACGAACTGGCCACCAGGTATCGGCCTCGGCTCGCCATTCTCGGCCGGACCGAGCTCGTTGAGGAGCCCCCGGGGCTGGAGGACGCTCTCGACCAGCCAGCTCTGGTGGCGCGACTGGCCTCCCGCGACCCGGGCTGCGGCCCGGTGGCGATCCTGGCTCAGGCACGCCGGATTCTTGCCGTCCGTGAGGTGCGCCAGACTCTGGCCGCCGTGCGGGCCCGTGGCAGCGAAGTGCGGTACTTCCCGGTGGATGTCACCGACGCTGCGTCGGTGCACCGCGCACTCGACGAAGTCCGGGAGGTGTTTGGGCCCGTCACCGGTCTGATCCACGCTGCGGGCGTGGTGCACGACAAGTACATCGCCGACAAGACGGCCGTCCAGTACGAGGCGGTCCTCGCCACCAAGCTGGACGGTCTGCGCCTGCTTCTCGACGCCACCCGGGATGACCCGCTGCGGCTGCTGTGCTTGTTCTCCTCGATCGCGGCATGGGCTGGGAACCCGGGCCAGAGTGACTACGCGATGGCGAATGAGGTTCTCGGTCAGATCGCTGCCGTCGAACGCATTCGACGCCCGCATTGCCTGGTCCGTTCCATCGGCTGGGGCCCCTGGGACGGTGGCATGGTCACCCCGGAGATCGCTGCCCGGTTCGGGCAGCAGGGACTGGATCTGATCCCGCTGCGTGCTGGAGCCAGCGCCTTCGTAGCGGAGCTGCAGAACGGACAGGATCCCGCACATGTCATCCTGACGGTCGGGGAGCTCCCCGACCCGCCGGCCCTGAGGGCCGAGACGCCGGTTGCCGGCAATACGGGACAGCCGCATGGGCCCGGTGGGCTCAGCTTCCCGGCCGGCCTCCAACCAATAGCCATGGCAGTGGAGTTGTTTACCGCAGCCACGCGTGGCCGGCTCCCGGACCAACCGATTGTGACGCTGCGCGACATTGCCCTCGACGCGCCAGGCGCCGCGGCCCCACCGGACGGCTGCGGCAGCGTGCGCGTCGAGGGCTTCCCCCGCAGCAATCAGCTGGAGCTGCGGCTGCTGGGTGCGCCCTCACGAGTGAAGGCAGTGGCCCAACTCGGCAGGACCCCGGGCGGCGGTGTCTGGCCCGACCATCCGTATCTGCCCCCGCTTGACAGCGGCCACGACGGCGGTGACGTGGTGAACCGCGGTGCCGTGCTGCGGATGCCGGCGGCGGGCGTGCGGGTGGGCGCCCCCGGCGCCGTCGCCCCGCTGGAGCTCGGGGGCACCGGCGCGTCGGGGGACGTGCTGCACCTCGAAGCCATGACCGCCGACGCCGCCCTGCGACTCGCGGTCCTGTGGGGTGAGAAGGTGCTCGGCTCCCCTGTCGCGCCTGTGGGCCTGGAGGAGTACCGCAGGCACCGGTTCGGTCCTGCGGGCCGAACCCTGCACTGCCTGTTGCACAGTCGCGAACGGGCCGGGAAACGAGCCGTCTGCGATATCGCCCTGCTGCGCGAGGACCAGACCCTCTACGCCGAATTCCTCGGGGTCGCACTCAACCCCTGCACGTGATCACCGATCAGCAGTACTAAATGGAGGACGAGCAGCGTGTCATTCGAACCGATCGCGATCGTGGGACAGGGGTGCGTGCTTCCCGGAGCGCACGACCCCGCCGCCTTCTGGACCGGAATCGAGAACGGGCGGGTGAGCCTGAGCGAGGTGACCCCGGACGAATGGGGCCTGCCGCAGAACTGGCCCGATCTCGGCGTGGTGGAGTGGCTGCCCAAGGGCTTTCGACCCGTCTCCGGACTCGTCCGAGGCTTTGAGCAGGCATTCGACCCGTCCGGGTTCGCCATCGACGCCGAGTCCGTGGCCGACTGGGATCCGGCGCTGCAGTGGATCCTGCACGCCGGACGGCAGGCGCTGCGTGAGGCGCACTGGGACGGCCCGCCCGCGCGGGCAGGTCTGGTCATGGGCAACCTCGGCTTCGCCTGGCGCGGTCTGACCGCCTATGCCGAACAGGTGTGGCTGGACCGGCTCGGCCTCGGCGGTCCGGACGACCGGTCCGCCTCCGCACCCGCGGGGCGACGGCGGCCGCATCCTTCGGACCGCTTCTGCTCGGGGCTTCCGATGGTGCGCGCCGCGCAGGCACTCGGCCTGGAGGCGGGCGCGTTCGGCCTGGAGGCGGCGTGCGCGTCCTCGCTGTACGCGATCAAGACGGCCTGCGACCGGTTGCACGACGGGTCCGCCGACCTGATGCTCGCCGGTGCGGTCAGCGGGGCCGCAGGCCCGCAGATCCATGTGGGATTTGCCTCACTCGGCGCGCTGAGTCTCAGCGGTCGGCCCCTCCCCTTCGACCGGCACGCCGACGGCATGATCCCGGGTGAAGGTGCCGGTCTTGTCGCTCTGATGCGCCACCGGGACGCCGTCCTGGCGGGGCGGACCGTGCTGGGCGTCATACGTGGCATCGGCCTGTCCAACGACGGGAACACCGGCGGCTTCCTGTCCCCTTCCCCGCGCGGCCAGGAGGAGGCGATGCGAGCGGCGTACGCGGCAGCCGGCCTCGACCCGTCCACGGTGACGCTGCTGGAATGCCACGCGACCGGGACGGCGGTGGGCGACGCCATCGAGGTCCGCAGCAGCGGCGCCGTGTTCGAGGACGCCACCGATCTGGTCATCGGCTCGGCCAAGGCCAACGTGGGCCATCTGCTGGCGACCGCGGGAATCGCCGGGCTGCTGAAAATCCTCGGCGCCTTCCGCTCCGGGCTGCGCCCTGGCACACCCGGGATCGACTCCCCCATCGAATCCCTGCGGGAGACGCCTTTCCGGCTGCTCCGACATGCGGAACCGTGGAACTGCCGGCAGCGCGCTGCGCTGAGCGCGTTCGGCTTCGGCGGCAACAACGCCCACCTCGTCATCGACCCGCCGGACGCCATCGCGACCCCACACGGCCAAAGGAGCAGGCCCCGGCAGACCACACCTGAGCAGCCGCCGCAGATCGCGGTTGTCGCCCTCGGGGTGCGCGCCGGGTCCGGGAGCGGGGTCGCCGACTTCCGCACTGCTCTGTTCACCGGCCAGGCTCCGGAGATGGACCGCCAGGACGTCGAAACGGACCTGACCGGGCTCAGGTTCCCCCCGAACGACCTGAAGGAAGCACTGCCCCAGCAGCTGCTGGTTCTGGCAGCGGCCCGGGAGGCCGTGGCAGGCCTGCGGCTTCCTCGCCGCACCTCGGTGCTGATCGGCACGGGCTGCGACCCCGAGGGCGCGCGCTTGACCGCCCGCTGGCGGCTGGATGCCTGGTCTGCCCACCACGGCAGGCCCACCGGTCTCGACGAGCCGATCGGCCCCCGTCTGAGCGGGGCACGCCTGACGGGCATGATGGCCAACGGCACAGCCAATCGCATCAGCATCCAGTTCGACCTGCTCGGCCCCGCCCACGCGGTGCTCGCCGAGGAGGAGTCCGGCCTGGTCGCTCTCGACCTCGCCACCCGGTCGCTGCGCTGCGGTGAGGTCGACGCAGCCGTCGTCGGGGCCGTCGACCTGTCCTCCGAGCCGGTCCACGCGGCGGCCGTAGACGCGTTGGGGGGTCCCGACCGGCCTGCTGACGCAGCGGTCGTGCTGGTCCTGAAGCGCCTGGACGACGCCCGCAGGGACGATGACCCGGTGCTCGCTCTGTTGCCCGAGTCGGCGGGCGAGTCGGCCGACCTCGTCCTCGGCGAGGGGGCGGCCTTCGACCCCGCGACGCTCTTCGGCCACAGCCACGCGGCACGCGGCCTGCTCGCCGTGGCCGCAGGCGCCCTTGCCCTGCACCACCAGCAGGTACCCACTGGCTCACGTCCCACGCTCACCGCGCTGCGAAGCGCGGAGATCGCGACGGTCCGATGTGACGGCGGCCTGCGACGCACGCGGTTGCAGGGGGCGGACGTCCAGGGCTTGATACCGGCGCTCGCGCAGCTGACGGTTTTCTCCGGCAGCGACCGGGCTGCCGCGCTGTCAGCTCTGGAGGCCGGCCGCAGCGGCGACGGCGGCCCCGCTCGGCTCGCCGTCGTCGCCGATTCGGCTGATGCGGCGGCCCGACGGGCACCGGCGATCCGGGAGTCGCTGCACAGCGGCGCGCTCCTTCCGCGAGGCGTCGCGTACCGCGACACACCGCTGGACGGACAGATCGCCTTCGTCTACACCAACGGCTCGGCCGCGTACCCGGGCATGGGCAGTGAGCTGTTGCGTGTTTTCCCCGAGCTCATCGACGCGGTGCGCAGACGGCTTGGCCCCCTCGAACCGTTGGTGGGCTGGGCCTACGGCCGGGGCGGCCGCCCCGGGGACGCGATGGACCAGATCAGCGGTGCGGCGTTCCTGTCCGTGCTGCACACTCTGATCACCCGTGAGGTCCTCGGCATCCAGCCGGCCGCGGCGATCGGCTACTCCTCCGGGGAAGCCGCCGCACTGGCAGCACTTGGCGCCTGGCAGGACTCCACTGGCCTGTATGCCGCTGCCCGCGCATCCGGCCTGTTCACCGCCGAGCTCGGCGGGGCGATGAACACCGTCCGCGCCGCCTGGGCGGACGCCGGCGTACACGGTACTCAGTGGACCGCATACCAGATCGACGCAGACGCCGACCAGGTCCGAACGGCGTTGGCAGACCTGCCCGCCGTTCACCTGATGGCGGTCAACGCGCCCGGGCGGTGCGTGATCGGCGGCGAGAAGGACGCGTGTGCCTCCGCCCTGGCCCGGCTGGGCGGGGCGAACGCGCTCCTCCTCGACTACGACGTGGCCGCCCACGTCCCCGAGGCAGCCGCCGTGCGCGACCGCCTCTACGAGCTGCACCTGCTGCCCACACAGTCCGTTCCCGGGGTGCGGTTCTACAGCGGGGCCACCGGCCGGCCCTACGACGTCACCGCCGAGCGGGCCGCGCAGGCCACCGCTGACCAGTGTGTCGGCACGATCGACTTCACCGCCTCCATCGAGCACGCTTACCACAACGGCGTCCGGATCTTCGTCGAACACGGCCCCGGGAGCCTGTGCACCGGCTGGATCCGACGTATTCTGGGGACGCGCCCTCATCTCGCCGTCGCCCTTGACCCGCTGCGCGACGGCGGCCTCGACGGCCTGCTCGGCTCACTCGCCGAACTGGCTGCCACCGGGGTGCCCGCGACCTGGCCCGAACGGGCGCGCCGAGCCGAGGAATCCGGCCCCGTCCTACGCGTTCCCGCACACCTTTCGACGCCACGGCGAGCCGATCCGGTAGCGTTGGCGACTCCTTCGGAGCACATGGCCGCTGCCCCGGACTCCGTGCCGGCCGTCGTCTTGTCCCGGACGTCCCTGCCGCAGGTGGCGTCCCCGAGTCCCGCTGCGCCCCCTCCGGCACCCGTACCGGCCCGGTTCGTACAGGCGCTGCTGGCCGAGCAACTCGCGCAGGTCTCCTCCGTCCACCTCGGCCATGTGGCGACCAGTCAGGAAGCACAGTTGCGGTTCCTGGCGCAGCAGGCCCGGATCGCTGCCGCACTGCCCCGTGCGTCGCGCGCCCCCGGTCCGTCCGGGCTGCGCCGCCGGATCGTCCCCTCGCCGGCTCCAGTGGCGCTGCCCACCGCATCGCACGAGCGGCCGGGGCCGAAGTTCAGCCGGCAGGACCTCGAATACCTTGCCCAGGGGAACGTCTCCCGGCTGTTCGGGCCGATGTTCGCGGTCCAGGACCACGATGAGCGGCAGACGCGTATGCCGCGGCCACCGCTGCTGCTGGCAGACCGGGTCACCGGGATCGATGCCGTCCCCGGCTCCCTGGCAACAGGGACGATATGGACCGAGACGGACCTCACCCCAGGGGCCTGGTATCTCGATCACACCGGACGCATGCCGCCCGGCCTGGTCATCGAGGCCGGGCAGGCCGACCTGCTGCTGATCAGCTGGCTCGGCGCGGACCTGGACAACCGCGCCCGCCGTGTGTACCGGCTGCTGGGCGCCGAAGCGGTGTACCACGCGCCGCCGCCGCCGACCGGCGCATCGCTCGACTACGAGATCCGGATCACCGACCACGTGATCAACGACAGCCAGCGGCTGTTCACCTTCGAGTTCGACTGCCGCGTCGATGGCCGGCCGATGCTGACCGTCCGCAACGGACAGGCGGGCTACTTCACCGACGAGGAACTGGCGGACACCGGCGGAGTCCTGTGGGATCCCCAGACCGCACCGGCCGGCCCCGGACAGGTCGACAAGCCCCCCATCCGCGGCACCCGACAGCGGTTCTCCGAGCGTGAGGTCGAAGCGTTCAGTCAGGGCCATCCTGCCGCCTGCTTCGGCGAGCAGTGGCGGGCAGCCGAAGCGCACGTCCGGACCCCGCGTATCCCACCGGGCCGCATGCGGCTCCTGGACGAGGTCGTCTGCTTCGACAGTGCGGCAGGCCCTTGGCAACGCGGCTATCTGCAGGCCCGTACGGCGCTCCGCCCCGATGACTGGTTCTTCGACGGACACTTCCACAACGACCCGTGCATGCCGGGCACCCTCATGCTGGACGGTTGCCTGCAGGCGATGTCGTTCTACCTCGCCGCAGCCGGTTGCACCCTGACCCGGGACGCGTGGCGCTTCGAACCCGTCCCCGAGCAGAGCTACCGGATCGAGTGCCGCGGTCAGGTGACCCCGCAGAGCAAGGAACTCCTCTACGAGGTGTTCGTGCGCGAGTTCAGCGCGGGCCCCCACCCCACCGTCACGGCCGACGTCCTGCTCACCGCCGACGGTGTCAAGGCCGTCTACGTCGCGGGGCTGGCAGTCCGGCTCGTGCCGGACTGGCCGCCGAAGAGCGAGCCCGTGACCGACGTGCGGCCCGCCGCGCAGATCGACGGGATCCGCCTCGACCACAACGCGCTGCTCGCTCATGCTCAAGGTCCGCAGACCCAAGCGCTCGGGCGCATCGGCGAGGGCTTCGACGGGACCCGGCGCGCACCTCGGCTCCCGAGCCCGCCGTACCACTTCGTGACCCGGATCCGTGACGTCTCCGGCGCTTACGGCGGCCTGGAAACCGGAAGCGTCGTCCATGCGGAGTACGACGTTCCCGCAGACGCCTGGTACTTCATCCAGAACCCCGATGGCGTCATGCCGGTCTCGGTGCTGCTCGAAACCGCACTCCAACCGTGCGGTTGGCTCAGCTCCTACGGAGGCGTCATGCTCCGCAGCGACAACGAGATGCTTTTCCGCAATCTCGACGGCAACCTGGCCCTGCACACCACGGTGACCTCGGCAGACCGAAGGATCACCACCCGCGCCGAGCTCACGGAGATCTCGGAGCTCAACGGGATGATCATCCAGTCGTTCGCGGTGACCGCCCGGGTCGATGACCGCCCCCTCCTGGACGGCACGGCCGTCTTCGGATCCTTCACCCCGGCCGCGCTCGCCAACCAAGTGGGCTTCCCTGCGACCGAGACCGACCGCCGGCGACTGGCCGAGCCGTACGACACCCCGGTCCGCCTGACGCCCGGCGGCGGGCTGCCCGGCCCGATGCTGCTGATGCTGGACGAGATTGCCCGCCACCGGACCGTCCGGGACCACGAGTTGGGACACATCACAGCCCTCAAGCGGGTGCAGCCGGGCGAGTGGTTCTTCAAAGCTCACTTCTTCCAGGACCCGGTGATGCCCGGCTCCATCGGCATCGAGGCCATCGTCCAGGCCCTGCAGTGGTATCTCGGCTCGCCCGGCTACGAACTCGTCTCCCCGCTGAGCTGGAAGTTCCGCGGCCAGGTCCTCCCCACCGACAAGGAAGTCACTGTCGAGGCCCGGATCCTGGAACGCCCCGACGAGCGGACCGTCTTCGCCGAGTGCTGGCTGTGGGTGGACGGCCGCCGCATCTATCACATCCCCCGGCTGGGCCTGCGAGCCCGCGCCTAGTAGTGCTTGGTCAGGTCCGTAGTGGGGTATGTTGCGGTGGCGGGCGGAGCAGGCGCCGGTCCAGACTGTGAGGAGTGTCTGCAGTTCGCGGACGACTTGGTCCGCATCGGCCTTCGGCGAGGCGGGATCCCAGCTCCGGGGCAGGAACAGCCGCCAGTTGACCGCGGCCGATGCATGACCGGACGCGAGGTGCAGCGTAAGCGCCATCTGGCAGTTGGTGACCTTGCCCGCGGTACCCGTGTACTGCCGCGACACACACGCCGAAGCCGTGCCGTCCTTGAGGAACCTGGTGTCGTCGAAGAGCATCGCGGCCGGCCCCAGCTCCGCTTCCATCCGCCAGGCCAGCCGGGCCCGGACACGCGAGGGATCCCACCCGCTGGTGGTGATGAAATGGGCCAGCGCCTGCCGGTTGCCGTCCTCACCCAGCCGGGCGGCCATCGGCCCCACCGACTTACGTCTGCCATCCATCAGCAGCCCCCGCAGGTAAACCCGACCCCACCGGCGCTGGTCACTGCGCGCGGACGACTCGAACACATCCGCCGGGAAGGCATCCAACTCACCACGCATCACAGCAATCTCATCCGGAGTCACACCCCCTCGACGACCCACACAACCCGAAGGGCACGCAACCCCACACCAGACCCGACCAAGCACTACTAGCGCCTGACCGGCAAGGTTTGCCCAAAAGGAGCGCTGTCCGGTGCTCCCCCACAGCCTTGGGCGTGGGGGAACCCCAGGTCGCAGGACAGCCGAAAGCCCCTGTAGCGGAACTACCAGGGCTTTCCGCCAACACGGCGAGCGTACGGCCGGGCGGCGTAACGGGGCACCCCTTGCCGGAGGGGCACCAGGAGACTGCCGGAGAACTTGATCTGGCCGCCGGTCTCTCACCGAATCAGCCGCCGGTACCTGGCACATGCGGCACGCCGTCACCTGCTCACTGATCGCCCTCGATCACTGAGCACCTCGGACACACCCGTCTCTGGGAGAAGCAGTGGAACACCACCTCGTCACCGGCGCCACCGGCCTCATCGGCGGCGCCATCGTCCTGGAACTGCTGGAGCGCACCGACGCGAAGGTCACCTGCCTGGTCCGTCCACGGCCCGGCCTCGACGCCGACACCCGGCTCAAATCGGAGCTCCAGCGTGCCGCGAGGGCCTACGGTCGCCCTGACCTCGCACCCGAGATCGAAGGGCGCTGCCACGGCATCCCCGGCGACATCACCGAGCCGGGCTTCGGCGCGGCGCCCACGGGCGAAGCGGTCCACTTCTGGCACGTCGCCGCCTCCATGGCCTACGAGTACGAGCGCAAGGAGGACGTCGTCTCCCGCAACATCGACGGCACCCGGAACGCGCTGGGCCTCGCCAGGGCCGCACACTGTGCGACGTTCAACTTCATCAGCAGCGCACTGGTCGCGGGACGGCGCAACGGCTGGATCGCCGCCGACCCGGCCGACCCATCAATGGCCGTCAACAACTGGTACGAGTACAGCAAGGTCGTCAGTGAGTGCGAGGTTCGCGCACAGCCCTTCGACAGCGTGCGGATCTTCCGCCCGAGCCTGGTCATCGGACACAGCCGCACTCTCGCCGCGACGACCACCAGCGGCCTGTACAACCTCGCGCTGGGACTTGCCCTCGGCGTAGGGGAACTGCGCGGCGCGGGCGGTGTACTTCCATCACCACTGCGGATCAACGGCCTGCCCGACGGCAGCACCAACTACATCCCCGTCGACGCGGCTGCTCGGGCCGCCGTCCAGATCACGCTCACCGACACGGCAACCGGCGTCTACCATCTGACGAACGCCCGCTCCACGCCATTGCGCGACACTTTCAGGGCGCTCACCCAAATCCTGGAGATCCCTGAGGCGGTCATCCACGACGGCGTGGAAGGGTTCACCGACGCGGACCACTTCCTGAATCACAAGATCGGTGTCTACCGCCCCTATCTGCGCTGTGCCAAGGAGTTCGACCAGACAAATGTGGCGCGACTGATCGGGCCCGTCGATCTGCCCGTCGATGTCACCGTGCTGGCAGCGCACCTCGCCTGGTACGTGCACGGCCCGGGTGGCGAGATCCTTGCCTCGCTCGGAGCCCTGCCGGCTTGATGTTTCCTCATCCACCACCTCGTTGCGTGGTGGCCCGGCTGTCCCTCCCCTCGTAGGGTGAAGACCCTGACCGCAGGCGGCGAAAACACCGTTGCCACCCGCGTGTTCGCATCATGCACGCTCGGTGATCACAGACGAGGACTCACCGTCACCACCGACTACGGAACAGACCCGTTGGCTGGACAGACCCCTGGCCGAGCAGGCAACTTGACTTTTTACTGGCTGCGGCTCGTCAGGGTGAACTCGCTCGATGTCCCTGATGGGCCGGCAGTGCTGGTTGTATCTGGTGGTGTGTGAGGTATGGGGATGGGGGCGGGCTGTCCGCTGCGGGACGGCGGCGCCGGGAGACGGTACGGAAACGGGCGGCAGAGCTGTTCGAGCAGAAGATCAAGCCGCTGGAGGTGGCACGGCGCCTGCGGGTGAGCCCGAAGTCGGCCTGTCAATGGCATCAGCTATGGCGGGACTGCGGTGTCCAGGCTCTGGCCTCCCGTGGGCCGAGCGGATCGCGGTGCCGGCTGTCGCCGCGCTGCCTGGAGAAACTGGCCGCGTACCTGGAGGAGGGGCCGGCTGCGCACGGCTGGGACCAGGACCAGGTATGGACCGGTGCGCGGGTGGCGACGCTGATCGGCAGGAAGTTCCATGTCTTCTACAGCGTCTCGGGGGCCATCCGGCTGATGCGCCGGCTCGGGTTCACCCCGCAGGTTCCTGTTCGCAGAGCCGCGGAACGCGACGAGCAGGCCATCGCCGTGTGGAAGGAGGCGACGTGGGGGGAGGTGACGTGGGGGGAGGTGAAAGCGCCCGGGCGGCCTGCGACGGCTTCATCTGCTTCGAGGACGGAGCCGGGTTCACCCGCAGGCCGCCGAAGGGCCGCACCTGGGGCAGGCGGGGAATCACCCCGGTCGTGAGAGTGTCCGGCCGCCGTTCCGGGAGGGTCTCCGTCGCCGGGCTGATCGCGACGCGTCCG
>NZ_JBHJUV010000102.1:0-16985 GCF_042268025.1 Streptomyces sp. NPDC056161
GCCCCGTGGCGGCGCCGCGGGGCCGGCCGTCCGGCCAGGGCGATCGGTTCAGCTCCCGGCACCCTCCTCGGTGCCCCGGTCGCCGAGCCGGGCCAGCTGGGTCTGGAACCAGTCGAGGCGGGCCTGCAACAGGGCGGCCTCGGCGACCAGCTCCGGGACGCCGAAGCCCTCGGGGACGCGGGCCCCGGCCGGCCCGCCGCGCCCGTCGGCGGCCCGGCCGCCGGGCGGCGCCCCGGTCCCCTCCGCCGACACCCGCAGACCGTCACCGGCCAGCCGGGCGAACCCGGCGAGCGAGACGGACGTACGGGCCCGTACACAGCCCGCGCAGGCGGGCGCCAGGGCGCGCCAGCCGGGGCGCCCCCAGCCGGCGTCGGCCAGCGCCACGGGGCGCGCCCCGCAGGCGCACGGGCCGACGGTCGCCGTACGCACCCGCTGCCGGGCGTAACGGAAACCGCGTTCGAAGCGGATGTAGGCGCCGAGGACCGACACCTCCAGGAGCATCGCCGCCCGGTTTTCCGCGACGCACAGCAGCGCCTCGGCGGCCGGCCGCTCGTGCACGCAGTGGAAACCGCAGTCGCACAGCCGCGCGGGCGGGCGGTGCCGCCTGCCGTAGACGCAGGCGGCACCGTCGAGCACCCCGTACGGCAGCGCTCCGCCCAGCGACACACCGGTGAACCCGACCCGGGTGCCGTCCTGGGACAGCACCGGGTGGGCGATCTTGTATCCGGTCGGCGGCTCCGTCGGGCGTTCCGCGGGGAGCCGCAGCCTCATCGGGCGGCCGGCACCTCTTCGGGCGCGGGTGCCTGCGGTTCGGCGGTCCGCGCGGTGGTCTCCTCGGGACGTTCGGGGCTCTCTTGCTGGTCGAGCGGCTGTTCCTGCGCGACTCCGGTGGCCAGTGCCTTGCCGAGCTTCATGGTGCCTCCCATGACTGCCGTAGGTGACCGTTCGCACCATGGTGACCCACAAGGAGCCGAATCGGACACCGGGCGACAGGACGCGCACTTCAGCCACTCAACAGCAATGCTTATGCGTACCCCATAGAAGAATTAAGTGGAGCTTCACCGTTGGGCTGCCGAGACTGGACCCATGACGAACTCCGGCAAGCCTTCGGCCCCCTTCGGCCGCACCCTCTGCGCCATGGTCACGCCGTTCACCAGGTCGGGCGCGCCCGACCTCGGCGGCGCCGGGCTGCTGGCCGAGCGGCTGGTGGCGGAGGGCTGCGACGGACTGGTGCTGGGCGGGACGACGGGCGAGTCGCCGACCCTCACCGACGCCGAGCAGGCGGATCTGGTCCGGGCCGTGCGGGATGCCGTGGGGCCGCGGGCCTCGCTGGTAGCGGGCGTCGGCACCGCCGACACCCGGCACAGCGTCGAGCTGATCCGGGCCGCGGAGAAGGCGGGCGCGGACGGCGCGCTGGTCGTGACGCCCTACTACAGCAGACCCCCGCAGGACGCGCTTCAGGCACACTTCCGGGCGGTCGCGGACGCGAGCGGGCTGCCCGTGATGCTGTACGACATCCCGGCCCGCACCGGCATCCGCATCGAGCCCGAGACGCTGATCCGGCTCGCCGACCATCCGCGGATCGTGTCGGTCAAGGACTGCTCCGACGACCTCCTCGCTACCCAGAAGGTGCTGGCACGCACGGATCTGGCGTACTACGCGGGCAGCGACGAGCACATCCTCGCCCTGTACGCGGTGGGCGCGGTCGGCTGTGTCAGCACGGTGGCGAACGTCGTACCGGGCCATGTCGCGGGCATCCTGGCGGCGTTCGACGCGGGCGACCCGGCTCGCGCGGCCCGGCTCCAGTTGCGCGCCACACCCCTGATCGAGGCGATGACGGCGGCGGGCCTGCCCGGCGCGGTCACCGCCAAGGCCCTGCTGAACGCGCTCGGCCTCCCCGCCGGTCCGGTACGCCCGCCGCTGCGCCCGGCCGACCGTGCGGCCACGGCGCGACTGCTGGCGCTCCACGCGGAGTTGACGGGAGCCGGGCAAAACCCCTGAACGGCCTCCGCCGGGTGCACCGGCCATCCGGTGCACCGGCCGCGCGACCGGCCACACGGTGCACCGAGCACACGACCCACCACGCGACCGGCCCCGTGGTGGACCGGTCGCGTGGCCGTGCTGAAGGCCGTCCGACCCGCGCGCCCCGTCACCGCGGGGGGCCTGGGCAGGCCGCGCGGTGACTGACGGACGTCAGCGGTCAGTTGTGGCTGTGCAGGATGTCGTTGAGGCCGCCCCAGACCGCGTTGTTCGGGCGGGCCTCGACGACGCCGGTGACCGAGTTGCGGCGGAAGAGGATGTGGGAGGCGCCGGAGAGTTCGCGGGCCTTGACGATCTGGCCGTCGGGCATGGTCACGCGGGTGCCCGCGGTGACGTACAGGCCGGCCTCGACGACGCACTCGTCGCCGAGGGCGATGCCGACGCCCGCCTCGGCGCCGATCAGGCAGCGCTCCCCGATGGAAATGATCACGTTGCCGCCGCCGGACAGCGTGCCCATGGTGGAGGCACCACCGCCGATGTCCGAACCGTCGCCGACCACGACGCCCGCGGAGATGCGGCCCTCGACCATGGAGGTGCCCAGGGTGCCCGCGTTGAAGTTGACGAAGCCCTCGTGCATGACCGTGGTGCCGTCGGCGAGATGGGCGCCGAGGCGCACCCGGTCGGCGTCGGCGATGCGGACGCCCTTGGGCGCCACGTAGTCCGTCATGCGCGGGAACTTGTCGACCGACGTCACCTGGAGGTGCAGGCCCTCGGCGCGGGCGTTGAGCCGCACCTGCTCGACGTCGTCGACGGCGACCGGGCCGAGCGAGGTCCAGGCGACGTTGGCGAGGAAGCCGAAGATGCCGTCCAGGCTCTGCCCGTGCGGCCTGACCAGGCGGTGCGAGAGCAGGTGCAGCCGCAGGTAGACGTCGTGCGCGTCGATCGGCTTCGCGTCGAGGGAGGAGATGACCGTGCGGACCGCCACCACCTCGACGTTGCGGCGCGCGTCGGGGCCGACGGCCTTCGCGGCGCCCTCGCCGAGCAGTTGCACGGCCTGCTCGGCCGACAGCCTCTCGGTACCGGACGGGCCGGGTTCGGCGGCCAGTTCGGGCGCCGGGAACCAGGTGTCGAGGACGGTGCCGTCGGCGGCTACGGTGGCGAGGCCGGCGGCCACGGCGCCGGTGGTGCGAGAACCAGTCGTGTCGGTCATGAGGGCAACCTAACGTGGCCGGGGCCGCGCGGGCGAACCGGTGCCGCGCCGTCTCGGGTGCCGGTCCGCGCACACCACCCGCGCGGCGCCGCGAGAGGGCCGTCCCCCTGCGAACCACGCGTTGCCGGTGCTGTCGGGCGTCAGGGAATCACCCGCGCCAGCACCTCCCGCGCGTACGCCTCGTCGTACTCCCCGCCGGTCAGCAGCACTTGGAGGCAGATGCCGTCCAGCAGGGCGAGCAGGGCCCGGGCGGTCACCGGGTCGGTCCGCCCGGCCAGCCGCCGCGCCGTCTCGTCCGTCCACTCCGCGGCGACGGGCCGCAGCGCGGGGCGCCGCAGGGCCGCCAGATACAACTCGTACTCCAACTCGACGCCCGTGCGCTCGCCGCCCAGCCACTCCCCCAGCACCCGGGCGAGCCCGGCAGCGAGGTCGCCGTGGGGATCGTCCAGCACGCCGCTGCCGTCGAGCACCTCGGCGAATCCCTCGTTGGCCTGCCGCAACGCGGCGACCAGCAGTTCGTCGAGAGTGGCGAAGTGGTACGTCGTGGAGCCGAGCGGGACGTCCGCCTCGGCCGCGACGGTCCGGTGGCTCAGCCCGGCGATGCCCCGGTGCCCGACGACCCGGATCGCGGCGTCGATGATCCGTTGCCGCCGGCCGGGGTCGTGCCGCCGGGCCATCAGTGCGCGCCGCCCAGGTTGAGGACCACCACGCCGCCGACTATCAGCACCAGTCCGGCGATCTTCAGCGCGTTCAGCCCCTCCCCGAACAGCAGCAGCCCGAGCACCGCCATGGTCGCGGTGCCCACTCCGGACCAGATCGCGTAGGCGGTGCCGATGGACAGGGTCTTCAGTGTCCGGGCGAGCAGGACGAAGGAGACGACGTAGCCGAGAGCGGTCAGCAGCGCGGGCCCCGGCTTGCTGAAACCGTCGCTGTACTTCATCGCGGTCGTGGCGGCCACCTCGGCCGCGATGGCTCCGGAGAGCAGCAGATACCCCATGTGTACGAGCGTACATAACGGCCGGTCCGACCGGACACCGGGCCCCGCGAACCGGAAAGCGGCCCCGGCACCCGTGCCGGAAGGCGCCTCCTGCGCATGCGAACGGCGGCACCCCGAGGGGTGCCGCCGTCAGGACTCGCGCGGAACGCGACTCACACGTTGAACCCGAGCGCCCTCAGCTGCTCCCGGCCGTCGTCCGTGATCTTGTCGGGGCCCCACGGCGGCATCCAGACCCAGTTGATCCGCAGCTCGTCGACGAGGCCGTCGGTGGCGGACTTCGCCTGGTCCTCGATGACGTCCGTGAGCGGACAGGCCGCCGACGTCAGGGTCATGTCGACGGTGGCGATGTTGGCCGACTCGTCGATGTGGATGCCGTAGATCAGGCCCAGGTTGACGACGTCGATGCCCAGTTCGGGGTCGACGACGTCCATCAGGGCCTCGCGGAGTTCCTCCTCCGAGACCGGCTGCATCTCCACGGTGTCGCTCATGCCGTCTTCCTTTCGGCGTCGGCTCCGCCCAGCGCCTGGGCCGTCGCGTCCTTCCACGCCATCCAGCTCAGGAGGGCGCACTTGACCCGGGCCGGGTACTTGGAGACACCGGCGAACGCGACCGCGTCCTCCAGGATGTCCTCCATCGCGTCGTCGGGCTCGACCCGGCCCTTGGACTGCATCAACTCCAGGAAGGTCTCCTGGATCTTCTGTGCCTCGGCCAGTTCCTTGCCGACGAGGAGGTCGCTCAGCACGGACGCCGAAGCCTGGCTGATCGAGCAGCCCTGCCCCTCGTACGAGACGTCCTCGATCGTCGTTCCGTCGTACTTCACGCGAAGGGTGATCTCGTCACCGCACGTCGGGTTCACATGGTGCACCTCGGCGTCGCCATCCCTCAGACCACGCCCGTGCGGGTTCTTGTAGTGGTCCAGGATGACTTCCTGGTACATGGAGTCCAGTTTCACCTGCACGCCCTTCAGCCGAAGAAGTTCCGTACGTGCTCCAGACCGTCGACCAGAGCGTCGATCTCGGCCGGCGTGGAGTACAGATAGAACGACGCTCGCGTGGTCGCGGGAATTCCGTAGCGGAGGCAGACGGGGCGGGCACAGTGGTGTCCGACGCGCACCGCGATGCCGCGCTCGTCGAGGACCTGCCCCACGTCGTGCGGGTGGATGTCACCCAGTGTGAAGGAGATGGCCGCGCCACGGTCCTCGGCCGTGGTCGGGCCGATGATCCGCAGGTCCGGGACCTCACCCAGCCGCTTCACCGCGTACGCGGTGAGCGCGTGCTCATGAGCCAGGATCCGGTCCATGCCGATCGCGTCGAGATAGTCGATCGCCGCACCGAGGCCGACCGCCTGCGCGATCGGCGGGGTGCCCGCCTCGAACTTGTGCGGGGCGGGGGCGTAGGTCGACGAGTGCATCGACACCGTCTCGATCATCTCGCCGCCGCCGAGGAACGGAGGCAGGTCCTCCAGCAGTTCCTGGCGGCCCCACAGCACGCCGATGCCGGTCGGGCCGCACATCTTGTGCCCGGTGAAGGCGACGAAGTCGGCCTGTAGCGCCTGCACGTCCAAGGGCATGTGCGGGGCGGCCTGGGAGGCGTCGATGCAGACCAGGGCGCCGACCTCCTGGGCGCGGCGCACTATCGCCTCGACCGGGTTGACCGTGCCCAGGATGTTGGAGACCAGCACGAAGGAGACGATCTTCGTCTTCTCCGTGATGATCTCGTCGATGTTCGACAGGTCCAGCCGGCCGTCGTCGGTGAGGCCGAACCACTTCAGCTTCGCGCCCGTGCGCTGCGACAGCAGCTGCCACGGGACGATGTTGGAGTGGTGCTCCATCTCGGTGATGACGATCTCGGTGTCGTGGTCCACCCGGTAGGGCTCGTCGGCCCAGCCGAGCATGTTCGCCACGAGGTTCAGCGACTCGGAGGCGTTCTTGGTGAAGATCACCTCGTCCCGGCTGGGCGCGTTGATGAACGTGGCGACCTTGTCCCGAGCGCCCTCGTACAGCGCCGTGGCCTCCTCGGCGAGCACATGCACACCGCGGTGGACGTTGGCGTTGTAGCGCTCGTAGTACTCGCTCAGGGCGTCCAGCACCTGGCGCGGTTTCTGCGAGGTCGCCGCGTTGTCCAGGTACACGAGCTTCTGACCGTCGTGGACCAGACGGTCCAGGATGGGGAAGTCCTTGCGGATCGCCTCGGTGTCGAGGAGGCCCGGCAGCTGTGTCACGCGACGTCCTCCTCCGAGTTCGCTCCGCTCGCGGAGCCGGCCTTCACATAAGCCTCGTAGCCCTCGTTCTCCAGCTTGTCCGCCAGCTCCGGGCCGCCGGACTCGGCGATCCGGCCGTCGGCGAAGACATGGACGTGGTCGGGCTTGATGTAGCGCAGGATGCGCGTGTAGTGCGTGATCAGCAGGGTGCCGACCTCGCCGGTCTCCCGGACCCGGTTCACGCCCTCCGAGACGATCCGCAGGGCGTCGACGTCCAGGCCCGAGTCCGTCTCGTCGAGGATCGCGATCTTCGGCTTGAGCAGTTCGAGCTGGAGGATCTCGTGGCGCTTCTTCTCACCGCCGGAGAAACCCTCGTTCACGTTGCGCTCGGCGAAGGACGGGTCCATGTGCAGCCGCTCCATGGTCTCCTTGACCTCCTTCACCCAGGTGCGCAGCTTGGGTGCCTCGCCGCGGATCGCGGTGGCGGAGGTGCGCAGGAAGTTGGAGACCGAGACGCCGGGGACCTCGACCGGGTACTGCATCGCCAGGAACAGGCCCGCGCGGGCGCGTTCGTCGACGGTCATCTCCAGCACGTCCTCGCCGTCGAGCAGCACGCTGCCGCCGGTGACCGTGTACTTGGGGTGACCCGCGAGCGAGTAGGCGAGGGTCGACTTGCCCGAGCCGTTGGGGCCCATGATGGCGTGCGTCTCGCCCTGCTTCACGGTGAGGTCGACGCCCTTGAGGATCTCCTTCGTGGCGTTGTCGGCCTCGACGGTGACGTGCAGGTCTCGGATTTCAAGCGTTGCCATGGGTGCCTCAGGACTCCTGGGTGAGGGAGACGAGCACGTCGTCCCCTTCGATCTTTACGGGGTATACGGGGACGGGTCGCGTCGCGGGGAGGCCGGACGGCTTGCCGGTGCGCAGGTCGAAGGTGGAGCCGTGCAGCCAGCACTCGATCTGGCAGTCCTCCACCTCGCCCTCGGAGAGCGAGACGTTCGCGTGCGAGCAGATGTCGTAGATCGCGAACACCTCGCCCTCGGTCTTCACGACCGAGACCGGCGTGCCGTCGAGCTCGACCCGCTTCGGGGTGCCGTCCGACAGTTCGCTGAGCCCGCAGGCCCGGACGAAACCGCCATGCTCGGTGATGGTCATGCGACCGACGCCTCCAGCTCCTCTTCGATCTTCGCGAGCAGCCGCTCCTCGACATCCAGGACGCCGATCTGCTGGACCAGCTCGGCGAAGAAGCCGCGGACCACGAGACGGCGGGCCTCGTGCTCCGGGATGCCGCGGGCCATCAGGTAGAACAGCTGCTCGTCGTCGAAGCGGCCGGTGGCGGAGGCGTGGCCGGCGCCGACGATCTCACCGGTCTCGATCTCCAGGTTCGGCACCGAGTCGACGCGGGCGCCGTCGGTGAGGACCAGGTTCCGGTTCATCTCGTAGGTGTCGGTGCCCTCGGCCCTGGCCTCGATCAGGACGTCGCCGATCCACACCGCGTGCGCCTCGTCGCCCTGGAGCGCGCCCTTGTAGGCGACGTTCGACTTGCAGTGCGGGGCGTTGTGGTCGACGAAGAGGCGGTGCTCCTGGTGCTGGCCCGCGTCGGTCAGGTACAGGCCGAACAGCTCGGCCTCGCCGCCCGGACCGGCGTAGGTCACGCGCGGGTGCAGCCGGACGACGTCGCCGCCGAAGGTCACGACGACCGACTTGAAGGAGGCGTCCCGGCCGACCAGGGCGTTGTGCTGGGCGACGTGCACGGCCTCCGCGCCCCAGTCCTGGACGGACACGACGGTCAGCTTGGCGCCGTCGCCCAGGACGTAGTCGACGTTGGCGGCGAGCACGGCGTCACCGGTGTGGTCGAAGACGATGACGGCCTCGGCGAAGGCGCCCAGCTCGACGACCGTGTGGCCGTAGACGACCCCGCCCTCGCCGTGCACGCCGATGCGGATCGGGTCGCCGATCACCGTCTCCTTGGGGACCGTGATCACGACGGCGCTCTCGAACGACGAGTACGCCTGGGCGGCGACCCGGTCCACCGGGGTGCCGGCCCTGCCGAGCCGCGGGTCGTCGCGACCGACGGTCTCGACGACGACGCCCTCGGGGATCTGTGCGTCGGACTTCAGGCCGCCGGAGGCGACCGCGCTGCCGTCGTGCAGCCCGCGCAGCCGCGCCAGCGGGGTGAAGCGCCACTCCTCCTCGCGTCCGTGCGGCACGGGGAAGTCCGCCACGTCGAAGGAGGGCGGCGCGCTCATGCGCGTGGCGACGGTCGACTCGGCGGCCACCGCGATCGCACCCGCGGTGGTCGAACCGACCGGTGGGGGTCCCCCCGGTCCGGACGGGGTCGAGGAGTTCGGGGCGTTGTGGACCTCAGCCATGGCTGTCGTCATGCTCGCTTTCTCATGTGTGGGGCTGCTCGACGGGGTACGGCGGCGTCAGCCGACCGCGCCCTCCATCTGCAGCTCGATCAGCCGGTTGAGCTCCAGCGCGTACTCCATGGGCAGTTCCTTGGCGATCGGCTCGACGAAGCCGCGCACGATCATCGCCATCGCCTCGAATTCGGACATGCCGCGGCTCATCAGGTAGAACAGCTGGTCCTCGGAGACCTTGGAGACGGTCGCCTCGTGGCCCATGGAGACGTCGTCCTCACGGACGTCGACGTACGGGTACGTGTCGGACCGGGAGATCGTGTCGACGAGCAGCGCGTCGCAGAGCACGTTCGACTTGGCGCCCGGGGCTCCCTCGCCGATCTCGATGAGGCCGCGGTACGACGTCCGGCCGCCGCCGCGCGCCACCGACTTGGAGACGATGTTGGACGACGTGTTCGGCGCCATGTGGACCATCTTGGCGCCCGCGTCCTGGTGCTGGCCCTCGCCCGCGAAGGCGATGGAGAGGGTCTCGCCCTTGGCGTGCTCGCCCATCAGGTAGACGGCCGGGTACTTCATCGTCACCTTGGAGCCGATGTTGCCGTCGATCCACTCCATGGTCGCGCCCTCGTAGGCCACGGCGCGCTTGGTGACCAGGTTGTAGACGTTGTTCGACCAGTTCTGGATGGTCGTGTAGCGGCAGCGGGCGTTCTTCTTGACGATGATCTCGACGACCGCGGAGTGCAGCGAGTCCGACTTGTAGATCGGTGCCGTGCAGCCCTCGACGTAGTGCACGTAGGCACCCTCGTCGACGATGATCAGGGTCCGCTCGAACTGGCCCATGTTCTCCGTGTTGATGCGGAAGTACGCCTGGAGCGGAATCTCGACGTGCACGCCCGGCGGCACGTAGATGAAGGAGCCGCCCGACCACACGGCCGTGTTCAGGGAGGCGAACTTGTTGTCACCGGCCGGGATGACGGTCCCGAAGTACTCCTTGAAGAGGTCCGGGTGCTCCTTCAGCGCGGTGTCGGTGTCCAGGAAGATGACGCCCTGCTCCTCCAGGTCCTCGCGGATCTGGTGGTAGACGACCTCCGACTCGTACTGGGCGGCGACACCGGCCACCAGGCGCTGCTTCTCCGCCTCCGGGATGCCCAGCTTGTCGTACGTGTTCTTGATGTCCGCGGGCAGGTCCTCCCAGGACTCCGCCTGCTTCTCCGTGGAGCGCACGAAGTACTTGATGTTGTCGAAGTCGATGCCCGACAGGTCCGAGCCCCAGTTCGGCATGGGCTTCTTCTCGAACAGCCGGAGGCCCTTGAGGCGCAGCTTGGTCATCCACTCCGGCTCGGACTTCTTCGCCGAGATGTCCCGGACCACGTCCTCGTTCAGGCCGCGCTTCGCTGCGGCACCGGCCACGTCGGAGTCGGCCCAGCCGTATTCGTACGTGCCCAGTCCCTCAAGTTCGGGGTGGGCAGTCTCCGTGGGGAGAGTCATGCGGGGTTCCTCCCGGCCGTGCTTGCAGATGCGTCAGTGAAATCTTGGGGATGGACGTCGGAGATCTTGGGGATGAACGTGGTGCAGACGCCGTCGCCGTGGGCGATGGTCGCCAGCCGCTGGACGTGCGTTCCGAGCAGCTCGGCGAAGATCTCCGTCTCCGCCTCGCACAACTGCGGGAACTGCTCGGCGACGTGTGCGACCGGGCAGTGGTGCTGGCAGAGCTGTTCGCCGACCGGCGCGCTGCGCGCCGTAGCAGCGTACCCGTCCACGCTCAGGGCCCTGGCGAGGGCTTCGGCGCGCTTGTCGGGGGTGACCGCCTCGATCGCCTTGCGGTAGACGCCCGCCTGGGCGGCGATCCGGGCGCGGGCGAAGGCGGCGACCGCCTCCGGGCCGCCCTCCCGCTCCGCGATCCAGCGCAGCGCGTCCGCGGCGAGCTTGTCGTACGACTGGTCGAAGGCGTCGCGGCCGCAGTCGGTGAGCGCGAAGACCTTGGCCGGACGGCCCCGACCACGCGCCCCGTACACCCGCTGCTCGCGCGCCTCGACCACGTCGTCGGCGACCAGCGCGTCCAGATGCCGGCGCACGGCGGCCTGGGTGAGTTCCAGCCGTCCGGCCAGCTCGGCGACGGTCGACGGGCCGTGGTCCAGGATGGACCGCGCGACCCGGTTGCGCGTGGAACGGTCCGAGCGCAGTCCGGCCGCGAGCTCCTCCTGAGGGGTCCCCTGGGGGGTCACCCGAGCCTCGCCGACGTTTTTCACAACGCCATTGTTGCGTAATTCCCCGGAGACTGACAAGCCGCGTCCCGCCAACCGGACGGTGCCCTGGATCACTTAGGTTTACCTAATCCGACCTGCGGAAAGATCGTCTGATCGATCATCGAGCGGCGAATTCCGATGGTGCCGCGCCCCCGCGTCCGGCAGACTCCCGGGCCATGCCCACCATCCCGACCGGCCCGCTCGTCACCCGCGCCACCGTCTCGGACCGGCTGCGCGCCCTCGGCGTCGAACCCGGCGAGATCCTTCTGACGCACTCCTCGCTCAGCTCGCTCGGCTGGGTGTGCGGCGGCGCCGTCGCGGTGGTCCAGGGCCTGCTCGACGCCCTCGGCCCGGACGGCACCCTCGTGGTCCCCACCCAGTCCGGCGACCTCAGCGACCCCGCCGTGTGGCGGGACCCGCCGGTGCCCGAGGAGTGGTGGGAGACGATCCGGGCCACGATGCCCCCGTACGACCCGCGGACCACCCCCACCCGCATGGTCGGCGTGATCCCGGAGACGGTACGGACCTGGCCGGGCGCGCTGCGCAGCGCGCACCCGCAGACCTCCTTCGCCGCCCTGGGCCCGCACGCGGCCGAGATCACCGCCGGGCACGCCACCGACTGCCGCCTCGGCGGGGCCAGCCCGCTGGCCCGGCTGGAGCGGCTCGGCGCACGGGTGCTGCTGCTCGGCGTCGGCTACGACAGCTGCACCGCCTTCCACCTGGCCGAATACCGGATCCCCGGGCCGCTGGTCGAAGTGGGCCGGCCCGGTCCGAACGGCTGGGAACGGATCGTCGAGGTGTCGATCAGCTCGGACCGCTTCGCGGAACTGGGCCACGACTTCGAGCGGGACCGGCCCGTCGTACGGGGCCGGGTGGGCGGCGCGGACGCGCGGCTGTTCCCGCTGGCGGACGCCGTGGCGTACGCCGAGCGGTGGCTGCCGGTGCACCGGCCCCGCGAGGAGTAGAGGCACTGGTTCCCGTACCCGCCGGTCTGAACGCCGGGTGGCGTACCTAGACTCTGGAGCCATGCGAAGTGAGCCCGTGGTCCAGGTGCAGACCTTGGTGAAGCGGTACGGCACGAAGACCGCGGTGGACGGCCTCGATCTGGTGGCCGGGGCGGGGGTGACCGCCGTACTGGGTCCCAACGGCGCGGGCAAGACGACCACCATCGAGACCTGCGAGGGGTACCGGAGACCGGACGCCGGGACGGTGCGCGTCCTGGGCCTCGACCCGGTGCGGGACTCCGCCGAGCTGCGCCCCCGCATCGGTGTCATGCTCCAGTCCGGCGGCGTCTACTCCGGTGCCCGCGCCGAGGAGATGCTGCGCCACGTGGCCGCCCTGCACGCCCGTCCGCTGGACGTGCCCGCGCTCGTCGAGCGGCTGGGGCTGGGCGGCTGCGGACGGACCACGTACCGGCGTCTGTCCGGCGGGCAGCAGCAGCGGCTCGCGCTCGCCATGGCCGTCGTGGGACGACCGGAGCTGGTCTTCCTGGACGAGCCGACGGCCGGGCTCGACCCGCAGGCCCGCCACGCCACCTGGGACCTGATCGGGGACCTGCGTGCCGACGGCGTCTCCGTGATCCTCACGACGCACTACATGGAGGAGGCCGAGCGGCTCGCCGACGACGTCGCCGTCATCGACGCCGGGCGGGTCATCGCACAGGGCTCCCCCGACGAGCTGTGCCGCGGCGGCGCCGAGAACACGCTGCGCTTCACCGGCCGGCCGGGCCTCGACGTGAGTTCCCTGCTGAAGGCGCTCCCGGCGGACTGCTCCGCCGCCGAGCTGACGCCGGGCTCCTACCGGGTCATCGGCAAGGTCGACCCGCAACTGCTGGCGACGGTGACCTCCTGGTGCGCCCAGCACGGGGTGATGCCGGACCGGATCTCCGTCGAACGGCACACCCTCGAAGACGTCTTCCTGGAACTGACGGGCAAGGAGTTGCGCTCGTGACCACCACCGTGGGCACCTACACCCCCGCGCCCGGCGCGGCCCCCCTCCTCCGCATGATCGCGGCCCAGGCCGCGTTCGAGACCCGGATGCTGCTGCGCAACGGCGAGCAGCTGCTGCTGACGATCGTGATCCCGGCGCTGCTCCTGGTGCTGTTCGGCTCCGTGGACATCGTGGACACCGGCGCGGGCAAGGCGGTGGACTTCCTCACGCCCGGCATCCTGGCGCTCGCCGTGCTGTCGACGGCGTTCACCGGGCAGGCCATCGCGACGGGGTTCGAGCGGCGCTACGGCGTGCTGAAGCGGCTCGCGTCCTCGCCGCTGCCGCGCTGGGGGCTGATGACCGCGAAGACCGTGTCCGTGCTGGTCACCGAGGTGCTCCAGGTGGTGCTGCTGACGGTCATCGCCTTCGCCCTGGGCTGGTCGCCGCACGGCGGGGCGGGCGCCGTGGCCGCCGTGCTGCTCCTGCTGGTCCTCGGCACGGCCGCCTTCTCGGGGCTCGGGCTGCTGATGGCGGGCACGCTGAAGGCGGAGGCGACACTGGCCGCCGCGAACCTGGTGTTCCTGCTGCTGCTCGTCGGCGGTGGCGTGATCGTCCCGCTGGACAAGTTCCCCTCCGGCGCCCAGGACGTGCTCGCCCTGCTGCCGGTGACGGCCCTCTCGGACGGGCTGCGGGACGTGCTCCAGCACGGGGCCGCCATGCCCTGGGGCGACCTGGGGATCCTCGCCGGGTGGTCGGTCGTGGGGCTGGCCCTGGCCGGGCGGTTCTTCCGCTGGGAGTGAGCGTCTTCCGCTGGGGGTGAGCCCGCGGCCGGGAGGACCGGCGGCGCGCGGTCCGCGGGTACGCCTTGCGGGCGCC
This sequence comes from Streptomyces sp. NPDC056161, assembly GCF_042268025.1. Lineage (NCBI taxonomy): Bacteria > Bacillati > Actinomycetota > Actinomycetes > Kitasatosporales > Streptomycetaceae > Streptomyces > Streptomyces sp. NPDC056161. The sequence continues at coordinate 13,798 of NZ_JBHJUV010000102.1, forward strand.
CCCCGCGTACGGTCGGGGCGGGGTGCCGGACGGCCGGAGGGCGGACCCTCGTGAACGCGTGCACAAGCGGGCCCCCTACGATGGTGCGCGTGCCAAAGCTGACCCGCGCCGATGCCGCTGCGGCCGTGCGCAACCCGCTCGCCCTCATCGCGGCCCACTGGACCCCGACCCCTCGAACGGTCCGCCGGGCGGCGCTCACCGCGCTCGTCATGTCGGTGGTCATCGTGGTCACCGGCGGTGCCGTCCGGTTGACCGGCTCCGGCCTGGGCTGCCCGACCTGGCCCCAGTGCACCGACGGCTCGCTGACGCCGACGGACGCGCTGAGCTATCACAGCGCCATCGAGTTCGGGAACCGCATGCTGACGTACGTGCTGTGCGCGGCGGTCGGCTGGGCGATCATCGCCGCCCGGTCCGAGAAGCCGTACCGGCGCGGCCTGACCCGACTGGGCTGGGCGCAGTTCTGGCTCGTGATGGGCAACGCGGTGCTCGGCGGCATCGTGGTGCTCGTCGGCCTCAACCCGTACACGGTCGCGGCCCACTTCCTGCTGGCGACCGCCCTCATCACGGTCGCCGTGCTGATGTGGCAGCGCACCCGTGAGGGCGACGGGGAGCCCCGTCCGCTGGTCGGCAAGGCCGTGCAGCAGTTGGTGTGGTTCCTGGTGGTCGCGTCCGGCCTGCTCGTCACCGTCGGCACGGTGGTGACCGGGGCCGGGCCGCACCCGGGTGACTCCGGCGAGGTCGAGCGCATCCACGTCAGCTGGGAGGCCGTCGCCAAGCTGCACTCCGTGTTCGCGTGGATCGTGGTGACGCTGACCTTCGCCCTGTGGTTCATCCTCAAGGCGGTCGACGCGCCCAAGGGCCCGCTGCACCGCACCCGCGAACTGTTCGTCGTACTGCTGTGCCAGGGCGCCATCGGATACATCCAGTACGCCACGCACCTTCCCGAGGGCCTCGTGGCCGCGCACATGCTCGGCTCCTGTGTGATGTGGATCTGGGTACTGCGGGTGCTGCTGTCACTGCGGGAGCGTCCGGAAGCGACGGCCGAGGTGCCCAGCCCCTCGGTGGAGACGCCGGTCGCCACGCGCGCGTGAAGGGGCGCACGCGCGCGTGCACGGGTGTCGTCCGCACGCGTGCGTGCATGCGGACGGCGCGGGCGGACCACTGCGGCCTGATGCGGATGACCGCGGCCGGATGACGCGGGCGCGGCACCCGCGCCGTACGACGCCTCAGGCCCCCAGACCGTAGATCCGGCGCGCGTTCTCCGCCGCGATCAGCCGCGCGACCCGTCGCGCGTCCTCCAGCGACCACGCGCCCTCGGCCACCCAGTCGCCCAGCACCCGGCCGAGGGCCTCGCGGAACAGCCGGGCGCCCACGACGTGCAGTTCGGGCAGCCCGTGCGCGCCGCTGGAGAAGAGGATCTTGCCGAACGGGGCCAGCTCCAGGATCTCCGCGAGCACGTCGGCCGCGCGGGCGCCGGTGCGGACCAGCGCGGCGCCGGAGTCGGCGTACACATGCGGGAAGACGCCCGCGAGGTGGGCGGCGTGCCGGTGGTACGGATAGCCGTGCAGCAGCACCAGGTCCGTGCCGAGGCCGGCCGTCGCCCGTACGAAGTCGGTGAGCAGCACCGGGTCCGTACGGTCGATGCGCGAGCGCGGCTCACCGAGCCCGGCGTGCAACTGGAGCGGCAGGCCCGAGGCGACCGCGATCCACAGCAGGTGGCGCAGCAGCACCGGGTCGCTCAGTTCCCCGCCGACCCGGCGCCCGGAGAGCCAGCGTCCGGCGGCCCCGCGCACCTCGCCTGGCCCGGGGGGCTCCGGCGCGAGCGCGAGGCCGTGCCGCACGCCCGCCACGGAGGTGAAGGCGACGGCGTTCGCGGCGGCCCCGTGGACCGACTCGGCGAGGTTGGCGAGGAAGGACTCGACGGTGCCGGAAGTGTCGGCGACCTGCTCGGCGAGGAGTTCCAGGCGCACGATCTCACGGGCCTCGGCGGCGCCCGCGGACGCCATCTCGGCGGGGCCCGTGAGGTCGCCGGCGAGTCCCGTGTCGACCAGGTACGTGGTGATGCCGCTGCCTCGCAGCAGTCTGCGGCCCGCTTCCAGGACGCCGAGTTCCCGGCGCCGGGCGAGGTAGCGCGCGGGCCGGCAGTGCGGTTCGAGGCCGAGCAGCGGGGGGCACCAGCGGCGGACGGCGAAGCCGGTCTGTGTGTCGAAGAGTGTGGTGCCGGGGGCGGGCGGGCCCTCGGTACGGGCGAGCTGGGCCTCGAAGGTGCCCAGGCCCAGTTCGGCGCGGAGCACGCCGTGACAGTACTGGTCCACCAGGGACGGCGTGTCGATCATCCGGGCTCCCCGTGTGGACGCTGCGCTGTCTCACCCGTCCTAACGGGTGAGCGGGGCGTCAGGTCGCGGTCCAGGGGAGGACGGGAGCGAGGGAGGGGTGAGGAATGCGGGAGGAATGCGGGAGGGATGCGGGAGGAACAGGCCGGGGGTGGGGCGCGGGATGACGGCGGACACGGGCCCGCGGCGGCCGTCCGACCTCCTGGTTCACCGTGCGCGGCGGCGGCGAGAGCGGATCGCTCGATCCGTCGGTCGTCGGCGGGCGACAGCGCCGGGCGACGGGCGACGGGCGACGGGCGACGGGCGACGGGCGACGGTTGAGTGCGCGGCCCCCGTGATCGGCCGGGGTGGCCGGTCGGCTGCCCGGCGGCGCGCTCGGCGCCGGAGAAGCTCCGGCGTGCGCCGTCCCGCGACCGCCCGGTCCCGGGTTCTCCGCGCGCTTCTGCGCGCCCCGGGACCTTCCGGGTCGAGCCGTCAGCCGCCCAGCTGGATGCCGGCCATCCGCTTCCACTCGTACGGACCGGTCCGCACCTTGGCCGCGAACTCGCCGTCGAAGGACTCGTGAACGGTGATCTTCGCCCGCTCGACGGCCTGCTCGGCGACGGCGTACGAGGGGGCGACCAGGTCGCCCCAGACGCCGTCCGCGCCGACGAGCACGATGCGGGCACCGCGCTCGCCGAGGTAGGCCACCTGGCCCTCGGCACCGCCGTGCGCCCGGGAGAAAGCGCCGATGTGCTTGGCGAGCCGCGCCGCCGTGCGTTCGGCCCGCGGGTCAACCTGTTGCGTGTCTGCCATGGTCAGGATGCTACCGACGGGTATGCCGAACGGCGACGGACGGGGTGCGTGGTCTTGACC
>NZ_JBHJUV010000103.1:0-16580 GCF_042268025.1 Streptomyces sp. NPDC056161
TGTCACAGTCCGAAGTCACAGCTTCGCATCCGTTCAACCAGGCGGCGTCGTTCGCTTCCATGTCAGTCGATACCCAGCCAACAGATACCTTTCCCAACGGTATCCTTCCGTACGCCGGTTCAGGTTCGGCGGCTCCCTTGCCGTACTCCTCCGCGTTCGATTTCCTGCCGGACAACGACACATCGCAGACGGCACTGACGGCCGACGAAGCATTCCAGACACCGTATGCGAACAGTTTCTCGCAGATTCCCTATCCGATGGATCCGATGGATCCGATGGATCAGGATCAGGGCAACAGGATGAGCAGCGACCTGTCACCGTACGCACACCTGCCGTGGCCTCCGACCAATCCGGTGGCGCCGCTTGTTCCCCAGCCGGCAGAAACTTTCTCGCACGGAGAACTGCTGGACGCTCATTCATATCCGGCGACTGAGTACTCCCCCGCGCTCAATTTCCAGCCGCCGGCCCAGACTCAGGCATACACGACGGGCGGCTACCCGTCACAGTCCGGACACACGCATCCGCGTCCGTTCTCACCAGCTCATCCCTCACCAGCTCAGCACGGCTCGACGCCCTCCGGCGGCGGCAGGGGCATGCGCGGCTGAGCTGAGTCGGCCTCCCGGCGACGGCGTGCCCGGCCCTCCACCTCCCCACCCACGCCTTCACCACATGCAACGCATCTCCCTGAGCACCGTCCCCAATTCATCACGGTCGTACCTCCGGTGGAACAACCGGCACGAGAGCACCGGCAACGGCCTCATCGAAGAGATCTGAAAACCAGACCGAACGAAAAAAGGAGAAAAAATGCAGCCACAGACACAGACACAGACACAGACACAGACACAGACACAGACACAGACAAAGGCAGAGCATTGGGAAAGGTTCGGTGAGGCACTGGACCTTTACTACGCCAACCCCGACAACCAGGGGACAGTTCCGACACAAACCTACCACCTGGAAGCGAATGGAACCACCTACCGCAATTTTGGACGAAATATCCAACGCTACATATCAGTAGGACTGCCCGAAAGTTGCCCGAATGACATCCGAGAAAAGATGGAAAAATACAAACTACTGACCAAAGAGACCAAAGCCATACTCGCCGCAAGGTATTCGAAGAAAAATCCCAAAAATCCCAAGACGCAGACGCACTCGCATAAGGGAACTCTCATACAGTTCTCCGACAGCGGCGACGTGCAGCCAGACACATTCGGGGTCTCGCTGAGCGCCGCTGACATGCAGATGTTGCAGGATCTGGGCAAGACGGTGAACGCCGGCCTGTCACAGTCCGAAGTCACAGCTTCGCATCCGTTCAACCAGGCGGCGTCGTTCGCTTCCATGTCAGTCGATACCCAGCCAACAGATACCTTTCCCTGGGATATCCTTCCGTACGCCGGTTCAGGTTCGGCGGCTCCCTTGCCGTACTCCTCCGCGTTCGATTTCCTGCCGGACAACGACACACCGCAGACGGCGCTGACGGCCGACAAAGCATTCCAGACACCGTATGCGAACAGTTTCTCGCAGATTCCCTATCCGATGGATCCGATGGATCCGATGGATCAGGGCAACAGGATGAGCAGCGACCTGTCACCGTACGGACACCTGCCGTGGCTTCCGACCAATCCGGTGGCGCCGCTTGTTCCCCAGCCGGCAGAAACTTTCTCGCACGGAGAACTGCTGGACGCTCATTCATATCCGGCGACTGAGTACTCCCCCGCGCTCAATTTCCAGCCGCCGACCCAGACTCAGGCATACACGACGGGCGGCTACCCGTCACAGTCCGGACACACGCATCCGCGTCCGTTCTCACCAGCTCATCCCTCACCAGCTCAGCACGGCTCGACGCCCTCCGGCGGCGGCAGGGGCATGCGCGGCTGAGCTGAGTCGGCCTCCCGGCAACGGCGTGCATCACTCCCGGACCAGCCGGAACACCCGAATCCGCCGCGCCACCCGGTCCTGGTAGGCCGCGTACGGCGGCCAGAACGCCAGCAGCGCCCGCCACGCCGCCGTCCGTTCCTCGCCCTCCAGCAGGCGCGCGGTGACCGCGATGTCCCGGCCCCGCCAGTTGATCGACACCTCGGGCCGTGCCAGCAGGTTGTACGTCCAGGCCGGATGCTCCGTACGGCCGAAGTTGGACCCGACGAGCAGCCAGCTGCGCCCGCCCTCCTCGGGCATGCAGGCGAGCGGCGTGTGCCGGGGCAGTCCGCTGCGGGCCCCGATCGAGGTCGCCACCAACCTCGCCATCGCCACACCCCACGGCCACATCCCCGTCCGCGACTCCAAGAACCCGGACGGCCCGGCCCTCAACCTCCCCACCCACGCCTTCACCTCCTTCGTGGCAGGCGTCAAGGAGGGGGAGTTCGGCACCGTATGACCGCCCGGCCGCCCGGCCGGAGGGCCCCGCCACGCCTGAACTCACCACGTTCGTGTCCACGGCGCGGCGGGGCCTCCCACACCGACCCGGGGCGGACAGGCTCATCGACTTCCTTGGCCAGGCCCATCGCTGCCGTCACGGTGCCCTCAGGCCAGGTGCGCCTACACCTCAGTACGTCCTCCGGGCGGTGCCGGCCGGCATCCGGCGGACACGTGCCAACGGCCGGACCCGCCCGCCCCCTTGCAGTCCACGAGCCGCTTGACAGCGTTGGTCATCGAGTACAGCCTTCGTTCCTGCCTGTACGGACAGACCGTGAAAGGAGCGAAGGCGAGTTGCCGTTTTCACAACAAGATCTCGGACATCCTCGACGAGCCGGGGCGCGCCAGAACCAGCCACTCCCCGCCCCGTTCATGCAACGCATCTCCCTGAGCACCGTCCCCAATTGATCACGGTCGTACCTCCGGTGGAACAACCGGCACGAAAGCACCGGCAACGACCTCATCGACGATCACCGAAAACCAGCCCGAACGAAAAAACGGAGAAAACATGCAGACAAATTCAGGGCATTGGGAAGAGTTCGGTAAGGCATTGGACCTTTACTTCACCAACCCCGACAACCAGGGGACAGTTCCGACACAAACTTACCACCTGGAAAGTGATGGATTCACCTACAAAAACTTTGGGCGAAAAGTCCAACGCTACATATTGAGCGGGCTGCCCAAAGATTGCCCGGATGACATCCGAGAGAAGGTAGACGAATACAAACTACTGACCGAAAAGAACAAAGCCATACTAGCTGCAAGGACTGTGGGGACACATTCCAGGGGCCCACAAGCATCCAGGACCGAGCACTGGAAAGGGTTCGGCAAGGCACTGGACCTTTACTTCACCAACCCCGACAACCAGGGCATAATTCCGATACAGAATTACGACCTCGAAGCGAATGGAACCACCTTCCGCTATTTTGGACGAACTATCCAACGCTACATATCGGGAGGGCTGCCTACAGATTGCCCGGAATACATCCGAGACAAGATGGAAAAATACAAACTACTGACCGAAGAGACCAAAACCATGCTCACCAGAAAGAATGCGGCAAAACGTCCCAGACGCCCGAGGGTTCAGCCTCCGACCAAGAGCCCCACCGATATCGGCGACGTGCATGCGAGCGGAGCCCTCTACCCGCCCTCGCAGTACGACGGTCTCGGCGATCGGGAGGTTACCCGACTGGCGGCCCATTCACAGGGAAACGCGACGGGTGACTTCCTGACACCTCACGCACCCATCTCTCCCTCTCCATACGACGCCGACACCTACCCGCATGGGGAAACGGGCGCCGACATGTCACAGCCCCAACTCGTACCCCAGCTTCTGTTCAACCAGGTGGCGTCGTTCGCTTCCATGTCAGTCGATACCCAGCCAACAGATACCTTTCCCTGGGATATCCTTCCGTACGCCGGTTCAGGGTCGGCGGCTCCCTTGCCGTACTCCTCCGCGTTCGATTTCCTGCCGGACAACGACACATCGCAGACGGCACTGACGGCCGACGAAGCATTCCAGACACCGTATGCGAACAGTTTCTCGCAGATTCCCTATCCGATGGATCCGATGGATCAGGATCAGGATCAGGGCAACAGGATGAGCAGCTACCTGTCACCGTACGCACACCTGCCGTGGCTTCCGACCAATCCGGTGGCGCCGCTTGTTCCCCAGCCGGCAGAAACTTTCTCGCACGGAGACCTGCTGGACGCTCATTCATATCCGGCGACTGAGTACTCCCCCGCGCTCAATTTCCAGCCGCCGGCCCAGACTCAGGCATACACGACGGGCGGCTACCCGTCACAGTCCGGACACACGCATCCGCGTCCGTTCTCACCAGCTCATCCCTCACCAGCTCAGCACGGCTCGACGCCCTCCGGCGGCGGCAGGGGCATGCGCGGCTGAGCTGAGTCGGCCTCCTGGCGACGGCGTGCATCACTCCCGGACCAGCCGGAACACCCGGATCCGCCGCGCCACCCGGTCCTGGTAGGCCGCGTACGGCGGCCAGAACGCCAGCAGCGCGCGCCACGCCGCCGTCCGTTCCTCGCCCTCCAGCAGGCGCGCGGTGACCGCGATGTCCCGGCCCCGCCAGTTGATCGACACCTCGGGCCGTGCCAGCAGGTTGTACGTCCAGGCCGGATGCTCCGTACGGCCGAAGTTGGACCCGACGAGCAGCCAGCTGCGCCCGCCCTCCTCGGGCATGCAGGCGAGCGGCGTGTGCCGGGGCAGTCCGCTGCGGGCCCCGGTGGACGTCAGGATCGCCCCGGGCAGCATGGACGTACTGGGCAGCACCCGGCCGCGGGTGAGCCGGTGGACGACCCGGTCGAGCGCGGGCACCACATGCGGGGCGACCTGCGCGAACGTCCGGGTGGCGGACATCTTCCGCACCAGCCGCACACCGATCCCGACCATCAGACCGCCACCTCTCCCCGCTCGAACAGCCGCGCGTCGGCGGCGGACCGGGCGCGCAGCCGGTGCACCGGCCCGAGAAGCAGTTCGTCGCCCGCCGCGCGCTTGAAGTACAGGTGGGCCTCATGCTCCCAGGTGAACCCGATCCCGCCGTGGAACTGGATCGCCTCGCCCGCGGCCGTCCGCAGCGCCTCCAGCGCCTGCGCGAGGGCGAGCCCGCCCGTCCGTTCCCCGTGGGCGGTCGCCCAGGCGGCGTAGTAGGCCGCCGAGCGGGCCGCCTGGATCTGTACGTACACGTCGGCCAGCCGGTGCTTCACGGCCTGGAAGGAGCCGACCGCGCGTCCGAACTGCTCGCGCTGTCCCACGTACTCGACCGTGCGCTCCAACGCCCGGTCGGCGGCCCCGACCGCCTCGGCGGCGAGCACGACGGCGGCCGTGTCACCGATCGCGCGGAGTGCGCCGAGCACGTCCGCCGCGCCCTGGTCCTCCGCGGAACTCTCCTCGCCGACTGTCCCGCCGAGCAGTTCGGCCGGCACGTCCCGCAACTGCACCCAGCCCTGCGGCCGGGTCGCGTCGAGCGCCGTCTGCCGTCCGCGGGTCACTCCGGGCGCGTCCCCCGCCACCAGGAAGACCAGGGTCCGCGACCGGGCGAACCCGCCGGTGTGCGCGGCGACCAGGAGCAGCCCGGCGCTGTGGCCGTCCAGCACCTGCCGGACCTCCCCGTACAGCCGCCAGCCGCCGTCCGCCCGCCGGGCCTGCACCCCGCCCGCCCGGCCGCCGCCCGCCCAGTCCCCGGTGTTGTCGCCGGTCAGGGCGAGGACGGTGGCGAGGGCGGTGCCGGGTACGGCGAGGGCGGCGGTCAGCGCGCCGGAGGCGATGCGCGGCAGCAGCGCATCGCGCTGCGCGTCGGTGCCGAGGGCGAGGACGAGCGGCGCGGCGAGTACGGAGGTGGCGAGCAGCGGTGAGGGCGCGAGGGCGCGGCCCGTCTCCTCGCAGGCGAGGGCGAGTTCGGTGGCCGTGCAGCCGACGCCGCCGTAGGTCTCGGGGAGGGCGAGACCGGGCAGGCCGAGCCGGTCGGCGAGCGCCTGCCACAGGGCGGGGTCGTGTCCCGCGGGGGCGTCGAGGGCGGCGCGCAGGTCCTGCGGACCGCAGCGGGCCCGGAGCAGGGCGCGCAGGGCGCGCCGCATCTCGTCCTGTTCGGCGGTGAGGCGTGCGTCCATGGCTGTTCCCTCCAGATCTGACGGCCCGTCATGTTAGGTGCGTCGGGGCCGGATGCCCAGGGTCACGACACCTGCCGCGGACCGCAGTATCTGATGTACCGTCAGATTCATGGCAGCGGAGCGCACGGCAACGGGGCACGCGGAGGCGGAGCGCGGGGCGGCGGAGGGCGGGGCGGCCGGGCACACGGCTGCGGAGGGCGGGACCTCGGACCGCGGGGCCTCGGGCCGTAGAGGATCGAGCCGTAGAGGATCGAACCGTAGGGGATCCGGTGGGGCGCCGGTGGCGGTGGTCGGGGTGGCGCTCTCCGACTGCGGCCGGGTGGACGGCACGACCGCCTACGCCCTGCACGCCCAGGCCGCCCGCCGCGCCCTCGCGGACGCCGGACTCGACCGCTCGCTCGTGGACGGCTTCGCCTCGGCGGGCCTCGGCACGCTGGCACCGGTCGAGGTCGCGGAGTACCTGGGCCTGCGCCCCACCTGGGTCGACTCCACCTCCGTAGGCGGCTCCACCTGGGAGGTGATGGCCGCGCACGCGGCGGACGCGATAGCGGCGGGCCACGCACGGGCCGTACTGCTGGTCTACGGCTCGACGGCCCGCGCGGACATCAAGGCGGGACGGCGCACGGGCAACCTGTCCTTCGGGGCCGGCGGCCCGCTCCAGTTCGAGGTGCCCTACGGGCACACCCTGATCGCCAAGTACGCGATGGCCGCCCGCCGGCACATGATCGAACACGGTACGACCATCGAGCAGTTGGCGCAGGTCGCGGTGCAGGCGCGGGCGAACGCGGCCCTGAACCCGGACGCGATGTTCCGCGACCCGATCACGGTCGACGACGTCCTGGCCGGCCCGATGATCGCCGACCCGTTCACCAAGCTGCACTGCTGCCTGCGCTCCGACGGCGGCGCGGCGGTGCTGCTGGCGGCACCGGAGTACGTACGGGACTGCCGCACCGACCCGGTCTGGATCCTCGGCACCGGCGAGCACGTCTCGCACACCACGATGTCCGAGTGGCCGGACTTCACGGTCTCCCCGGCCGCGGTGAGCGGACGCCTCGCCTTCGAGCGGGCGGGGGTACGGCCCGAGGAGATCGACTTCGCCGAGATCTACGACGCGTTCACCTACATGACGCTGGTGACACTGGAGGACCTGGGTTTCTGCGCGAAGGGCGAGGGCGGGGCGTTCGTGGAGGAGGGACGACTGCTGGTGCGGGGCGGGGAACTGCCGGTGAACACGGACGGCGGCGGTCTGTCCGCCCAGCACCCGGGTATGCGCGGACTGTTCCTGCTGGTCGAGGCGGTACGGCAGGTGCGCGGCGAGGCCGGTGAACGGCAGGTACGCTCCCCGGACGGTCAGCCGCCGCGACTCGGCGTGGCCTCGGGGACCGGGGGCTGGTTCTGCTCCTCGGGAACGGTGGTGCTCGGCCGGTGAACGACCGGCCGGGCGGGACGCGGCAGGACCTGGCAAGACCTGACAGGCCCCTTCAGGAAGCCCTGACAGGCCCCTTCGGGAAGCCCTGACAGGCCCCGGCGAGATCCGACTCCCTCGACCTGCCACCCGGTCACGGCCTCAGGCTGAGGCCGTGACCGGGTGGCGTGCAGGGCGTGTCCGACAGGTCGGCACAGCCCCTGCGAGACTCTCCCGGCCACGCTCACGCGGGCGCGCCCCCGGCGCGTGGCTGCGGGGCGCCTTGCGCGTTCAGTCGACCGTCTCCCCGTTGTGCGTACCGCCCTTGCAGGGGTTGCCCGGCTCATTGATCGCGGGCGTTCCGCCGCCCTGCTGGCACTGAGAAGGAGTGACGGAGGACGGGGCGCCCTGTGCGGTGGCGGCGGTGGCGGTGACGGCGCCTGTGAGACCGAGTCCGGCGAGGGCTGCCGTGGCGATGACGGGGGCGAGGATTCGTCGAATGCGCATGTGGTTCCCCTTTCACGGATTGCCTCGGTTGGGGCACTAGCCAGCTTGATCTTCGCCCAGGTGGGTGGCACATCATGTTGCGCCATTCAGGTGACGAGGCTGCCGGAAGCGGGGCCGCGCCCCGTCGCCCCGGTCAGGCCACCTGCCGACAGGCGACCTGACCCGCTTCCAAGGGATTCGCCATGCCGCCGCCGCCCTCCCGCCCCGGTCCACCGCCCCCGCTCACCGGCCGCCCCGGCTCACCGGCCACCCCCGAGCCGTCGGCGTCCGCGAGCCGTCGGCGACCGCGTTCCGGCGACGACGGCGGGACCGGCCGACGGCTGACCGGCCGACGGACCCGAGCCTGGTGGTGTTCGACACGGAGTCGGTGCGCGCGGCGGCCTGGGTGTCCAGAACCACCACAGGGCTGGACGCTGGCAAGAAGACCCCAGGCCATCGCCCCGGGGCCGCTGCCCGGCCCACCGTTCCCGGGGACGCTTTGCACGATCCGCAGACGCCCCTCGGCGAGCCGGCCGCTCGTCGTCACCGCGGACTCTGGTGCCCCGGCTGCCGGGCCTGGGCATGCCCCGCTCGGCCGTGAGCGGTGGTTGGTTCCCACGGCGAGTACGCCACTCCGTCGCCCGTCCGGGGATACACGGGGGCCGCGGCCGACAACTCCTGCGCCGCCCGCGCCGCCTGCGTCAGCGTGTCCGTCCCGGGAGGCTGGATCTCCCACGCCGCCCCGTGCGGGTATCCGCCCGCGTAGGGCGCGGCAGGATTGACCGGCGCAGACCAGGACCCGAACATCCCGGACACCGTGCCGAAGCCACCGTCGTCAAACCCGTCCGATATCAATACGTCCATGTCGTCGTGGACCATCGGGTTGAACGCGACCTGCGAACCGCCGGACGGCGCCTCCCAGAATCCGGGCAACGTCTCCCGGAATCCGGGCAATGTCTCCCGGAATCCGGGCTGTATCTCCGCGAACCCGGACAGCGCCTCCGGGAACCCGGACTGTGCAGGATGGACATCGTCACCGTGGCCCAGGGGGATACCATTCTGTGTCCACGGCATCCCGCTGCCGGCCTGCTCGGCCTCCCGCCGCAGCAACGAATAGTCGGTTCCCTCCCTCGGATCCTGCGCAACGACTGAATTCTCCGGCGAATTCGGGACCGCTGGAAGGGCCAGTGGATGATTCTTGACCTCCTGCACACCCTTCCACTCCTCTCGCCAGTGTGCACCAGATCCCACATCCCTGTGAATCTTCTTGCCGACGGCCACCATCTTCCCGCTCACTGCATCGAGAAGCATCCGATCTTCTAGGCGGACTTTCGCATGTTCCGTCAAAGCCCTCTCCGTCAGGGGACCCATCACATGGGCCATCTGCTTCAATCGACGGAGGCGCCCCGCAATGAAATCACCACCGACCATGTCGGGGAACTTGGCCTTCGCGGGCGGAAGAAATCCTGGCTGCACTCGCGGCGCCCGCCCGCCCTCGGCGCAATACAGGGCCTCGATCATATTCGCAATTTCCGCGTCAGTATAGCCGGACGAGGAACTCTTACCCTTTTTGCTCCGGCTTATCCTATTCTTCACATCACTCGTCAGGGGCTTTCTATATCTCGGCACAGCATCCTCCACGCCATAGAACCGGCAGAACCCACGGGCCAGGACGAACCCCGCCTCCGCACTACGCACTCACCGGCCCACCGGTTCACCCCCTCACCCATTTCCGGTTCCGGCGCCCACGCACCCCGCCCCCCGGCACCCGGTGGCCACCGGGTGCCACCGCCCGCATCCGCACGCACGTCCCGGCGCACGGGCCGGGCGATACTCAGGGACATGGGAACGGAAACGGACCTCCACGAACTCTTGCGGTCACTACGGGTGTGGGACCCGGCGGTCACGGAACTCCCGTCGTTCGACCCGGCCACCGCCCCCAACACCCCCCTCCCCCTGTTCACCGCGTGGTTCGCTGAGGCGGTCGCGGCCGGGCAGCCCGAGCCGCACACGATGTCGCTGGCGACGGCGGACGCGGACGGCCTGCCGGACGTACGGATAGTGATGCTGCACGGCGCGGACGAAACCGGCTGGTCCTTCGCCACGCACGCCACGAGCCGCAAGGGCCGCCAGCTCACCGACCGGCCGTACGCGGCCCTCGTCTTCTACTGGCCGGTGCTGGGCCGTCAGGTCCGGGTACGGGGACCGGTCACGGCGGCCCCGCCGGAGCAGAGCCGGGCAGACCTGCGCGCACGGTCGACGGGCGCGCTGGCCGCGGCACTCACCGGCCGGCAGAGCGCACCCCTGTCGTCACCGGCCGAGCTGCGGGCTGCCTCGGAAGCCGCCTGGGACCGGGCGCGCGAAGACCCGGAGACGCCGGTTCCGACCTGGACGCTCTACCGGCTGCGCCCGCACGAGGTCGAGTTCTTCCAGGGCGACCCCGACCGCAGGCACGTCCGGCTCACCTACCTGTGCCGGGGAGGGCGTTGGGAGCGGCACCTGCTGTGGCCGTGAGCGGCAACCCCTGTGTCCGGCCACCGCGCGCCCTGGCCCTGCGCCGCCGCACACGGCCCCACTCGGTCTCTTCGGCATCCCTTGTGACCCGCACATCGATGCCTGAAATCCGACCTTGGAACAGCTCTGGCGGGTGCGTAGGCGGCGGAACCAGTGCAGGAGTGCGAAGGCGGCTTCGGCGATCCAGCGGTGGACGCCCCGGCCGGAGCCATGCACGTTGCCGCAGCCGCGATGACCGGAGCACGCCCAGGTCGCGCCGGCCGCGGCGGCAGGTGTCGCCGGCAGTGCTCCCGGAACCGTAGCCCAGCTCCTGCGACAGGAACTGCCAGGGGATCCCCGCAGGCTCCCGGTGAACCGGAATCCGGCGCCTTCCCATTGAGGTGTTACGAGCGACTTCTCATCAGGAACCGGCCTACTGCATCCTACGCCTGCCGAGCACCAATCAAATGCACCGACAAGGAGAAGGCATGCCATACTCCGACGCCCAGAAGAAAGCCCTCCTGGAGGAGTTCAGCAGAGGAAATAAAAGCCAGACGGAATTCTGCAATGGAGAAGGACGGCCGAGTCGGCGGCATTTTAGCAGATGGGTAAAATATTCGGAGAAATATGGCGTGGACCTCACGACCCCGAAGGGCCAACGAAAGCGGGCCCAAGAAAGTCCCGAAAGGAATGCGAAGGCAAGCAGGACCGTGGCGGGAAAATCCACCAGAAGAAGGCGTTCTGATGCCGAGATCGCAGAAATGATCAGAGCGCTTTACTCTCCCAGGGACGGGAGGAGGTCGCTGGTGCAGCCGACCCTCCTTCCAAGCGGTCGCGATAAGTTTCCTGACGTGACAGACAGTGATTACATTCTGCAGCACCTTCGACACCTGAAGGCCGGGAATGTGGCGATGGGTCCTTTGGCGGAGCGTGCTTTGAAGTACGCGAAAATCCCCCTTGAGGACCGGAAGATTCACCGGACAAATGGCAAGACAATAACTTCCGGCAAAAAGATTGCCGACTCGGCAGAATACGCACCGCGGGGAGGTTGGCGGGATGAAGTGGCGAACGCGGCCGTCTCATCGTATGCGTCACCTTCCGGGTCCGGCTATGCGCAGACCGACCCCTTCGCTCATTGCCCAACGAATGTGGCTGTCTCGCCGTACGCAGACAATTCCGGGTTCGGCCATTCGGAGACCGCTCCCTTCCCGTATTACCCGGCGAGTACGACTGTCTCGCCTTTCGCGTTCGATTCCACGTCCGGCACTTCGCAGACCTGTCCCGTCCCGGCGGGTGGGCACGGAGGTGAGCCGTCCGCGCAGGTCGTCGATGAGGATGGTTTGAGGCAGTTTTATGCGTCGTTGGCAGCGGGCGAAGCGTCTGACTCGCATTACGCGGTGACCGGAAAGGAACATCAGAAGCCGCGCGACTCCTCACGACACAGCCACAGCCACAGCCACGGCGTCAAGGCCCCCCGGCGTTGACCGCCCCACCCGCTCCCTGACGCCGGGGTCCCCTGCCGCAACACGCAGAGGGCGGCGCGCAGAAGGACCGCGCCCCGCCGGCCCGTCGCGGGTCCCGCACTGTCACTGCCCGTGCGGTCCCTCACGCCCCACGCCGAACCCGTACACCGAGAAGTCGGCCACGGGCCGGTATCCGATCCGCTGGTACAGGCCGTTGCTCGTCGGGTTGGCGAGGTCGGTGAACAGCAGGACCTCCGCTGCCCCGGCCTCCTGCGCGGCCCTGCTCACCACCGCGGTCACCGCTCCGGCGTATCCGCGTCCGCGAAGGTGGGAGGGGGTGTAGACGGGCGCGACGCGGACCTGGCCGGCGATCTGCCGGGTGACTCCCGCCATGGCGACCGGGGTGCCGTCGGGGGTGCCGTCGGGGGTCTCCCAGAGCGTGACGCCGCCGTAGCCGATCCGGCTGTCGGCCCATTCGGCGGAGGAGGCGGCGGAGGCGCTCTGCCCGACCGCCACGGCGAACTCCTCGTACCAGCGCCGCACCAACTCCCGGTCCCGCGGCCCGGCGACCCGTGCCCGACCCTCCGGTACCGGCTCCGGAACCGTCAACTCGCCCAAACGGTAGAGCCGTTGGCGCTGCCGCAGACTGCCGGTGGCGCCGGTCGAGGCACGTTCCCAGGCCGCCGTGAACGCGGCGGCGGTGTCCTGCGCGGCCGACACCCCCGGCACCTGGTGGCCGCGGGCGAGCAGGAGTGCGGCCAGGGATTCGGCCTCTTCCGGTGCCAGCGGCGTCAGGTTGAGCGGATGCGGGGGTGTGTGGAGCAGGATCGCCCGGACCCCGCCGGGTCCCGGCCCGGACCCGAGCACGCCGTACAGCGGGTTCTCCGCGCCGTAGACGTGCGGTCCGCGGCTGCGGAGGGCGTCGGTCACGGTCAGCGGCACCGTGTGCAGGGCCGGGCGGGAACGCAGGAAGTCTCCGGCCCGGGTCAGGAAGTCGTCGAGGTCGTCGGTCAGGTACCAGGCGTGTGCGGAGGGCATGGTCATGGCGGTCAGAGGGCCGGTCCCTGGTCCGCGGCCGGTGCCTGGTCCGCGGCCGGTCCCGGATGCGCGGCCGACTCCGAGCCGTTGGCCGACTCGGGGGCCGACTCCGACTCCGGGTCCGGGTCCGACTCCGGGTTCGGGTTCGGGTCCGTGGCGAGCCGGCCGTGCAGGTGTACGTCCCGGAAGGCGTCGTGCCGCCCCGCCGCGAACATCGCGCCCCGCAGCGTCCCCTCGTACCGGAACCCGCACGTCTGAGCGATCCGGCAGGACGCGTCATGGCCGAGCGCATGCCCCAGTTCCAGGCGGTGCAGGCCCAGTTCGGTGAACGCCCAGCGGGCGGCGAGCCCGAGTGCCCGGGTCGCGACCCGCTGCCCGCGCGCCTCCGGGAGCACCCAGTAACCGACCCGTGCCGTGCTCTGTACGCGGTCGATCAGATTGATGCCGACGTGGCCGAGCGGCGCACCGGTGGCCGCGTCCGCGACGCAGAAGGGCGCGTTGATGCCGTCCGCCGCGCTCCGCAGTTGCCCACGCAGGGACTCACGGGCGCTGTCGAGGTCGGTGTCCACGCGGTGCGGGGTGTTCCAGCGGCGGAATTCGGGATCGGTCCGGCCGCGGAACCAGGCTGCCAGGTCGGCGTCGGACCCCGCGTCCCAGCGGCGCAGGAGCAGACCGTGGCCGTGCGGTGCCGGGTCCTGCGGGGCGGCGGCCGGGGCCAGGGCCGGGGCCGGGGTGGAGGTGCGGACGGGGGTTGAGTGGTTCTCGTGCGTCGGGGCCATGGGAGTCATTGAATCCCCTCGGCGGCCCGGCCCCGTTCCGGGGTCCGGTCACCCACCCGCCGCCCGGAGCACCGCCGTCCCCTCCCGGGCCGGCTCACCCGCCCGCGGGCCGGAACACGGCTGTCCCCTCCCGGGTCGGCTCACCCACCCGCGGGCCGGAACACGGCTGTCCCCTCCCGGGTCGGCTCACCCACCCGCAGGCCGGAACACCGGTGTCCCGTCGCGGAACGTCACCGTCAGATCCGTACCGGCCCGCAACTCCCCGGCCGCGCAGTCCACCACCTCCGTCATCATCCGCAGCCCCTCGGCGAGGTCGACGACGGCGGCGACGTAGGGCGTGCGGGCGCCGAACGGCGGCAGGTCGTTGCGGTGGACCACGGACCAGGTGTAGAGCGTGGCCCGGCCGCTCGCCTCCGTCCAGGCGACGTCCTCGCTCCAGCAGTGCGGGCAGAACTCCCGGGGGTAGTGGTGCGCCCGGCCGCAGGCGCCGCAGCGGCGCAGCAGCAGCCGGCCCTCGGCCGCCGCGTCCCAGTACGGCCTGGTGAAGGCGTCGGTCTCCGGTACGTCGAAGCGCTCGGCGGGCATCAGAACCACCCCACCGCGGCATCGATCGACCAGGACTGCCACGCCATGCCGAACAGCCCGACCGCCGAGATGAGCGCCATCATCGAGTTCTGCCCCTGCTCGGCCCAGTCGTGGATCATGAGGACGAAGTAGACGAGGTTCAGCAGCAGGCCGCCGACCAGCGCGACCGGGGTGAGGAAGCCCAGTACCAGGCCGAGGCCCAGGGCCAGTTCCGCGTACACGACGACGTACGCCAGCACGCGCGGGCGCGGCGCCACCACGGTCTCGAAGCCGGCCCGGACCGCCCGCCAGCGGTGCTTGGCCGCGACGTCCGCCGCCCACGCGATCCCGCTGCCGCGCTCGAACCACGCCTTCTTGTCCTTGTGCCGCCAGCTCTCCAGCCACCACAGGCCGAGTCCGATGCGCAGCACCGCCAGCCACTGATCACCGCTGAGCCAGATCGTGTCCATGGACTCTCCGCCCGCCGGTTGAATCTGACGGTACGTCAGTTCAGCGGACGCGGGGCGGCGACGCAAGAGCGGCGACAGGACCGGACGGCGGGACCGGACGGCGGGACCGGACGGCGGGACCGGACGGCGGGCAGCGGCCGGCGGGACCGGACGGCGGGCAGCGGCCCGAGCGGGGAAGTCACCGGGAAGTCACCGGGAAGGAAAGGCGCGCGCGGGACACAGATGTTCGGGTTCGCGCACGTCCGGGCACGTCCGGGTACCTTCGGCCACACATCCCGCCTACTCTCCCCACACGCGTGATCAATCCGCAATCAATTCCGGTCTTGACCGAGACCCATCAACGGAGGGCGGGGTTACGCTCGCGCTCATGGCCGTCTCCAGCGCCTCCGCGCAGCCCTCCACGACCTTCACCGACCGGCCGGTCTATGTGATCGGCGCTGGTCCGGGCGGCCTGGCCGCCGCCCAGGCGCTGCGGGCCCGGGGCGTGCGGGCCGTCGTACTGGAGAAGGCCGACAGGGTCGGGGCGTCCTGGCGGCGCCACTACGACCGGCTCCACCTGCACACCACCCGCCGGCTGTCGGCGCTGCCCGGTCTGCCGATCCCGCGCCGGTTCGGGCGCTGGGTGGCGCGCGACAACGTGGTGCGGTACCTGGAGAAGTACGCCGAGTTCCACGAACTGGAGATCGTCACCGGGGTCGAGGTCTCCCGGGTGGAGCGGTCGGCCGACGGGACGGGCTGGCTGCTGCGCGCCTCCGGCGGCCGGGAGCTGACCGGCAGCGCGGTGGTCGTCGCCACCGGGTTCAACCACACCCCGCGCGTGCCGGACTGGCCCGGACTCGACGCGTACGCCGGGGAGTTCGGGCACGCCGGCGAGTACCGCAACGCCGAGCCCTACGCCGGGCGGGACGTGCTGGTCGTCGGTGTGGGCAACACCGGCGCGGAGATCGCGGTGGACCTGGTCGAGGGAGGTGCCGCACGGGTCCGGCTCTCCGTGCGCACCCCTCCGCACATCGTGCGGCGGTCCACCGCGGGGTGGGCCGCCCAGTACTCGGCGGTGCTGGTACGGCGTCTGCCCGTCACGCTCGTCGACCGGCTTGCCCGGCAGTTGGCCAAGGTGAGCGTGCCCGACCTGTCCGGGCACGGGCTGCCGCGGCCGGACTCCGGGCTGTACAGCCGGGTCGCCGCGGGGGCGATCCCGGTGCAGGACGTGGGCCTCGTCGACGCCGTACGGGCGGGCCGGGTCGAGGTCGTGGCCGCGGTCGACGGGTTCGAGGACGGGAAGGTCGCCCTCGCCGACGGCGGCCGGCTGTCGCCGGACGCCGTGATCGCCGCGACCGGGTACGAGCGCGCCCTGGAGGGTCTGGTCGGCCACCTCGACGTGCTCGACGGGCGCGGCAGGCCGGTCGTACGCGGCGGTCGCAGCCCACGCAACGCCCCCGGCCTGTACTTCACCGGTTTCACCAACCCCATCAGCGGCATGCTCCGCGAGCTGGCGAGGGACGCGGAGAAGATCGCGACGGCGGTCGCGCGGCGGGCGGCACGGGGAGCGTGAGACGGGGCGGCCGGAAGCGCCGCCCTTTGCGCGTACGAACACCGCACGCGCCGACCCCGCACGCGCCGACCCCTGCGACACGGGCGGCCCCGCCACCCCCCCGACGCGCACGGCCCGCACCACCGCACCGCCATCTCACCGCCCCGCCACCCCCGACGCGCACGGCCCGCACCGCCATCTCACCGCCCCGCCACCCCGTTACCTTTCTCGTGGCCCCGCAATGGGGCGCCTGGCCTCCGGGCCCGGTATGGCTGTCTGCCCCCTGTCGAAGGGATGACCTGGGGGGTG
>NZ_JBHJUV010000104.1:0-15512 GCF_042268025.1 Streptomyces sp. NPDC056161
GGTCCCGGCCGGGACCACCACCCCTTGCACGTCACTCGGCGTCCTCGGCTCGCCGCCGGCGGGCCGGTTCTCAGACGAAGCTGCGGGTCGGCAGCGGCTTGCCGTACCACAGCTCGATGAGACGGGCGGCGATGGAGATGCCGTACGGCGGCTGCACCTCACCGGACTCGAAGGCGGCCCGCAGTTCCTCGCGGGAGAACCAGCGCGCCTCGTGGATCTCGTCGCCGTCGACCTCGATGTCGGTCGAGGTGGCGTGGGCCATGAAACCCAGCATGAGGCTGGACGGGAACGGCCAGGGCTGGCTCGCGACGTACTCGACCGGGCCGACGGTGATGCCGGCCTCCTCGAAGACCTCGCGGCGCACCGACTGCTCGATGGACTCGCCGGGCTCGACGAACCCGGCCAGCGTGGAGAAGCGGCCCTCGGGCCAGTGGACCTGGCGGCCGAGCAGGATGCGGTCCTCGTCGTCGGTGACGGCCATGATCACGGCGGGGTCGGTACGCGGGTAGTGCTCGGCGCCGCAGGCCGGGCAGCGGCGGATGTGCCCCGCTGCGGCGATCACCGTGCGCTCACCGCAGCGCGAGCAGAAACGGTGGGTGCGCTGCCAGTTCTCCAGACCGACCGCGTGCACCATCAGACCGGCGTCACGCGGCGACAGGAACAACCCTGCCTCGCGCAGCCCGGCCGGGCGGGCGGACTGGTCGATACGGCCGGGCAGCGAGTCCTTCTGGAGGGCGAAATAGCTCACCCCGTCGTCGTCGGTGCCCAGGAAGTAGCGGTGTGCCTCGGTGAGGGGAGCCTCGAAGGACGGGGTCATGACGAGTTCGGTGCGGCCGTCCGCTGTCTCGTCGATGAGGACCTGGCCGCCGGAGACCACGAAACAGCGGGTGGTGGGGTGACTCCACGCCGCCGCGAGCCATGCCTCGTCGAGGCGGTGGTGGGCGGCGCGGTCGATGCCGCTGGGAGCGGTGAGCGAGATGGGTCGGTCGGCGGTGTGGTCGGTCCAGGTGGTCACGGGTGCTTCCAACTCCCCCAGTGGAACGGTTGGGTTCGGCGG
Source organism: Streptomyces sp. NPDC056161 (assembly GCF_042268025.1). Taxonomy (NCBI): domain Bacteria; kingdom Bacillati; phylum Actinomycetota; class Actinomycetes; order Kitasatosporales; family Streptomycetaceae; genus Streptomyces; species Streptomyces sp. NPDC056161. Next base: position 1,058 of record NZ_JBHJUV010000104.1, read on the forward strand.
GCGGTTCAGCGGATCGAAGGGCGGGAGGGAACCGGGTCGGGCGGGTGCGGTGCGGGCAGGACGGTCCTTCCAGTGTGCCGCGCGGGCGCGGGCGCTTTGCACGGCACCGTTTCAGGGCTCATGGCGCCAGTTCTCCGCCAGGTCGGCCCACAGGTAGGCGCTGGTCTCGACGCCCTTGAGCAGCAGGTCGAGCTCGACCTTCTCGTTGGGCGCGTGCCAGCCGTCGGACGGTACGGAGATGCCCAGGAACAGGACAGGGGCGCCGAGGACCTCCTGAAGGCCGGCGGCCGGTCCGGAGCCCCCCTCGCGCGTGAAGCGGACGGGCTTTCCGAAGGCGCGGCCCATGGCGCGGGCGACGGACTGAAGGGCGGGGTGGTCCAGTGGGGTCAGGCACGCGCGCGTGGCGCTGCCGAAGTCGATCTCGCAGCGGATCCCCGCGGGCACCTGGTCCGCGGCCCAGGCGCGGACGGCCTTCTCGACGTGGTCGGGGTCCTGGCCCGCGACCGTCCGGAAGGAGAGCTTCACCATCGCCGAGGACGGGATGATCGTCTTGTTCCCGGGGCCCTGGTAGCCGCCGCCGATGCCGTTGACCTCGGCGGTGGGACGTGCCCAGACGCGTTCCAGGGTGGTGTGTCCGGCTTCGCCGTGGGCGGCGTGCGACTTGGCGGTGCGCAGCCATTGCGGCTCGTCGAAGGGCAGGTCGGCGAAGAGTTCCCGCTCGCGGTCGGTGAGTTCGACGATGCCGTCGTAGAAGCCGGGGATCGTCACGCGCGCGTGCTCGTCGTGCAGGGCGGCGACGAGACGGGCCGCGGCGGTGGCCGGGTTGGGCACGGCGCCGCCGAAGGAACCGGAATGGATGTCCTGGTCGGGTCCGTACAGCCGGATCTCGCACTCGGCGACGCCGCGCATGCCGGTGCAGACGGTGGGGGTGTCCGCGGACCACATGCCGGTGTCGGAGACGATCACGGCGTCGGCGGCGAGCCGGTCGGCCCGCTCCTCGACGAGCGCCCGGAAGTGCGGAGAACCGGCCTCTTCCTCGCCCTCGATCAGCAGTTTGAGGTGGACGGCGGGGGCGGTGCGGCCGGTGGCGGCGAGGTGGGCGCGGACGCCGAGTGTGTGGAAGAACACCTGGCCCTTGTCGTCGGCCGCCCCGCGCGCGTAGAGGCGGCCGTCCCGGACCACGGGCTCGAACGGCTCGCTGTCCCAGCCGTCCGCGCGGGCGGCCGGCTGGACGTCGTGGTGGCCGTAGACGAGGACCGTGGGCGCCTCGGGGTCGTCCGCAGGCCACGCGGCGAAGACGGTAGGGGCGCCCGGCGTGTCCCAGACCTCGGTGGTGGGGAAACCGGTCTCCTTGAGCTTGGCGGCGAGCCAGTCGGCGCTGCGCCGTACGTCGGGCGCGTGGTCGGGCTGCGCCGACACGGACGGGATGCGCAGCCACTCCGCGAGGTCGTCCAGGAAGGCGGGACGGTGCTGCTCGATGTACGCGCGGACGGCGCTGTCCGGGGTCTGGCTCATGACATCGAGCCTATCGGCCCGTACGGGCATCCTGATCGGGCTGTTCGTCACACCGGGGGCTCAGGCCGCGGCTCCCCGGTGAGCAGCCTTTCGAGCGCCGCCCGGTCCGGCAGGCCGACCGGTCGTACGACCTCGCCGCTGCGCACGTGAAGGAAGACGGCGGTGACGGATTCGGGCGGTATGCCCTGCTGCTCGGCCCAGGCCAGCCGGTACACCGCGAGTTGGAGCGGGTCGGCGGTGCGGCCGCGGCCGGTCTTCCAGTCGACGATCTCGTACGTCGCCGTGTCGCCGTCGCCGTTCTTGTAGACGGCGTCGATCCGGCCTCTCACCAGGCGCCCGGCCAGGGCGAGCTGGACGGGGACCTCGACGCGGTAGGGCGTACGGCGTGCGTACTCGGTGCGTTCGAATGCCTCCTTGAGCGCCTCCAGGTCACGCTCGTCGGCGATCTCGGCCTCGGTGCCGGGCAGCTCCTCCGGCTCCAGCATCGGCAGCGTCAACTCTTCGTAGCGGGCCTCCACCCACGCGTGGAACCGGGTGCCTCGGCGCGCGGCCGGTTGTGGGGGGCGGGGCATCGGGCGGGCGAGTTCCTGTGCGAGCCCGTCCGGGTCGGCAGCCAGGCGCAGCACCTGGGTCGCGGTCAGCGTGGCGGGCAGTGGGACGTCCGTCACACGCTCCCGCGCGCGCAGCAGTTCTCCGGTGAGCGCGTCGAGATCGCGGTCCCAGGAGGCGATGGTGCGGGCTTCCTCGGGGGTGAGGCCGGTGTGCTCGGGCTCGATGGGACGGGGATGGGCGGGCGCCGGCGGGGCGGGCGCGCCTGCCTGGTGCGGGACCGTCGGGCGGTCGTCGGACCACTGGTCCCAGTCGGCCGGGTCCTCCGCGAAGGGGGACTCCTCCGCGTCGGGATCGAAGGGGGACTCCTCCTCACCGTAGGCAGCGAGGGAGGGCTCGTCCTCGTAGGGGTCGTGAGGTGGCTGGTCCTCGTAGGGGCCATGGGGGGATTCGGCGTCGAAGGGTGCGTCGTCGTCCGGCGGCGGCCAGTCCGGGTCGTCGAGGCTGCCGGGGGCGTGCAGGGCCGCGGGACGGCCACCCACGCGCGAGGGGAGGCCGTCCAAGTGGGCGAGGACCGTCTCGGCGGCGGCCCGGCGGCGGGCCAGGGCGTCACTGTCCAGGGGCAGCGGCCAGGCCCGGTCGGCGGCCGCCTCGTGCAGGACCGGGTTCTCCTCGCCCTCTTCGGGTTCGTCCGCCCACGCCTCGATCTCGCCGTACCCGGCGGCGCAGTGGTCGTGCAGCGCCCACAGGAACTCGGAGGGGCCACGGGGCTTCTTCTGCGCGGGTCCCCACCAGTGCCCGGAGCCGAGGAGCAGCGAGCGGGGACGGGTGAAGGTGACGTAACCGAGGCGGAGTTCCTCGGTGTGCTGGTGGTCCTTCATGTCCTCGTGGAAGGCCCGCATGCCCCGCGAGTCCCAGCTCGCGAGGTCGGGCAGGGTGTCGGCGTCGCCGCGCAGCCCGTGCGGCAGCACCTTGGCCTGCGAGGTCCACTTCTCCCGGCCCTGGGTGCTGGGGAAGGTACCGGTGACCAGGCCGGGCACGGCGACGACGTCCCATTCCAGGCCCTTGGACTTGTGCGCGGTGAGCACCTTGACGGTGTTCTCCCCTCCGGGAAGGGCGTTGTCCAGGCCCTTCTCGTACTGGGCGGCGGTGCGCAGGAAGCCCAGGAAGGCCAGCAGTGTGGCCTCGCTCTCGCCCGCAGCAAAGGAGGCGGCGACGTCCAGGAAGTTCGACAGGGTCTCGCGGCGGCGGGCCGCAAGGGCGTGCGGGGACGCCGACAGTTCCACTTCGAGGCCGGTGACGGCGAGGACGCGGTGCAGGACGTCCATCAGCGGGTCGGACAGGGAGCGCCGCAGTTCGCGCAGTTCGGCGGCCAGGCGGGCGAAGCGCACGCGCGCGTCCGCGGAGAAGGGCAGCCCGTCGTCGGTGCCGTCCCCGTCCATGGGGGACTCCAGGAAGGTGTCGAGCGCGTCCGCGAGCGATATCACCTCGGACGGGTCGATCCCCTCGACGGCCTCGGCCAGCCTGCGGTCGGGGTCGTCGTCGGCGTCCACGCGCGCGTGGGACACGAGGAGGCGGGCGCGCCGCCCCAGTAGGGCGAGGTCGCGGGCGCCGATCCGCCAGCGCGGGCCGGTCAGCAGGCGCACCAGGGAGGCGTTGGCGCCGGGGTCCTGGAGGACTTCGCAGACGGCGACGAGGTCGGCGACCTCGGGCAGGTGCAGCAGTCCGGAGAGACCGACCACTTCGACGGGGATGTCGCGGGCGACGAGCGCGCCCTGGATCTGGGCGAAGTCGGCCGCCGTGCGGCACAGGACGGCGATCTCGCCGGGCGCCTTCCCGGTCCGGACGAGGTGGGCGATGGAGTCGGCGAGCCAGGCCATCTCCTCGCCGTGGGTGTGCAGCAGGGCGCAGCGGACCGTGCCGTCACGCTCGGCTCCGGGGGCCGGGCGAAGGGCCTGCACGCCCGCGTGCATCGCGCGCAGGGGTGCGGCGAGGCCGTTGGCGAGGTCGAGGAGACGGCCGCCGCTGCGGCGGTTCTCGCTGAGCGCCTGTCGGGTGGCGGCGCGGCCGTCGGGGTGCGCGAAGTGCTCGGGGAAGTCGTCGAGGTTGGCGACGGAGGCGCCGCGCCAGCCGTAGATCGCCTGGCACGGGTCGCCGACGGCGGTCACGGGGTGGCCGGTGCCCCCGCCGAACAGCCCGGCCAGCAGGACCCGCTGGGCCACCGAGGTGTCCTGGTACTCGTCGAGCAGCACCACACGGAACTCGTCGCGCAGTACCCGGCCGACCTCCGGGATCGCGGCGAGGGCGGCGGACAGCGCGATCTGGTCGCCGAAGTCGAGCAGGTCGCGGTCGCGTTTGGCGGCCCGGTAGCGCAGTACCAGGCCGGCGAGTTCGCGGCGGGCCGCGGCCGCCTCGGGGACCCTGCGCAGGTCGGCATTGGTGAGTTTCGTGCCCTCCAGGGTGCGCAGCAGCCCGGTGTCCCAGGTGCGCAGGTCCTCGGGGCGTACGAGGTGTTCGGCGAGTTCGGCGTCGAGCGCGAGTAGGTCGCTGACCAGGTCGGCGAAGGAGCGGGTGAGTGCCGGGTAGGGGCCGGGGGCCTCGCGCAGCACGCGCGCGGCGAGCTGGTAGCGGGTGGCGTCGGCGAGGAGCCGGGACGTCGGCTCCAGCCCGATGCGCAGGCCGTGGTCGGCCAGGAGGCGGCCCGCGAAGGCGTGGTAGGTGGAGATGACCGGCTCCCCCGGCGGGTTGTCCGGGTCGATGACGTCGGGGTCGGTGACGCCTGCGTTGACCAGTGCCTTGCGGACGCGCTCGGCGAGTTCTCCGGCGGCCTTGTTGGTGAAGGTCAGGCCGAGGACCTGTTCGGGGGCGACCTGGCCGGTGCCGACCAGCCAGACCACGCGGGCCGCCATCACGGTGGTCTTGCCCGACCCGGCTCCGGCCACGATCACCTGCGGGGCGGGCGGCGCGGTGATGCAGGCCGTCTGCTCCGGGGTGAACGGGATGCCGAGCAACTGCTTGAGCTGCTCGGGGTCGGTGATGCGAGCGGGCATGACGCAGAGGCTATCGGCGGGCACTGACAGTCGACGCGGGGATCGGTCGGCGGGGGCCCGTGGGGGCACGGGGCAGCCGGTGTCGGCGCGGGCCGGCCCGGGTGATGGCGCAGGCGCCATGACGTGTCCAGGCTGGACAGCACGGCGGTACGTACGGCGCAGCAGCGCGCACGCAAGGCCAGTGCGCGCGTCAGAGCAGTACGCAGGTCACCGCAGTACGCAGGTCACCGCAGTACGTACGTGACGGCAGTTACGTACGCGGCTCCGCGTACGACGTGCCGTACGCGGAGCCAGCGGCGCTACGTGGGGATAAGTGGCGCTGCGCAGAGATACATGCCATTACACGTAAATACGCGGAGATTCACTCGACCACGTGCCGTCCTTCGGGACGCGCGCTGCAGGACGCCCGGAACGCGCAGTGGGTGCAGTGCTGGCCGGTGGTCGGTGTGAACCGCTCGTCGAGGACCTTGCCGGCGGCGGTGGCAAGCAGATCGCCGACCCACTCGCCCGCCAGGGGCTCCTGGGCCTGTACCTTCGGCAGGCTCTCGCCGCCGTCCCGTTGGGCGGCGCCCTGCCTGAGGTGGACGAGTTCGGCGCCGCCCGGTTCGGGGCGCACGCCGTCGAAGGCGTCGTCGACGGCGCCCTCACGGACGGCGAGCTGATAGACGGCCAGCTGGGGGTGGCGGGCCACCTCCGCCGTACTGGGCGCCTGTTTGCCGGTCTTGAAGTCGACCACGTAGGCACGCCCTTCGCCGTCCGTCTCCACACGGTCCATCTGGCCGCGGATGCGCACCTCGAACTCGCCCGCTTCCAGGGTGACGTCGAAGTCGTGCTCGCTGGTCACCGGCTTGCGCCCGGCCCGGACGCCGTTGGAGTCGACGTGCCACGCAAGGAAGCGTTCGAGCGCCACGCGCGCGTGCTCCTTCTCTTGCGCCGACTTCCAGGGCGCGTCGAAGGCGAGCGCGTTCCACACCGACTCCAGGCGTTCCATCAGGACGGAGAGGTCGGCCGGAGTGCGCCCCGAGGCGACCTCGTCGGCGAGGACGTGCACGACATTGCCGAACCCCTGGGCGGTGGTGGCCGGTGCGTCTGCCTTCACCTCGCGGCCCAGGAACCACTGGAGGGAACAGGTGTTGGCGAGCTGGTCGAGGGCGCTGCCGGACAGCACGACGGGCTGGTCGCGGTCGCGCAGCGGCACCTTGCTCGTGGTCGGTTCGAACATGCCCCACCAGCGTTCCGGGTGCGCCGACGGGACCAGCGGGCGGCCTTCTTCGTCGCCGAGCGCGGCGAGCCGGGCCAGGCGGCGGGCGGCGGCCTCGCGCAGACCGGCGGACGCGCGCGGGTCGACCGTGGTGGCACGCAGTTCGGCGACCAGGGCGGCCACCGACAGGGGACGGCGGGGACGGCCGGTGACGTCCCTGGGCTCGACGCCCAGTTCGGCGAGGAAGCGGGAGGGCCGGTCGCCGTCGTCCGCGGGCGCCTTCACCGCGGTGACGACGAGACGTTCACGCGCGCGCGTGGCGGCCACGTAGAACAGTCGGCGCTCCTCGGCGAGCAGCGCACCCGGGGTGAGGGGTTCGGCGAGCCCGTCGCGGCCGATGCGGTCGGCCTCCAGGAGGGAGCCGCGACGGCGCAGGTCCGGCCACAGACCTTCCTGGACGCCGGCCACCACGACCAGGCGCCACTCCAGGCCCTTGGCGCGGTGGGCGGTCATCAGCCGGACGGCGTCGGGGCGCACGGAGCGCTGGGCGAGTGTGTTCGCGGCGATGTCCTCGGCGTCGATCTCCTCCAGGAAGTTGAGGGCACCACGGCCACCGGTGCGCTCCTCCGCCCGCGCGGCGGTGGCGAACAGGGCGCACACGGCGTCGAGGTCACGATCGGCGTTGCGGCCCGCCGCGCCGCCGCGCCGGGCGGTCCGGGCCAGGCGGGCGGGCCATGGCGTGCCCTCCCACAGCTCCCACAGCGCCTCCTCGGCGGTGCCGCCGCCCGCCAGGCGCTCCCTGGCCTTCTTCAGCAGCGCGCCGAGGCGCTGTGCGCCCCTGGCGTACGCCGGGTCGTGCGCGACCAGCCGCTCGGGCTCGGCGAGCGCCCGCGCGAGCAGTTCGTCCGAGGGCGGCGGCAGCGGATCGCCCGCCGCTCTCTCCTCCTCGCGCAGGGCCCGGCCGAGCCGACGCAGGTCGGCGGCGTCCATACCGGCGAGCGGTGAGGCGAGCAGGGTCAGCGCGGTCTCGGTGTCGAGCCAGGAACTGTCGTCCCGCAGGGACCCGAGGGTGTCCTCCCCGGAGGGCTGCTCCACGGAGGGATCGGCTCCGTGGACCGGCCCCTTGCCGCTGGGCTCCTCGTCCTCTTGTGCGCCCCTTGCACCCGGCCGCGCCGCCTCTGCCGCCGCGACCGCCCGGAGCGCGGCCAGCAGCGGTGCCACCGCCGGTTCATGGCGCAATGGCAGGTCGTCACCGTCGATGTCGAGGGGTACCCCGGCCGAGGTGAGGGCCCGGCGGACGGTGGGTATGGTGCGGGATCCGGCACGGACCAGGACCGCCATGTCGTTCCAGGCGACGCCGTCCTCCAGGTGCGCCCTGCGCAGGATGTCGGCGATGTTGTCCAGTTCGGTGCCTGCCGTGGGGTACGTGTAGACCTCGACGCGGCCGGTGTCGCGCACCGGGACGAGTTCGCGGTGGGCGCGCATCTTGTCGGCCGGAAGTCTGGTCAGGGGCATGCGCTGGGTCAGCAGGCGGGTCGCGGCCAGCAGGGCGGCTCCGGAGCGGCGCGAGGTCCGCAGCACCTCCGTGGGTGCCGGACGGCCGTCCGCGCGCGGGAAGGCCGCGGGGAAGTCCAGGATGCCGTTGACGTCGGCGCCCCGGAACGCGTAGATCGACTGGTCGGGGTCACCGAAGGCGACCAGGGTGCGGCCACCGCCCGCGAGGGCGTGCAGCAGGCGCACCTGGGCCGGGTCGGTGTCCTGGTACTCGTCGACGTACACGGCGTCGTACCGGGCGGCGAGCCTGGCCGCGATCTCGGGGCGGCCGGCCAGCAGCACCGCGCGGTGGACGAGTTCCGCGTAGTCGAGGACGCCTTGCAGGTCGAGCACGTCGAGGTATTCGGCGAGGAAGGCGGCGGCGGCCCGCCAGTCGGGGCGGCCGATGCGGTGGGCGAAGGCGTCCAGGGCGGCGGGACCGAGGCCGAGTTCCCGGCTGCGGGCCAGGACGGCGCGGACCTCGTCGGCGAAGCCGCGGGTGGTCAGGCAGGCCCGCAGCTCGTCCGGCCAGCGCACATGGGCGAGGCCGAGCCGCTCCAGGTCCGGCTGGCCCGCGAGCAGGTCGCGGACGGTCACGTCCTGCTCGGGGCCGGAGAGCAGCCGCAGCGGCTCCACGAACAGGTCGCTGTCCTGGTGGGCACGGACCAGGGCGTACGAGTACGAGTGGAAGGTGGTCGCCCGGGGCGCGCGGGCCGCGCCCACGCGCCGGGCCATGCGGTCGCGCAACTCGGTGGCGGCCCGGCGGCTGAAGGTCAGCACCAGGATCCGCTCGGGGTCCGCGCCGCGGGCGACCCGCGCGGCCACGGACTCCACCAGTGTGGTGGTCTTGCCGGTGCCGGGTCCGGCGAGAACCAGCAGAGGTCCGGACCGGTGGTCAACCACCGCGCGCTGGGCGGCGTCCAGACCAGGGGGCTCGGGTTCGGCCGGCGGGGTACGGACCAGCCGGTAGGCGCCACGGCTCCCCTGCCGCGCCTCGGGGTGCGGCAGGTTCCTGGTGGTGGAGGAGGAGCTCACGTGGTTCGCCGGTCCTGGTACTCGTACTCGTCTGGCTGTCCCGCGCGCGGGATGGTGGCCGCGGGGTGAGGGGGACCCGTGTGGCCGACGCTACGCCGACGTCCGCTGCGGAAGCAGCGCTTCCGCCTCTTCCCGCAGTGCACTCACGGCACTCACGGCACTCGTGTCCCACGCCTCACGAACGTACGGCATGCCGCAGACGTCCCCCGTGTCCCTCGTACGGGCCACCGGTTCCCCCAATGGGGCTTCCATGGCGGAAGCTGTCAGGTGTGACCCTGTGCGCTTCCGCCGCCGTCCCACCGGGCCCGTCTCATGTCGAGTCGCGGCAGGTGGCTCTCGGCTGCCCTGCTCGCCTCCTTCAGCGGCGTGCCCTCCGCGCGGTAGTGGCCGAGCGCGCGCAGTTCGTGGCCCGCGAGCAGCCCTCCGTCGGACCGCACGACGCGCCACCACGGCACGGCTCCCCCGTAGAGGGCCATCACCCGGCCGACCTGGCGCGGTCCGCCCTCCTCCAGCCACTCGGCGACGTCCCCGTACGTCATGACCCGCCCGGGTGGGATCCGTTCGGCGACGTCGAGGACCCGCTCGGCGTACTCCGGCAGTGCGTCCGGGTGCCCCTCGTCGGGTGCCCGGCCCGAAAGGCTCTCCTCGCTCATTCGCCCCATCCTGCCCCACCCCACCGACAACGGGACGCGAGCGGGGCGGCGCCTGCCCTCGCCCTCCGGCGGTGTTTCCGACACACTGTGCGCTCCCGCAATCGCACCCTGACGACACCGTGTGTCGGAGGGCCATGCCACCATCGTGCGGGCGGTGACCGGTGATACGAGACCAAGAAGAGGCGATGAAGCAGCAGGGCGTGCACGCCGAGGGCGCGGAGGGCACCTCCGACGCGGCGGCGCGCCCGGACACCGCCGGGACGCACGGCACCAGCCCCGCCGAGGAGGAGAACGGCACCGGTACCGCACCCGGGAACGACTGCCCTGCCGACGCGCACATCGAGGAGGTCGAGGGCGACGAGCCGCTCCTCCCCGCGCGCGTGCACCGCCCTTCCGACCTGATGCGTCTGATGGTGGGCGTGCTGGCGATCGTCGTGCTCCTGGCCATCGCCGCCTTCGCCCACGGCACCACCTCGGGCCTGGAACAGGACATCAACAAGGGCACCGGCCAGGCACCCGATCTGCTGATCAAGATCGCGGGGCTGGCGTCGAGCATCGCGATCCTCCTGGTGCCGGTCGCGTTCGCGATCGAGCGGCTGATCAAACGGGACGGGCTGCGCATCGCCGACGGCGTCCTGGCGGCGGTCCTCGCGCACGGAGTGACGCTCGCCACCGACCTGTGGGTCGCCCGCGCCGCCCCGAGCTCCATCCAGGAGGCGCTCACCCAGCCGTCCCCGGGCAACATCCACGCGCTGACCGACCCGGTGCACGGCTATCTGGCCCCGGTCATCGCGTACATGACGGCCGTCGGCATGTCCCGCAGACCGCGCTGGCGCGCCGTGCTGTGGATCGTGCTGCTGCTCGACGCGTTCTCCATGCTCGTCACCGGCTACACGACGCCGTTCTCGATCATCCTGACGGTGCTGATCGGCTGGACCGTCGCCTACGGCACGCTGTACGCGGTCGGCTCCCCGAACGTCCGGCCCACCGGGCAGACGCTGATGGCGGGCCTGCGCCGGGTCGGCTTCCACCCGGTGACCGCCGCCCGCGAAGAGGCCCCGGACTCCGAGAACGGCGACCGTGGCCGGCGCTACTTCGTGACCCTGGAGGACGGGCCGCCACTCGACGTCACGGTGGTCGACCGCGAGCAGCAGGCACAGGGCTTCTTCTACCGGGCGTGGCGCAATCTGACCCTGCGCGGCTTCACCACCCGCTCCAGTTTCCAGTCGCTGCGCCAGGCGCTGGAGCAGGAGGCGCTGCTGGCGTACGCCGCCATCGCGGCCGGCGCCAACGCGCCCCGGCTGATCGCCACCTCCGAACTGGGCCCCGACGCCGTCATGCTCGTCTACGAGCACACCGGTGGGCGCACGCTCGACTCGCTGGCCGACGAGGAGATCACCGACGAGTTGCTGCGCCTGGCCTGGCACCAGGTCCAGGCTTTGCAGTCGCGACGAATCGCACACAGTAGGCTCGCGGGCGACGCGATACTGCTGAATCCCTCCGGTGCGGTAGTGCTCACTGATCTACGCGGAGGCGAGATCGCGGCCGGAGATTTGCTGCTGCGTATGGATGTCGCGCAGCTGGTGACCACCCTGGGGCTTCGGGTGGGCGCCGAACGGGCGGTCGCCTCCGCGGTCGGTGTCCTCGGCCCCGACGCCGTCGCCGACTGTCTGCCGATGCTCCAGCCGATCGCGCTGACCCGCTCCACGCGCGCGACGCTGCGCAAACTGGCCCGCGAACGGGCGCAGCGCGAGCGCGAAGCGGTCCTGGAGGCGTCCCGGCAGGCCAAACTCGCCCGTCTGGAGGCAGCCCCGGAGGACAGCAGGCCCGCCCTGGAGAAACCCGACAAGAAGACGGCGCGGGCCGAGCAGCGGGCCGAGAAACGGGCCATCGACGAGGCCCTGGAAGAGGCCCGCGAGGAGGATCTGCTCACCCAGATCCGGCACCAGGTGCTGCGGATCAGGCCGCAGGCGCCCGTGGAACCCGCCCGGCTGGAACGGGTGCGACCGCGCACGCTGATCAGTTTCATCGCGGGTGCCATCGGCGCCTACTACCTGCTGACCCAGCTCACGCACATCCAGTTCGCCACCCTCTTCGCACAGGCCCAATGGGGCTGGCTCGCCGCGGCGGTGGCGTTCTCGGCGCTCAGCTACGTCGCCGCGGCGATGGCGCTCCTGGGCTTCGTGCCCGAGCGTGTGCCGTTCGTACGGACCGTGGCGGCGCAGGTCGCCGGGTCGTTCGTGAAGATCGTGGCGCCGGCCGCAGTCGGCGGTGTCGCCCTCAACACGCGCTTCCTGCAACGCGCCGGGGTGCGCCCCGGGCTCGCGGTGGCGAGCGTCGGCGCGTCCCAGTTGTTCGGGCTCGGCTGCCACATCCTGATGCTGCTGTCCTTCGGCTATCTGACCGGCACCGAGAAGACGCCGTCGCTGTCGCCGTCCCGTACGGTCATCGCCGGTCTGCTGACGGTGGCGGTGCTCGTGCTCGTGGTGACCTCGGTGCCGTTCCTGCGGAAATTCGTCCTCACGCGCGTGAGGTCGCTGTTCGCGGGTGTCGTGCCGCGCATGCTCGACGTGTTGCAGCGCCCGCAGAAGCTGATCACGGGCATCGGCGGCATGCTGCTGCTCACCGCCTGCTTCGTGATGTGCCTGGACGCCTCGATCCGCGCGTTCGGCGACGAGTCGACCTCGCTCAGCATCGCCAGCGTCGCCGTCGTCTTCCTCGCCGGCAACGCGCTCGGCTCCGCCGCCCCGACCCCGGGCGGCGTGGGCGCCGTGGAGGCCACCCTGACCGTCGGCCTGATCGCAGTCGGGCTCCCCAAGGAGGTCGCCGCTCCGGCCGTACTGCTGTTCCGGCTGCTCACGCTGTGGCTGCCGGTGCTGCCGGGCTGGCTGGCCTTCAACCACCTCTCGCGCCGGGGGGCCCTGTAGGCGGGGCCGAGCAGTCGGGTCGGAGCCAGGGCGGGCCGACAGCGGGTGGACCGGGTCCGGGCGGGAGCCGAGAGCCCGGGGGAGGCCGGCGGCGCACCCGTGGGCACGACGCGTCGAGCGGAGCGCCCGGTACCTCGTACGGCCCGCGTCCCGCGCGCCCGGGTGCGCGGGCCCGCAGGATGGGTTCATGAGGCCCTCCCGGATCCGCACCGCCCTGGCTGCCACCGCCCTGCTGCCCGCCCTGCTCGTGGCCTGCGGCGGCGGTTCGAGGGACGGGAACCTGCTGGCCCAGAAGCTGGACTGGAAGGACTGCCCGGCTCCCTCCGAGGCCCAGGGGGGCGGCAATCCCCCGTCGCCGCTGCCGGGAGGCGGCACGTGGCAGTGCGCCACCATGGAGGCTCCCCTGGACTGGAGCAACCCCAAGGGCGACACCCTCGGGATCGCCCTCATCCGGGCGCGGGCCAGCGGTGACCCGGGCAAGCGGATCGGCTCGCTCATCTTCAACTTCGGCGGACCCGGCGGCAGCGGCGTCACCTCGCTGCCCGCCTTCGCAGGCGACTACGCGAAACTGCGCACCCGCTACGACCTGGTGAGCTTCGACCCGCGCGGGGTCGGCCGCAGCGATCCCGTCAAGTGCAAGAGCAACGCCCAGCTCGACGAGTACTTCCAGCAGGACGCGACGCCCGACAACAGCGCCGAACGCGCCCAGCTCGTGAACCGCACCAAGCAGTTCAACGCGGCCTGCGAGAAGAACTCCGGGCGGACCCTTCCGCATGTGCGCACCACGGATGCCGCCCGCGACATGGACCTGATGCGCCAGGTCCTGGGCGACAGCAAGCTGCACTACTTCGGCATCTCGTACGGCACCGAACTGGGCGGCGTCTACGCCCACTTGTTCCCCAAGCACGTGGGACGGGCCGTCTTCGACGGGGTCGTGGACCCCACCAAGGACCCCGAGCAAAGCGCGCTGGGGCAGGCCAAGGGCTTCCAGCTCGCGCTCGACAACTTCGCCGACGACTGCACGTCGAAGATCGAGGAGTGCCCGATCGGGGACACCTCTCAGGACGTCAAGAACCGCATCGCCAAGCTGCTCAAAGACCTCGACAAGAAGCCGATCCCGGGCATCTTCCCGCGTCAGCTCACCCAGACCGACGCCACCAACGGCATCGCGCAGTCCCTGTACTCCAAGGACTTCTGGGAGTACCTCACGGCGGGCCTGGAGGAGGCGTACGACGGCGACGGCAAGATCCTGATGCTGCTGTCCGACTCGATGAACGGCCGCAACCAGAACGGTGAGTACAGCAACATCATCCCGGCGAACATCGCCATCAACTGCGCCGACGAGAAACCGCGGTACACCGTCGACGACATCCAGCGGAAGCTGCCGACGTTCCGCGCGGCCTCTCCACTGTTCGGGGATTTCCTCGCGTGGGGCATGCTGAGCTGCACCAACTGGGCGGTGCCGGGCGCCGCCGACCACCCCGAGGTGAGCGCGCCGGGAGCCGCGCCGATCCTGGTCGTGGGCAACACCGGCGACCCCGCGACCCCGTACGAGGGCGCGCGGAGGATGGTGGACGCGCTCGGCAAGGGCGTCGGCGTCGAGCTGACGTACAAGGGGCAGGGGCACGGAGCGTACGACAGCAAGGACAAGTGCGTACAGAATGCTGTGAATGCCTATCTACTGGACGGAAAGGTGCCGACAGCCGGCGCCGTCTGCTCCTGACTCCGCCCTTCCCTCCCTCGCCCGCTCCCCGCCCGCCCCTTGCCCGTCCCCCGCCTCCCCCCACTCCGCTCCCCCGCCCTCGTCCCGGCTGCCTGAACTCTCGTCCGGACTCCCCCAGCCCCCAGGCGAATTCGCAGGTCAGCGATCCAGCGCACCTTTGGTGCGCGCCGGGGACGTGGTAAATCCCGTGGCGTGCGCCGGAGGTGCTTCTGTCTGCCCTGACGTGGGCTGATGCCGGTTCGGGAACCTGAAGGTGTCCGTTCCGGCCG